>DATIBN010000230.1:0-33158 GCA_035457525.1 Thermoanaerobaculia bacterium | reverse complement strand
ACTGCGACTAAGCCGTCGCTTTCGTTCGCTCGCGATCTGGCTTCGCCACCGGCGCCCGGCGCTCGGCTCGGCAAGCTGGCCTCCACCGAACGCCTGATCGCTCGCTCACTCCCGCTCCCGCAGCGCGAGGCTCCTCCCTTCGGGAGACTCCTCGCGCTGCGAATTGAGCAAAGCCCCGACGACCTTGTGTTGCAGATCGGCGAGACTACCCTCCTCCGACGAACTCAACGACCTCCAGTACGTCGCGGTCCTCCAGAAGCGTCGAGTCGTACGCCGCCTTCGAGACGATCTCGCGGTTGCGCTCGACGGCCACGCGCGGGGTCGAGACCCCGAGCGACGCGAGAAGCCCCGCGACGGAGGTTCCGGCAGGAAACGCGCGCTCGTCGCCGTTGACCCGCACGCTCACACTTCCCGGGTCGCGCGCAGGTCGCGAATCGGCCGTCACGCCCCCCGCCGCACGGGATACTGGATCTCGGTCGATCCGGAGTCGGACGTCAGCCGCACGACCGCGGCCGCGGCCCCCGACGGAATCGTGGGCATCTGGAACGCGACCGAGCAACCGCCGTCGGGGCCGGTCCTCCCCTGGAAGACAGGGAGCGCCCGGGCCGAGGACAGGACGCGGATCTGGACGGAGGCGCCCGCGACGGGTCGCCGCGAGAGGGCGAGCTCGGCGCGCAGACGGACTTCGACGCGCTTGCCCGACACGAAGTCAGGCGCGGGCGAGAAGGTCAGGTCGATCTGCTCCGGGCTGCCCTCTGCCGCGAGGTAGTCGAGGATGACCTGGTCGAGCGTCCGGTCCCCCGAAACGCGCGCCGAATCGCTCGACCTCCGCGGGGAGATCCGGGGCATGACCTGCTCGCGGAGCTCGGAAACCCCCGACGGGGCCTGCGACGCTTCGCCTCCGAGTGCCATCTCCGCAGGCGCGCGCACCGATCCATCGGTCGCCTCGAAGGCTCCCTCGCGGATGGCCGCGATCAGCGAGCGGTGCTGCTGTTCCATGAGCTCGCGCACCGCGCGCTCGTCCCCCCCGTCGCGGAGGGCCTCGGGATAGAGAGTCCTCTTTCCGCCGAGGATCTCGCCGCCGACGTAAACGAACGACTCGACGTACGGCTGCCGGTCGCCCCGGTCTTCCGTCTGTATGTGGAAGACGCGGTCCCGGTGCTTGACGTCGGTGTTGTACCCCGTGATCACGGGGAAAATTGTAGCTCCCGGGCTCTAGACGAGCTCGAACTGGGCCGTAAAGTGCCGGAGGACCGGCGCCTGCCGGACGATCCGCACCCCGCGGAGCTTCGAGGGCTCGCGGTGGAGCCGCTTCACGACCTCCGCGACGTATTCCAGGTGCGAGTTCGTGTACACCCGCCGCGGGACCGCGAGACGCACGAGGTCGAGATCCGGCAGGATCTCGCGCCCGGGTTGGAGGGGATCCGGCTTTCCGAACATGACGCCGCCGATTTCGACGGCTCGGATTCCCCCCTCGCGATAGAGCGCGATCGTCAGCGCTTCCGCGGGGTACTCGTCCGGGGCGAGGTGCGGCGCGAACGAGCGCGCATCGATGTAAACGGCGTGCCCGCCGATCGGCTCGACGACGGGGACTCCGGCGCCCGCCAGATCCTCCCCGAACGCCGTCACCTGCCCCACGCGGAACGCGAGGTAGCTCTCGTCCAGGACCTCGCGGAGTCCGATCGCGATCGCCTCGAGGTCGCGCCCGGCGAGGCCCCCGTACGTCGGGAAGCCTTCGATCAGGATGAGCATGTTCTTCAACTTCTCGACCCACGACTCCTCGCGCAGCGCGAGGAAGCCGCCGATGTTCGTCAGGCCATCCTTCTTCGCGCTCATCGTGCAGCCCTCGGACAGCTCGAAGATCTCGCGCACGATTTCGGCGACGCTCCTTGCCGCCTGGCCCGGCTCGCGCTGCTTGATGAACCAGGCGTTTTCGGCGAAACGGCAGGCGTCGATCACGAGCGGTACATGGAAGCGCGTGCAGAGCTCGTGGGTTGCGCGGACGTTCTCGAGGGAGACCGGCTGGCCGCCCCCGGAGTTGTTGGTCAAGGTGAGCATCACGAGCGGAACCCGTCCGCGGTTCTCGTCGAGGCACCGCTCGAGCCGGACGAGGTCCATGTTCCCCTTGAACGGGTGGCGGTTCCGCGGCTCCTTCCCCTCCGGAATGACGAAGTCGAGCGCGATCCCGCCGTTGACTTCGACGTTGGCCCGCGTGGTGTCGAAGTGGGTGTTGTTCGGCACGACGTCTCCCGGTTTCAGGACCGTCGAGAAAAGGAGGTTCTCGGCGACGCGCCCCTGGTGCGTCGGGATGACGTGCGGCAACCCGAAGATTTCGCGGACCGTGGACTCGAACCGGCGGTAGTTGCGGCCACCGGCGTACGACTCGTCGCCGATCATGAGACCGCCCCACTGGGCGTCGGACATCGCCGACGTGCCGGAGTCCGTCAGGAGATCGATGTAGATGTCCTCGGAGTCCAGGCCGAAGACGTTGTACCCCGCGCGCTCGAGAGCCCGCTCGCGCTCCTCTCTCGAAATCGAGCGGATCTTCTCGACGACCTTGACGCGCCACGGTTCGGGCGACAGCTCGCGCATGATCCGGGCGAGTCTAATCTCTCGACCTGGGGCTCGGGACGGCCCCCGGAGTGACCTTCGACTTCGGACTCCCACTCTCTCTTCGCCGGAAAACGAGCCGTGCCTCCGCCGTCTCTCCGGCCGACGCGCTGACGCTGTGGCGGATCCACGTCTTCCGATCCGAGGACAGCTTCCAGACGCTCCGCTGGATCGCGGCGCGCGGCTCCCCGCGGGTTCCGCTCGTCACCTCGAGCCACAGCGACCCCCGGTCCTTCGACCATCCGGCGGTGACGACCCCCTTCCCGTTTCCGAGAGTCTTCTCGTACGGCCGTCCGTCCGCGACGATCTCGTCTCCGAGGAGCTTGTCCCGGTGGCCGAGCGGCAGGATCCGGATGCGGTTTCCGGTCTGCTCGACGGAGAGGATCGCGCCGCGCATGTGGGGCGACACGCCCCGGCTCGCGCTCTCGTCGAGTACCCACACGCCCGAGAAATCGAGCGGGGGCCTCACGCCGGCGAGCGCGAGGAAGAGGAGAAACCGTGGGACCGGGAGAAACCTCAGATTTGACACCATCTCGATCGGGGCATAGCGTACGCTCAAAAGCCCCGTCGAATTGTCACACCAGCCCCGGAAGCGAAGAGGAGAGACAAATGAAGCCTGACGGCCACCGATCCTTTCGGACGATCCTGTCAGTTCTCTCGGTGCTCGCGCTGGCCACTCCGTTGTTCGCGGCCGTCCCCTTCAACGTGGGAGATGTCTTCGCCGGAGTCGGTAACGGCCGGTTCAATCATTTCAGCCCGACGGGAACGCTCCTCGAGACGCTGAACGACGGGCAGGTGGCCGGCGGCCAGAATGCCACGACCGGAATGTGCTTCGATCCCGCCGGGAACCTGTACGGAACGAACCTCAACGCGAACAGCATGAGCAAGTTCAGCAACAACGGGACGCTCCTGGCGGCGACCTTCGGAAGCTTCAACGCGTCGCCGGAGTCCTGTTTGATCATCGGCGCCAATACGATGTATGTGAGCCAGGTCGAGGGAACGGGCGACATCTTGAAGCTCGACCTCTCCGGCTCGCAGCTCGCCAGCTACAACACGGCGCGCTCCGACTGGATCGACCTTGCCTCGGACCTGTGCACCATGTTCTACACGGACGAGGGTCCGACGATCCGCCGGTTCAACGTCTGCACCAACACCGCGCTGCCCGATTTCGTCACGGTGCCCGGCGCCACTTTCTTCGCGCTGAGGATCCTGTCGAACGGAGACGTCCTCGTGGCCGCTCAGCAATCGGTCAGGCGTTTCAATTCGGCGGGCACCGAAATCACGCCGGCTTACACCGCCGCCGGGGAAAACTTCTTCTTTGCGCTCAACCTCGATCCCGACGGCACGCACTTCTGGAGCGGCGGAATCACGACCGGGACCATCTACAAGTTCAATCTCACGCCCGTGGGCCCGCCCGTCCTCAGCTTCAGTTCCCAGGCCGCCTCGAGCGGAGGCACCATCCTTGCGGGCCTCGCGATTTTCGGCGAGGTCATCGCCGGCCAGCCGACGCCGACACCGACCGGGCCACCGGCGACCGCGACGCCGACACGGACGCCGACCATCGGCGCGGGCGCCGCCGTCGTGCCGACGCTCTCGTTCCCCATGCTTGCACTGCTCGGTGTCGCTCTCGCGGCCGGCGCGCTGCTTCTGATCCGCGGCTCGAGCTAGGCGGTTTTTCCCCTCTTCCGGGCGCTTCCGAGCGCGCGGCGCAGGTACTCGCCCGTGTGGGAGCCGCGCACGGCGGCGACGGCTTCCGGTGTTCCCTCGGCAACGATCCGGCCCCCCGCGTCCCCTCCCTCGGGGCCGAGATCGATGACCCAGTCCGCCGTCTTGATGACGTCCAGGTTGTGCTCGATCACGACGACCGAGTTGCCCTTCTCGGTGAGCGAGCGCAGGACGCCGAGGAGCTTCTTGATGTCGTCGAAGTGGAGTCCCGTGGTCGGCTCGTCCAGCAGGTAGAGCGTCCGGCCCGTGGAGCGCCGGGCGAGCTCTCGCGCGAGCTTGACCCGCTGCGCCTCGCCGCCCGAGAGCGTCGTCGACGACTGGCCGAGCTGGATGTATCCGAGTCCCACCTCCACGAGCGTCCGGCAGATGTTGGCAATCGAGGGCACGTTCTCGAAGAGCTCCAGCGCCTGCTCCGCCGTGAGCGCGAGGATGTCGGCGATCGACTTCCCCTTGTAGTGGACCTGGAGGGTTTCCCGGTTGTATCGCTTTCCCCCGCAGACATCGCACGTCACGTAGATGTCGGGCAGGAAGTGCATCTCGATCTTGATCTGCCCGTCCCCCGCGCACGCTTCGCACCGGCCCCCCTTGACGTTGAACGAGAACCGGCCGGGCGGATAACCGCGCGCCCGGGCCTCGGGCGTGCGGGACATGAGCTCCCGGATGGGATTGAACACGTTCGTGTAGGTCGCGGGGTTCGAGCGCGGCGTCCGCCCGATCGGGGACTGGTCGATGTTGATCACCTTGTCGATCTCGAAGAGGCCCTCGACCCGGTCGTGCCGGCCCGGCCGCTCGGTCGCCCCGTGGAGCGCGCGGGCGAGAGCGCGGTAGAGGATGTCGTTGACGAGCGTCGATTTTCCTGAGCCGGACACGCCGGTGACTGCGGTCATCACCCCGAGCGGAATGCGGACGTCGATCGCCTTCAGGTTGTGCTCCCTCGCGGATCGGACGACCAGGTTGCGCCCCGACCCGACCCGGCGAATCGGCGGAACCGGAATCTCGAGCTCGCCCGAAAGGTAACGGGCAGTGAGCGACTCCGGAAAGCGCGAGAGCTCCTCGGGCGCCCCCTGCGCCACGATGCGCCCCCCGTGCACCCCCGCTCCCGGGCCGAGGTCGATGACCCAGTCGGAGGAGACGATCGTCTCCTCGTCGTGCTCGACGACGATGACCGTGTTCCCCAGGTCGCGCATCGAGAGAAGAGTGTCGATCAGCTTCCGGTTGTCGCGCTGGTGGAGGCCGATGGACGGCTCGTCGAGGACGTAGAGCACCCCCATCAGCTTGGAACCGATCTGGGTGGCCAGACGGATCCGCTGGGACTCCCCGCCGGAGAGCGACGCGGCGCCGCGCGAGAGGTTGAGGTATCCGATCCCGACGTTCGCGAGAAACCCGAGCCGGTCGCGGATCTCTTTCAGGATCTTGCCGGCGATCTCGCGTTCGCGGGGGGTCACAATAAGCTCGTCGAAGAAGGAGATGGAGTCGGCGATCGTCTCCCCCGCGATCTCGTCGATCGAACGCCCGCCGACCTTCACCGCGAGGGCCTCGGGCTTCAACCGCCGCCCGCTGCAGGCGGGGCACGGCTCGGCGGACATGTAGACCTCGAGGTCCGCCCGATGCTCCGGATTCTCGGTCTCCCGGTACCTCCGCTCGATCATGGGAACGAGCCCTTCGAAAGAGGAGCGCCAGTGGTACTCCCCTTTCTCCGCGACCCAGGAGAACCGGATCTCGTGCGCTCCCGAGCCGTACAGGATGACGTCGCGCGCGGCCTTCGGGATCTTCGAGAACGGCTGGTCGAGCTTGAACCGGTAGTGCTTCGCGAGCGTGGCCATCTGACGGGTGCGCCAGTTGGTCGAGCCGGGCTTCAGGATCGCGATCGCACCGTCCTGAATCGACTTTTCCGGAGAAACGACGAGCCGCTCCGGGTCCGCCTTGAGGATCGTTCCGAGCCCCGAGCACTTCGGACAGGCGCCATAGGGCGAGTTGAACGAAAAGAGGCGGGGGGTGATTTCCGTCAGAGAAGTCCCGCAGTCCGGGCAGGCGTAGTTCGCCGAGAGGACCTCTTCGGGGCCCTCGGCGACGGAGAGGATCACGAGGCCGCCGGACACGCGCGTCGCCGTCTCGATCGACTCCGCGAGGCGCTTGCGGTACTCCTCGTCGCGCGCGGACTTCGCGACGAGCCGGTCGACCACGAGCTCGATGGTGTGTTTTTTCTGACGGTCGAGATCGGGGGGGTCGTCGAGCTCGACGAGCTTCCCGTCGATCCGTGCCCGGAGAAAGCCCTCCTTCACCATCTCCGCCATCTGCTTGCGGTACTCCCCCTTTTTTCCGGTGACGTACGGCGCGAGGATGAGGAAACGGCTCCCCTCGGGAAGCCGGAGCGCACGGTCCACCATCTCCTGGACGGTCTGGGCCTGGATCGGCCGCCCGCAGCTCGGGCAGTGCGGCTTGCCGATGGAGGCGTAAAGGAGACGCAGGTAGTCGTAGATCTCGGTGACCGTCCCGACGGTGGAGCGCGGGTTGCGGGACGTCGTCCGCTGTTCGATCGAGATGGCCGGAGAAAGTCCCTCGATCGCGTCCACGTCCGGCTTCTCCATCTGCTCCAGGAACTGGCGGGCGTACGCGGACAGCGACTCGACGTAGCGCCGCTGGCCCTCGGCGAAGATCGTGTCGAAGGCGAGTGAAGACTTGCCCGATCCGGACACGCCCGTGACGACGACGAGCCGGTTACGGGGAACGTCGCAGTCCACGTTTCGGAGGTTGTGCTGGCGGGCTCCGCGGATCCTCAGGAATTCCATTGGAGAGGGGATTGTAGCCGCCGGGTTTCAGCCGTCCGCCGGGGCGAAATCCCCGGATTTGCTGGCGATTTCGCGTTCCGGCCATCGCCGCGAGGACCCCCCACTTTGGTCGAAGTCTTCCGTTGACTTCCACGAACGCGCCCCCTTAGACTTATGTCATGAGGGGATAAGCTCCTCGAAAACCCTTGGAACTCCCACAAGTTACGGAGAACAAAATGCCGAGACGGTTCTGGACCACACTCTTCCCACGGGTTCTGGCCGGGCTCTGTCTCCTCGCCGTGTTCGGCGGAGTCGCCGCGGCGCAGACCCCGCCCGGATGCAACTCGAATTTCCTGAACCTCACGATCACCAAGGACAAGACGGTCATCGTCGATCCCGACACCGTGACCTACACCGTCTCGGTCACCAACGGCGGCGCGGGCGCCTGCGACGTCACCAACGCGACGATCTCGTTCACGTGTCCGGCGGCGGACGGGACGCCGACCGGCGCACAGACCGTCTTCACGACCACGGGCAGCTTCCCCGCGGATGGAAGCGGTGACACGACCTACACGCCGGTCATGTGTTTCATCGACGTGACGCCGCTCGTCACCACCGCGACGGCGCGCGCATCGGCCTCCGGGAACCTGCTCGACTCGCCGACCGGCAGCGCCTTCACGATCAACAAGGACCTCGGTATCGACGTCGGCCAGCCGACCCCGACGCCCACCAACACCCCGACGAACACGCCGACGAACACCCCGACGAACACGCCGACGGGCACCCCGTCCAACACCCCGACGAACACCCCGACCAACACGCCGACGAACACCCCGACGAACACGCCGACGAACACCCCGACCAACACCCCGGCGGAGGGTCCCCCGCCGCCGGTCGTTCCGACGCTTTCGTTCCCGATGATGGCTCTCCTCGGTCTGATGCTCGCGGGAGCGGGTCTCTTCCTCGCGCGCCGGCAGTAACCGGATTTTCCAGGCTTCCTCGAAAACCGGGGCCGAAAGGCCCCGGTTTTTTGTTCGGACGGATCCTCAGGGTTTCCTGAAAAACGAGGGGGCGCGGCGCGTCCGTAGCATCGTGGCGGCAATGTCCCGATTCCGGCTGCCGCGCATCCACCGGACCCTGTGGGTGCTCGCGGCGGCCGGACTCGCTCCCCTGACTCTTCCCGCCGACCAGACCGTCCAGGTGGGCCCGGGGATGTCCTTCTCGCCGTCCGTGGTGACCGTCGCTCCCGGAGAGACGGTGACGTGGAACTTCAACGAGGCGCACACCTCCACCAGCGATTCGCAGATTGGCCCGGAGCCGTGGGATTCCGGAATCCTGTCGAGCGGGACCTTCGCCCACACTTTCCAGACCCCGGGGACGTACCCTTACTATTGCGCGCTCCACAGCTTTGCCGGCGGCACGCTGATGAACGGAGTCGTCGAGGTGAGCCTCGCGGGGGCAACGCCGACTCCGACCGCGACGCTCGCTCCGCCGGCTTCACCGACTCCCACGCCGCCGACTCCGACCGCCACGCTCACTCCGGCTTCATCGACTCCCACGCCGCCGCCGCCGGCCGCGAGCGCCACGCCGGTCTCCGGCCCGGGGGCCGCCGGCGTTCCGGATCTCGGCGGCGGTGTGCGCGTCCTCTTCGGCCTCGCCCTCGCGGCCGCCGGAATCGCCGCACTGCTTCTTTCGCCCCGCCGCTGATCGACGGGCCCACCTCACGCCCGCGGGTGACGGGTGTCACCCGGAGGAACGCGCTGAATGGTCTATACTTAGATCAACCAGCCAATCGACATTCCGATGGACACGTCGCTGCGGGTTCTGCTCGTCGCGGCGTCGCAGAACGACGCCGAACCGCTGCTCGAAGAGCTGCGGCGGGGAGGCCACGAAGTCGCCTGGGAGCTCGTCCGTACACGCGAGGAGATGGAGCGAGCGGTCTCCGGCCGGAAGTGGGATGTCGTGCTGTCGGAATACGATCTCCCCGGCTTCGGGGCGCTCGCGGCGCTCGAAGTGGCTTCGAACGCGGGCCTCGACGCCCCGTTTCTCGTCATCTCCGACGACGTCGGCGAGGACGGCCGCGTTTGCGTTCTCCGTGCGGGCGCCGACAATTGTCTGCCTCGCGCCGCCCTGCCGACGCTCGCCGCCGAGGTCGAGCGAAAGGTCTCCGCCGCGCGCCTGCGGCGGGAGCGCCGTCAGGCCCGACGGACGCTCCGGGAGAGTGAATCGCGGTTCCGCGCGATCGCCGAGAGCGCTTCCGACGCAATCCTCACGACGGACGCCGATGGGATCGTGCTCTTCGCGAACCGGGCCGCCGAGCGCGTCTTCGGACACCCCGTCGCCGCCTTGATCGGCTGGCCCGTGGAGCGGCTCCTGCCCGGTTTCCCGCGACCGACCGCCGAGGGGGGAGTTTCCCCCCGCGGATCGTCCTCCGGAGAACGATCCCCGGTCGAGTGGAGCGCGCTCCACGCGAGCGGGAAAACCGTTCCGGTCGAGTTGTCGGTGTCGAGCTTCCGCCGGGGAGGAAGACGGCTCTCGACCGTGGTTGCGCGCGACATCACCGAAAGGAAGCGCTCCGAGACGGCATTGAAGAACAGTGAGCAGAAGCTCCGGACGATCGTCGGCAACGCGCCGGTCATCGTCTTCGCGCTCGACCGGGACGGCACCTTCACCCACTCCGAAGGGAAGGGGCTCGAGGGGCTCGGCCTGAAGCCGGGCGAGGTCGTCGGGAAATCGGTGTGGGACGTCTACCGGAAGTTTCCGGACATCCTGGATCACGTCCGGCGGGCGCTGTCGGGGGATGCGCACACCGTGACGGTCCGGCTGGGCGAGGTCTCGTTCGAGACGCGTTACGCGCCCTACCGGGATGCGGACGGCCGCGTCGAGGGCGTCATCGGTGTCGCATTCGACGTCACGGAGCAGAGGCGTGCGGAGCAGGCTCTCCGCAGCTCCGAAGCCCGGTATCGGACCCTGTTCGAGAAGAACCTCGCCGGCGTCTTCCGGACGACGCTCGACGGACGAATCCTCGACTGCAACGAATCGTTCGCACGGATCTTCGGCTATTCGTCGCCGGCCGAAGCCCTGCACCAGCCGGCGCTCGACTACTACCAGGATCCGGGAGATCGCACGGCCTTCCTGACGCGCATCCAGGAGCGCCACTCCATCAGCAACTACGAGATGCTCGCGCGGCGGCGCGATGGCACTCCGGTCTGGGTGCTCGAGAACGCGACCCTGGTGGAGGGTCCCGACGGTCCGCACACCGCGATCGAGGGAACCGTCATCGACATCACCGAGAGGAAACGGGCGGAAGAACAGGTCCGGCACCTCGCTTTCCACGACGGCCTCACGGGATTGCCGAACCGTCTCCTGTTCAACGATCGCCTGACCGTCGCGGTTGCGCAGGCACACCGTAACCACCAGAAGCTCGCGGTGTTCTACCTCGATCTCGATCGCTTCAAAGTGATCAACGATTCGCTCGGCCACTCCGTCGGCGACGAGCTGCTCCGGCGCGTGGCCGACCGGTTGCGGGCTTGCGTGCGCGAGGAGGACACCGTGGCCCGTCTCGGCGGGGACGAGTTCATCGTGCTCGTTCCGCGCGTTTCTTCCAGGAACGACGCGAACATCGTGGCCCGAAAGCTCCTCGCCGCGATCCGTCTCCCCTTCGCGGTCGAGGAGAGGGACTTCTTCCTCACGACGTCGCTCGGAGTGAGCGTCTACCCGGACGACGGAGTGGATCCGGAGGCGCTCGTTCAGAACGCGGACACCGCGATGTATCGCGCCAAGGAACAGGGCCGCGACAACTTCCAGCTCTATACGCCGGCGATGACGGCGCGTGCGATCGACCGCCTCTCCCTCGAGAACCGGCTGCGCCAGGCGCTGCAGAAGAAGGAGCTCGTCCTCTTCTATCAGCCGATCGTCGACCTCTCGGACGGCCGCGTCCGCGGGGCGGAGGCGCTCCTGCGATGGGAGCACCCGGAGCGGGGCCTTCTCGCGCCGGTCGAGTTCATCTCGCTCGCCGAGATCTCGGGCCTGATCGCGCCGATCGGGCGCTGGGTCCTCCAGACGGCGTGCCGGCAGATCCGGGAGTGGCAGACGCAGGGTCACCCGAACCTCACGGTCTCGGTGAACCTCTCGCCGCGGCAGTTCCAGGGGGCCGACCTCGTCTCCCAGGTCGCCGGGGCGCTCCGGGAACACGGCGTCGACCCGCGCTGCCTCGACCTGGAGATCACCGAATCGAACGCCATGGAGAACGCGGAGCTGACGGTCAACTCGCTGTGGGAGCTGAAACGGCTGGGGGTCGGGATCTCCATGGACGACTTTGGAACCGGGTACTCGTCGCTGAATTACCTGAAGAAGTTCCCGATCGACCGCGTCAAGCTCGACCAGTCGTTCGTGCGCGACGTGGCCTCGAACCCGGAGGACGCGGCGATCGTCCGCGCGGTCATCGCGATGGCGCACACGCTCCGCCTGGTCGTCGCGGCCGAGGGCGTGGAGACCGAGGACCAGCTCTCGTTCCTCCGCCGGCATCAGTGCGACGAGATGCAGGGCTTCCTGTTCAGTCCTCCGGTGCCGCCCGGCGAGCTCCGAGAGCTCCTGCGCCGCCGGCAGGCGCTTCCGGCGACGGCGTAGGCGGCGGAATGCCGGCCGGCCGGACCATCCGGAAGGCGTCGAGGCCGCGGCCGTAATAGCCCGTGAGGCGGCCGCTCGGCCGAAAGCCCAGGTTCCGGTAGAACGCGATCGCGCCTGAGTTGCGGACGTCGACTTCGAGAACGGCCCGGGCGCCGGCCGAAGCGAGGCTCGCGAGCAGCCCTTCGAGGAGATCCCTCCCGAGACCGCGCCGGCGTGCCGACGGGTGCACGTCGAGGGTCACCACGTGCGCGTCGCCCGCCCGGTCCGGGTATCCGAGCGCGAAGCCCTCGATCCCCTCCCCGCTCTCGGCGACGAGACACTCCGCTCCGGGAACCTGAAAGAACCGGCGGAGCTCCCCCCGGGAGTAGGCGATCCCCGGCTCGAAGCAGATCCGGTCGAGCTCCCACAGCCGGGTCAGGTCGGAGGGGCGTCCTTTGCGGATCACGCCGCGAGTTTAGACTGCGTCGGAATGTCGGGAGGACGCGTCGAGGCCATCCACGTCGCGGCCGCGGCCGGAGGGCCGATGGTGCCGCTCGCCGAAGTCCGCGCGGTCCCGGGTCGCGGTCTCGAAGGGGACCGGTATTTCTCGAAGACCGGAACCTATTCCCGCCACGAGGGAGCGGATCGGCAGATCACCCTCATCGAGGTCGAAGCGCTCGAGGCGCTCGAGCGCGACTACCGGATCGCGCTCGAGCCGGGGGAGAGCCGCCGCAACGTGGCCACGCGCGGCGTGGCCGTCAACCACCTCGTCGGCCGGCGATTCCGGATCGGGGAGGTCCGTCTCCGTGGGCTGCGTCTCTGCGAGCCCTGTTCGCACATGGAACGGCTTTCGGGGAAGCCCGTGCGAAGCGGCCTCGTCCATCGCGGCGGTCTGCGCGCCGAGATTCTGACGGAGGGAGTGATCCGCGTGGGAGACCCGGTCGAGCGGGAGAGCTGAACCCTTCGACACCGGGCGGTCATCTCTCCTTCATCGCCCGGTCCGCCTCCCTTCGCAGCTCTCGATCCCTTATCGCGTCGCGCTTGTCGTGGAGCTTCTTGCCGCGGACCAGAGCGATCTCGGCCTTCGCGCGGGGCCCCTTGAAATAGAGCGACAACGGAATACACGCGACGCCGCGCGTCGAGACGGCGCCCGCCCACTTGTGGATCTCGCGTCGGTGGAGAAGGAGTTTCCGCTCGCGCTCGGGAAGATGGTTCGACCAGGACCCGGCGCTGTAGGGCGAAATGTGCGCTCCGACGAGGAAAGCCTCCCCCGATCGGAAGAGGACGTAGGAGTCCTTGAGCTGCGCGCGCCCGTCGCGCAGCGACTTGACCTCGGTGCCGGTGAGCACGAGGCCGGCCTCGGTCCGGTCCTCGATGAAGTAGTCGTGGAACGCCTTACGGTTCGTGGCGACGGGTTTGATTCCGTCGTCGCGGGTGGAGGTTTTCGGCCGCATGGGAGGCGCGATTATCGGCCCATTGCCCGGTCGGCGCTGTCGCGGCACCGCCACGCTTCTGTGGCCCCGCGGCCACGAACCGCGCGGGCGACGAAAGTCGCCGCAGCTCCGTAAACTCCTTTCAGACAACGAGATGCGAAGCGAGGCCTCCGAATCGCGCGTTCTGGCACCGTCGGTGCGTTAAGGGGCTCGGAATTCTCCGTGCTGCGCACCCAGACCACACTGAAGACCAGCGTGTCGATCGAAGGGGTCGGGCTCCATTCGGGCCACCCCGTGCGGGCGACCTTCCGCCCGGCGCCGGCCGGCCACGGGATCGTCTTCCGCCGGCTCGATCGGCCCGAGACGGCGATCCCCGCGCGCGTCGAATCGGCGAGCACCTTCGACTACGCGACGACGCTCTCACGGGACGGGGTCTCCGTGGGCACGGTCGAGCACGTCCTGTCGGCCGCCTTCGGCGAAGGGCTGGACAACTGCGTGATCGAGCTCGCCGGACCCGAAGTCCCGATCCTCGACGGTTCGGCTCTCCCCTTCGTCCGCCTCTTTCACGCGGCGGGCTTCGAGAGGCTCGACGCGGCCGTGAGGTCGCTCTCGTCCTCCGAGCCCGTCCGGGTCTCACGCGACGGGCGCAGCGTCTCCTTCCAGCCGGACGGCCCGGGTCTCACGATCACGTACGAGATTGATTTCCCGCATCCGGTCGTCGGACACCAGGAGGTGACCGTCGCCATTCGACCGGAGGAGTACTCCACCCGGATCGCGCCGGCGCGGACGTTCGGATTCGCGAAGGACGTCGAGGCCATGCGCGCCCGCGGTCTCGCGCGCGGCGGCAGCCTGCACAACGCCGTCGTCCTCGACGACGCCGGCGTGCTGTCGGGACCCCTGCGTTTTCGCGACGAGTTCGTTCGCCACAAGGTGCTCGACCTCGTCGGCGACCTGGCGCTCCTCGGCGTCGCGCTGAACGGTCACACTCATGCGCGGAAGGCGGGGCACGCCATGCACATCGAGTTCGCACGGGCCCTCGCCGCCTCCGTGGAAGAAGGCGGCGTCTCCGACGTCCCCGCCGAGAGCGCGCGCCGCCGCGCCACGCGATAATCCCGGGTCCCTGCCGACCGGCAGCTAGAATGCCGGGAAAATGCTTCGAGCGGCGGCTGTCTTTCTCGCCGCCTGCCTCGTCGCGGCGAGCCACGCCGCCGCGCAGACCGAGGCGGGCCCGCGTGTCCGCGACCTGCGCGTCGAGTCCCGCAGCCGTGACGTCTTCGTCACCTTCGCCGTCGCGGGGGCGCTGAACCCCGAACTCGCCCGGAAGATCGAGGCCGGGCTCGAGACCGCCATCCGGTACGACATCCGGCTGTATCGCCGATATCCTTACTGGTTCGACGATCTCGTCGAGCAGCGGAGGTACCGGGTGGCCGTGACGTTCGAGCCGGTAACGCGGGAATACGCGGTCGAAGAGACTCTCGACGGCAAGCCGCTGCGCCGCACCACGACCCGCGAGTTCGAAGAGGCCACGCGCCTTCTCCTCTCGCGCGACAACCTCCTCGCTTTTCACGTCCAGCGCGGCCGTCCCACGCGGAACCTCTACGTCCAGATGCGCGCGAGCTTCGACGCCGGATACCTCTTCACGATCATCCCGGTGGATTCGCGGACCCCGTGGAAGAAGTCGAGACGCTTCAACGTCCGCGCGACCCCGTCGTGAGCGAAGAAGGGCGCGGAGGCGACGCGCGGCGCGAGAGGCGCGTACCCCTGGTCGCCGAGCTGCGGCGGCACCGCAAGGAGAACCGCCTCGTCGTCTTCCTCGCTCTCGCCGTGCTCGTCGTCTGGTCGGCGTCGTCGGTCCTTCGGCAGCGGGCCGAGGAGATGGAGCCAGCGACGATCACGCGGGGCCTGCTGCTCTTCGTCCTCTCGTACCTGAACGTCACCCTCATCGCGGCGGTCCTCTTCGTCCTGTGCCGGACGCTCATCAAGGTCTGGCTCGAGCGCCGCCGAGGCGTCCTCGGTTCCCGCTTCAAGACGCGGCTGCTCGTCACGTACATCGGTCTCACCGCGATCCCCATCGGCCTTCTCTTCTTCACCGCCACCGGGTTCCTCCAGCGTTCGATCGATCGCTGGTTCTCTTCGCCGGTCCGCGAGGTCGTCGCGCGGGCCCGCTCCGTCGAGGACATGGCCGAGAGGAGGATCGCGGAAGGCGCCATGGAAGACGCGCGGTCGCTTTCGCGCCTGACCGTCGGCGGGCTGCCGGCCACCGGAATCCAGAGGGGCCTGGAGGACTTTCGGCGCGAGCAGCGGCTCGATTCCGTCGAGGTGTACGGGCGGGACGCCCGCGAAGGGGCGGTCGCCGGCTTCGGCGAGGTCTCTCCCCTTCCGGCCGACACCCTGCGCACCGCGTTCTCGCGCGGCGAAGCGTTGAAGATCGAAGTGCTCCGCGACGGCTCGCACCTGTTCCGCGCGGCGAAGCGCGCGGGCGGTCGGATCTTCGTCGCGGGCATCCGGATCCCCCCCGCCGACGCCCGGTCGATGCGCGCGATCGCGTCCGCCTGGAGCGACTACCAGAAGCTCGAGGTGCAGAAACCCGCCATCAAGGCGGCAAACGTCTCGACCTTCCTGCTCATCACCCTCGCGGTGCTCCTCGCCGCGATCTGGACGGGAATGACGCTGGCGCGCCGGATCACCGGGCCGATCGCGGCGCTCGCGGAGTCGACCCGGCGGATCCGCTCCGGCGACTTTTCCGCTCGCGTGGACGTCGCCGCGACCGACGAGCTCGGAGTCTTGGTCGATTCGTTCAACAGCATGGCGGCGGGTCTCCAGGAGGCGCGGGACGCGACTCTCAAGTCGAACGAGGAGCTCCAGGAGATCAACCGCCGCCTCGACCTCGAGAGACGGCTGCTCGCGACGGTGCTCGGCTCCGTGACGACGGGAGTGATCGCGTTCGACGCGGAGGGGCGGGTCACCGTGGCCAATCCGGCCGCGCGCGCTCTGCTCTCCCTGGGCGAAGCGGACATCACCCTCGAGCGCCTGCGCGCCCGACCGGAGCTCGCACCGCTCGTCTTCCTCCTCGAGGAAGCCGGCGAAGGCGTCGCGAAGGCTGGCCCCCGCGAGTTGATCCTCTCCGGCGACGGCGGGGAACGGAGGCTGGAAATCGCGGTGCGGCCGCTCTCGGCGGCGGCGGGCGAGCACGGCGGCTGGGTCGTGGCGGTCGAGGACACGACCCACGTTGCGCGGGAACAGAAGCTGGCGGCGTGGAGCGAGGTCGCGCGGCGCGTCGCCCACGAGATCAAGAATCCGCTGACGCCGATCCGACTCTCCGCCGAGCGGATCGCGCGCCGGCTCCGGTCGGGAGAGGCCGACCTCCCCGAGACGATCGAACGGGGCACGAAGGTGATCGTCGACGAGGTCGGCGTGCTGAAGTCCCTGGTCGACGAGTTTTCGCGCTTCGCGCGGTTGCCGGAGATGAAGCCCGAGCCCGTCGACCTCACGGCCCTCGCCGCGTCCGCGGTCCGCCTGTTCGAGGGGGTGCGCGACGGCATTTCCGTTCGCGTCGAGTCGCGGCTGACGCGCGACCGCGTCCTGCTCGACCCCGAACAGATCAAGCGCGTTCTGATCAACCTGATCGACAACGCCCTCGAGGCCTGCGGGCCGGCCGGCGAGATCGTCGTCCAGCTCTCGGATGGCGCGCGCGGCGTGACGATCGAAGTCTCCGACACGGGGCGCGGGATTCCGCCGCGTGACCGCGAGAAACTCTTCCTGCCCGACTTCACCACGAAAGGACGGGGCACCGGGCTCGGTCTCGCGATCGTTTCGCGCATCGTCGCCGACCACAACGGCACCATTCGCGTCGAGGACAACCGGCCGAAGGGCGCCCGTTTCATCATCGAGCTGCCGGCGGCGTGAAGAAGCGGCGCATCCTCGTCATCGACGACGAAAAAGCGATCCGGGAGACTCTCTCGGAAGTCCTGACGGACGAGGGCTACGCCGTCACCGCCGTCGAGAGCGGCGAAGAGGGACTTCGGAGGCTCCTCGACGAGGCGTACGACCTCGTGTTCCTGGACGTCTGGCTGCGGGACCGCGACGGTCTTTCGCTGCTCGAGGCCGCCGACGGCCGGCTGCGGGACGTGCCGGTGGTGATGATCTCGGGCCACGCGAACGTCGAGACGGCGGTCCGCGCGGTTCGTCTCGGCGCGTACGATTTCCTGGAAAAGCCCCTGTCCCTCGAACGGGTCGTGCTGACCGCGCAGAAGGCGATCGAGCGGCGCGACCTGCTGGCCGAGGTCAAGAGCTTCCGCGGGCGCCGCGAGTCCGAGA
The DNA here is from genome assembly GCA_035457525.1 of Thermoanaerobaculia bacterium. Lineage (GTDB taxonomy): Bacteria > Acidobacteriota > Thermoanaerobaculia > UBA5066 > Gp7-AA6 > Gp7-AA6. The sequence goes on along the minus strand of DATIBN010000230.1, from coordinate 15,697 downwards.
CCGTGATGCTCGGCGAGTCGCCGCCGATGCGGCAGCTCAAGGAAGAGATCGCCCGCGTGGCGCCGACGGATGCGCGGGTTCTCATCACGGGCGAAAACGGCACGGGCAAGGAGCTCGTCGCGCGGCAGATCCACCGCCTCTCGCAGCGGGCGGAGTTGCCGCTCGTCGAGGTCAACTGCGCCGCGATCCCGGAAGACCTGATCGAATCCGAGCTCTTCGGGCACGTCAAGGGATCGTTCACGGGGGCCGCGGAGGATCGCCGCGGGAAGTTCGAGGAGGCCGACGGCGCGACGCTCTTCTTGGACGAAGTCGGCGACATGTCCGCGAAGACCCAGGCGAAGGTGTTGCGCGCGCTGCAGGAGGGTCGTTTCACACGGGTCGGCGGGTCGCGGCCCATCGCGTCGGATGCCCGGGTCCTGGCGGCCACCAACAAGAACCTCCTCGAAGAGATCCGGCGCGGGTCCTTTCGCGAGGACCTCTACTTCCGCCTGGCGGTCGTGCCCATCCCCGTGCCCCCGCTGCGCGACAGGCCGGAGGACATTCCGCTCCTCGCGGCCCACTTCCTCCGCGAAGCGTCGGCGCGGTTCGGCCGCAAGCCCAAGTCGCTTTCATCGGCCGCGATCGAGGCGCTCCAGGCGTATCGCTGGCCCGGAAACGTCCGGGAGCTCAAGAACCTGATCGAGAGGCTGATGATCCTCTCGCCGGCGGACGAGATCCGTCGCGAAGACCTGCCGGCCGAGATGCGCGACGGCGTCGCCGAGGCCATTCCGCCGGGTGCGCCCCTGCGCGAAGCGAGAGACGATTTCGAGCGTCGTTACATCCTCGCGGCGTTGAAGCGCCACCGGGGGAACGTCTCGCGCGCCGCGGAGGCCCTCGATCTGGAGCGGTCGAACCTGTACCGGAAGCTGCGGGCCTACGGGATCGAGGTCGAGCGGGAGTAGAGCCGCCGCTACTCCTCCATCAGCCGCAGCTCCAGCACCTGGTCGGCGGAGAAGTTCTCGAGTCTCAGGTAGTGCTCGGCGGTCATGATCAGGGCCTCGGCCGGCGTGAGGCCCACGATCTCCGACCCTACGATCGCGACGCCGTGCCGCTCCGCCTCCGACTTTACGCACTCGAACACACGGTGCAGGGGGCTCTTCTTGAAGTTGGTCATGTTGATCGAGACCTGGACCTGGCCGCGGTCGGCGAGAGCCACCGGCATGGCTTTCACGTAACGGAACCCGCCGCCCAGATGCCGGATCGCTTTCGAGATGCGCTCGGCGACGGCAAGGTCCGACGTGCCGAGGTTGATGTTGTACGCGATGAGCGGGGCCCGCGCGCCGACGGCGACGGCGCCGGCAGTCGGGTGCGGCGCCTCCGGCCCGAAGTCCGGTTTCCAGTCGGGCGACCGCATCTTCACGGCGAACCCCTCGAACTCGCCCTTGCGGACCTCGGCGAGGTTCCGGCGGCGTTCGGTGGTCGCGGACTCCTCGTAGAGATAGACCGGGATCCGGTGGCGGCCGGCGATCTCGGCGCCGATTTCCCGGGAAAGCGCGACGCACTCCTCGACCGTGGCTCCCCGGATGGGGATCACCGGGACCACGTCCACGGCCCCCATGCGGGGATGCTCGCCGCTGTGGCGGGTGAGGTCGATCCGGGGCACCGCGGCGTCGAAGAGGGCGCGCACCCCCGCGCTCACGGCGGGTGCGTCCCCCACGAAAGTGAGCACGCTCCGGTTGTGGGAGGAATCCGACGAGACGTCGAGCAGTCGGACGCCCGGAGTGGCCCGGACGGCCTCTGCGATTCCGGACACGACTTCCAGGTTGCGCCCCTCCGACACGTTCGGGACGCACTCGATGACCGTCCTCATACGGGGAATTCCCTCTCCCGCAGTTTATAATTTCCTCGATCGTGACCTTGTCGAACCGTGGAACAGACGGGGCGGCGCCGACCGCTCCCTCGGGAGACCTGTGAACGCACAAGCGCCCTCGGGGACCTATCCGGGGAATCCCTCGCTTCCGGCCGAGGTCCGCGAGAAGATCGTCTCGACCTTCCGCCACACCCTGGACCTTTTTCGCGACGGGAAGATCGACGACTGTCTGATCGGCTGCGACTTCATCCTGAAGATGGACCCGCGCTTCGCGCCCGCCCGCAAGCTTCAGGAGAAGGCTCGCAACCCGAGGGCGGACGTCGACATGAACGAGCTGCAGGCGGCGATCTCCTCTCCGACCGCCGCCATTCCTCACCTGTCGGCCGCGGCCGGCGCGCCCGATCAACGGCGGGAGACGGGTGGCGTCCGTCCACAGCGGCGGGACACGGGGAGCGTCGCGGCCCTGGGCCCGCTCAAGAGAGAGACCGAGCCCGTCCTGGCGCCCGACGATCCGTTCCCCCCGTCCGAGAGTTCCGCGCCGCTCGAAGGGCTCGAGGATCTGTCGCTCGATTCCCTTTCGCTCGACGGACCGCTCGCAGACCTGGGAGCGACGACCGCCGGCGAGGCCGGGCTGCCTTTCGAGGCCGGCGGCGCGGATACCGGCTTCGAGGGTCTCACTCAGGGGTCCTACGCGGAGGATCCCGCGCTCGCCTCGCCCCAGGCGCTGTCACCCGCCGAAGAGATCGCGGTGCTCCTCCGGAAGGGTGACGACGCGCGGGTCGCGGGCGACAAGCAGCAGGCCATCGAGATCTGGTCGCGGATCTTCCTGATCGACATCAACAACGGAGACGCGGTCGCTCGCATCGAGGCCGCGCGAAGGGAGATGGCGGAGGAAAGCCAGCGCATCGCGGCTTCGCTCGACAAGGGGGAGCAGAGCTTCGCGAAGGGAGATCTCGCCTCGGCGCGGACGCAGTTCGACGCCGTGCTCTCTCTGGGTGAGGAGCCTTCCGCGCCGGCGGCTGCCGCGGCTCCCGCCGCCTTCCCCGCCTCTCCGGGGCTGCCGCCGCACGACCTTTCCGCTGTCGCGGCGCCCGGGGACGTTCTCGCCGAAGAGCTGGACCAGTCGGGTCCCCCGGGCGGCCGGCGATCCTGGACCTCGATTCCTCGCCCGCCGCGCGACAGCGCGCCCGAGGCGACGGAGACCGCCGCACCGGCGACGGCCCGGCGTTTCGCGCTGCCGGTCTCTCCGCGCGTCGCAATGATCGCGGCAGCAGGGCTCGTGGTCCTCGCGGTGGCGGCCTTCTTCCTGTTGCGGTCTTCCGGCGGAGGCGGCTCTCCCCCGGCGGGCGAGCCGGCCGGGCCGAGCCTCGAGCGCGCGACGCGTCTCTTCCAGGAGGGCAAGATCGAGGAAACGACGGCGGAGTTGAAGCGGATTCCGCCCGACTCTCCGGAATACGCGCGCGCGCAGAAGCTCCTCGCTTCGCTCACCGACTCGAAGCCGGCCCCCGCGGCGCCGGCGTCCGCGGGAGCGCCCGCCGGTTCGCGCGCGGCCACGTCCACGGATCCCGCGGTGCTCCGGGCGGACGCGGAGAGGGCGCTTGCCGAGAAGCGCTACATCGACGCCATGAAGAGCTTCAGCCAGGCGGCTCCCGCTTTTCGGGCCGACCCGACGTTCACCCAGCAGATGGCGGCGGCTTCCGAGAAAGTGAGCGAGCTGACGCCCGCCGTGAAGCTCTACAACGACGGCGAGTACGAGACGGCGATTCCGATCCTGTGGCGGATCTACCAGGCATCCCGCGACAACCAGGACGCGCGCTCGTATCTCATGCGCTCGTACTTCAACCAAGGGATCCTTCAGCTCCAGAACGGCCTCTTCGACCGCGCGAAGGAATCGTTTTCCGAGGTGCTCGCGCTCGACCCGCAGGACGTCGAGGCCGGGCGCCACCGCCAGTTCGCGGAGCGCTACCGGTCGGGCGAGCTCGATCTCCTCGGCCGGATCTACGTCCGATACGTCTCGCCGCGACCGTGACCGTCTCCCCTCCGCCGGGGGATATCCCGGAACCGACGGACCACGAGAAGTCGGACGAGCCGCTGGACGATTTCCCGCTCCGGCCGGAACCGCCGCTCGATCTCGGATCGACCTCCCCCGCCGAAGTGCCCGCCATCCCGTCGGGAGCCGCCTCGCTGCCGGACCGCGCCCTCGGAACGGCCGCGGACGTCGCCACGTCCGTCCTCGTGGTGCTCGTGGCGCTGCTCGCGGCGTTCGCGGCCCGCGGGCGCACGCCGCGCATCTCGGGTCTCGGCTGGGCCGCGCTCTTCGCGCTCTGCGTGTCCTTCGTCGCGGTGGTCGTTCCGCTCGTGCTCTTCGGCCGCACCGTGGGAATGGCGCTCGCCGGCCTGATCGCGCGGGACGACGGCGCCGGGAGACACCTGACGCCGTCGGAGGCCGCGCGGCGCTGGACGGGCACGCTCCTCTCGGTCGTCGGAATCGGGGTTCCCCTGCTCTTCACCCTGTCGAACGCGGCCGCGCCCACCCCGGCCGATCGGTTCTCCGGCCGCACTCTGGTTCGCGACGGTTGAAAGCCCGCTCTTTGCGCGTCGCGATCGCGCAGATCGACACGACCGTCGGGGACTTCCCCGGCAATTCCACGAAGATCGTCGCACACGGTCGTCGGGCGGAGGAGCGCGGCGCGGACCTCGTGCTGTTCCCGGAGCTCGCGGTCTCGGGCTACCCTCCCCGCGATCTGCTCGAGCGGCAGTCGTTCCTGCGCGAGTCGGAGCGCGCGGTCGAGCGGATCGCGCGCGAATCCGGCTCCGCGATCTGGCTGTACGGCGCCCCGATCCGGAACCGCGCACGGACCGGACGGGCGGTCTTCAACGCGGCCATCGCGGCCCGGAACGGACGGCGCATCGCCGTGTACCACAAGCGGCTCCTGCCGACCTACGACGTGTTCGACGAGGGAAGGTACTTCGAGCCGGGCCGCCGGCCGCCGCTCGTACTCAAGGTGAAAGGGATGCGGGTCGGCGTCACGATCTGCGAGGACATCTGGAACGACAAGACGTTCTGGAAGCGCCCCCTCTATCCCTACGATCCGGTCGCCGATCTGAAACCGCTCGACCTCGACGTGCACGTGAACATCTCGGCCTCTCCGTACTCGCTCGGAAAGGATCGGCTGCGGCGGCGGTTCATGTCGAAGATCGCCCGCTCGGTGAAAGCCCCGCTCGTCGTCTGTAACCTCGTCGGAGGCAACGACGGCCTCGTGTTCGACGGGGCATCCACGGCGTTCGACGCGCGCGGGCGTCTCGTCGGCCGCGGCCTCGCATTCTCGGAGGACTTCTGGACCGTCGACCTGCCGGACGGGAAGGGGCCCCGACCGGCGGCCGACTCGGACGTGGCGTCGCTTCGAAAGGCGCTCGTGCTGGCCCTCGCCGACTACGCCGGGAAGTGCGGTTTTTCGGAAGCGGTCCTCGGACTGTCGGGCGGGATCGACTCGGCGGTGACGGCGGCGCTCGCCGTGGATGCCCTGGGCAGCCGGAAGGTGCTTGGCGTAGCCATGCCGGGCCCCTATTCGTCGGAGGGGAGTCTCCGCGACGCACGGGAGCTCGCGCGGCGCCTCGACATCCGCCTTCTCGAGATCCCGATCGGCCCCGTCTTCGAGGCCTATCGCCGCGTGCTCCTCCCGGCGTTCGGACCCGGGGACTGCGTACCGGCGGAGGAGAACGTGCAGGCGCGGATCCGCGGGGCGATCCTCATGGCGCTCTCGAACCGGTTCGGGTATCTCGTCCTGTCGACCGGGAACAAGTCGGAGATCGCCGTCGGGTACTCCACGCTCTACGGCGACATGGCCGGTGGCTACGCGCTCATCTCCGACGTGCCGAAGACTCTCGTGTACGAGCTCGCGCGCGAGATCAACCGGGAGGCGGAGAAGATTCCGGAAGCCACGCTGACGAAGGAACCGTCCGCGGAGCTGGCGCCGAACCAGAAGGATTCCGACACGCTTCCCCCCTATTCGCAGCTCGACCCGATCATCGAGGGTCTCGTGGATCTCTCACTGCCGGTGGACGTCGCCGCGCGGAGGGCGCGCGTCCCGCTCGAGGTCGCGCGGGAAATCGCGCGGCGCCTCGACCGAAGCGAGTACAAGCGCCGCCAGATGCCGCCGGGGCCGAAGGTCACGGCGAAAGCGTTCGGCGAGGGGCGGCGCTATCCGATCGCCCACCGCTTCCTTGTCTGAGCCGGTGGGAGTCGTGACCGGGACCGAAGCGAGCCGGGGCGAGAAATACGTCTGGAAGGAGATTCCGGGCTCGTCGCACGATCTTCTCCGCCGCCGGATCCTCTCCCTGCCGCCGGGACTGCGATTGCTCGACCTCGGCGCGGCCGGCGGCCATCTCGGTCGCGCGGTCCGGAGCCGATGTTCGTATCTCGCCGGCGTCGAGCCGGATTCGACGCTTCCGCCGTGGGCGCGGGAGGGATACGACGACTGGCGCGCGGTCGACGCCCTCCACGCCGGTGAGTGGGATCAGCCGTTCGACGTCGTCGTCTGCGCGGACGTTCTCGAGCACCTCGCGAATCCCGCCGGCATGCTCGCCCGGATTCACGACTGGCTCCATCCCGACGGGGTCCTTCTCGTCTCTTTGCCGAACGTGGCGAACGTCTCGATCCGCGTCGGCCTGCTCTTCGGCCGGTTCCGCTACACGGATCGGGGAATCCTCGACCGGTCGCACCTCTCTTTTTACACGCAATCGAGCGCCCGGCAGCTCCTGGAGGAAGCGGACTTCCGCGTCCGCGCCATGGAGCCGACGGCGATGCCGTACGAGCTCGCGATCCCGGCGGTCTCGCGACCCCCCCTGGTGGGGATGGTCCGGGGGATCGCGCAGGCGACGGCCCGTGCGTGGCCCACCCTCTTCGGATACCAGTTCGTCTTCGAGGCCGTCCGGAGGTGAGCCTTCTCCGGTCGGGGGGGCGGGCGTCGCTCGTCGTCCCGGCCTTCGACGAAGCCTCGAGGATCGAGCGCGCGGTGTCGGAAATCGCGGCCTGGCGCCGTTCGCACCCGGGCGGCTGGGACTGGGAAGTGATCCTCGTGGACGACGGCTCGACCGACGGTACCGGCGACATCGCACGTCGCGCCGCGAAGGCGGCGGAACTGCCGCTGACCGTCCTCACCCACGAGAAGAACCGTGGAAAAGGGGCTGCGATCCGCACGGGCGTTCTCACCTCCATCGGAGACCCGGTGCTCGTGAGCGATACGGATCTTTCGACGCCCCTCGCGGAGTGGGTGAAGCTCGCGGAGCGGCTGCCGACCCATCCCGTGACGATCGGCTCGCGCGCAGTAGACGAGGCTCTCGTCCGCAAGCGGCAGCCGTTCTACCGTGTGTTCATGGGAAAGACGTTCAATGCGTTCGTGCGGCTCGTCGCCGTTCCCGGGATCCACGACACGCAGTGCGGCTTCAAGCTCTTTCGCGGCGACGTCGCGCGGGACCTGTTCTCGCGAGCGAAGATCGACCGGTTTGCCTACGACGTCGAGATTCTTTACCTCGCGCGCCGGCAGGGACTCGCGATCGCGGAGGTTCCCGTCCTCTGGTTTAACTCGCCCGAGTCGAAGGTCGCGGTGCTCCGGGACTCCGTGCGGATGCTGCGCGACCTGCTCCGGATTCGCTGGATTCACCGGAAGGCCACAGCGGGATCAACCGGGCGGTGACTCCCGCCGCCAGCAGCGGCGCCAGTGCCGCGGTGGTGCGGAAGAACGCCGTCTGGACGAGCCAGGCCGGACCCCGGACCGCGAGCGCCGGCAGAAAGAGATAGGCCGCGACGCCGCACGCCGCGAGCGCGATCAAGCGCGCGCCCGGAGGACTCGGGCGGCCCGCGGCGATCATCAAGGCGAGGGCGGCGAGCCCGACCCAGCCGAGCGGAGACACGTTCTCGAGGACGGCGGCGACCGACTCTCCGACGCGCGGGAGCAGTTCCGCGGGACGGCGGAGCCAGGAGAAGTCGAAGTCGGACAGCGGCAGGCTGCCGCGCAGCAGCCGGTGCGCGGCGGCGACGAGGGCCGCGGGAAGCGCCAGGAAGGCGGCGGCCCGGGCGAAGACCCCGCGCCGTGAGAACGCCGAGATCGCGGCCACGATCAATCCCGCCGCGACGAAGAAGAGGCCTTCGTTCTTCGTCGCGGCGCAGAGCACCGACGCGAGAACGAGGCGACGGGAAGCGCAGCGGTCCGTGCGGTCGATCCGGTCGCAGAGGGACGTTCCGAGCAGCACCAGCGCGAAGGAGATCGGGACCTCCGCCATGCCCGTCGTGAACCCGCGGTAGAGCGGCTCGAAGAGCGAGAGCAGCGCGGCCGCGCCGAGCGCGAGCGTCCGCCCCGCACCCCGCCGCCGGAGCCACCCGAAGAGGAGGAGGAGCGTGCCCGCCTGGAGGACCGGAAAGAGGAGCGCCATCGCGTGGTCGTCCCACCGTCCCGCGAGGTACGCGATCCCGGCGTAGAGGAACGGAAGCCCGAGCGGATACTCCGGATGCGAAAAAGAGAGCGACGGCCACTGGAAGAGCCTCTGCGGCACCGCCCCCTCGGTGAAGAAGGTCTTCCCCTTGAATCCCCAGATCGCCAGATAGTCGTTGGCCCACATCGGCTCGGTGAGCGCGCGAAGCGCGTAGGCGAGCAGGCCGGCCACGAGAACCGCGGTGAAAACCGCGACCGCGGCGTCCGGCGGGCGCGGCGTCGGGTCGGCGACGGTCTCGCGCGCCGCGAGGAGCCGCGCGGGGAGAACGGCGAGCGCGGAGACCAGGAGGAAAGGCAGCCACCCGGGCGGGAGTCGGAGCGCGAAGGCGAAGGGAACCGACAGCGCGACGACGGCCAGCCCCGCCGCGAGTCCCCACGCGAATCTCTCGGGCCGCGCCGTCCGGCCCCGCGGAACGAGCGCGGCGGCCACCCCCCAGCCGGCCGCCGCCGCCACGGCGAGAACCGCCGCGACCTGGCCGAGAGAAGCGGCGAAACCACTCACGGGCGAGCGAGCAGCGCACCGGCCGGAAGCCGCGCGACGATCCGCCACCCCTCCGGAGGCGGCAGCTTGTAAACCGCGGCGAGCCAGCGGGGCGGCACGCCGTCGGGTTCGACGAGGACCGGCACCGGCGCCAGGACGTAGGAGGCCAGGTACAACGCCTGCGGTGAAGAACGGGGCGTGAAGATCGCCAGGCCGTGGACGCCGGCCGGCAGAGACCGTCGAGCCGCCTCGACGAAGACGAAGAAGTCGCGATCGAACGCAGTTCCCGATCCGCCGGCGCGGCGGCGCGCGAGCTCCAAGGGCGCCGAGCCCTCGAGGTAGCGGGCTCGCCGGACGAGCTCCCCGGGATTGCCGGCGACGACCAGGACGACGGCGAGCGTGGCGCCCGCGGAGAGGACCGCGAGCCTCCGCGCCTTCACACTGGCAGCGGAAAGGCGGCGCAGAGCTCCGCGACGGTCGCGCGAACCTCCGGCTGCACCCCGGCGTCTCCCCGCGACTCCAGGACCCGCGCGATCGCGTCGCCGATCGCCTCCATCTCCGCGACGCCCATTCCGCGCGTGGTCACCGCCGGCGTGCCGACGCGGATTCCGGACGCGACGAGCGGCGGCCGGGTGTCGAACGGGATCGTGTTCTTGTTCACCGTCAGCCCGACGGCGTCGAGCATCTTCTCGGCCTCCTTGCCGGACAGGCCCGCCGCTCCCACGTCCACGAGCATCAGGTGGTTGTCGGTCCCGCCGGAGACGAGCCGGAAGCCGCGCGACGCCAGCCGGGCTGCCAGCGCCTGCGCGTTCTGGACGACCCTTCGCTGGTAGTCCGCGAACTCGGGCGCTCCCGCCTCCGCGAAAGCGACCGCCTTGGCGGCGATGACGTGCTCGAGCGGTCCACCCTGCACGCCCGGGAAGACCTTCCGATCGAGCTCCTTCGCACGATCGGCCCGGCAGAGAACGAAGCCGCCGCGGGGTCCTCGGAGCGTCTTGTGCGTGGTCGACGTGACGAACGCGGCGTGGGGGACCGGCGAGACGTGCAGCCCCGCGATCACGAGGCCGGCGACGTGCGCGATGTCCGCCATGAGGACCGCTCCCGTCTCGTCGGCGACCTCCGCGAAGCGCCGGTAGTCGATCTCGCGCGGGTAGGCCGACGCGCCGGCGATGATCACCCCCGGCTTGTGCTCCCGGGCGAGCGACGCCAGCTGGTCGTAGTCGATGCGCTCGTCCTCTCGCCGGACGCCGTACGCGACGACCTTGTACTCGAACCCGGAGTAGGAGAGCGGATGCCCGTGCGTCAGGTGCCCGCCGTGAGAGAGGTCCATCCCGAGGATGGTGTCCCCGGGCTTCAGGACCGTCATGTACACGGCCATGTTCGCCTGCGACCCCGAGTGCGGCTGGACGTTCGCGTGCTCGGCGCCGAAGAGCTTCTTCACGCGCTCGATCGCCAGCGTCTCGATCTTGTCGACGAACTCGCAGCCGCCGTAGTACCGGCGGCCGGGATATCCCTCCGCGTACTTGTTCGTCAGGACCGAGCCCTGCGCCTCCCGCACGGCGCGGGAGACGAAGTTCTCCGACGCGATCAGCTCCAGTCCGCCGTTCTGGCGCCGCTCCTCCTCGTGGATCCAGTGGGCGACGTCGGGGTCGACGGCCTCGAGATCGCGGTCCAGAAACTCCGCCGCGGCGGGCGCCAGTGTTGTCGGATTCATCGGGCTTTCCTTTCGGGGACTCACTCGGTCACGAGCTCGCGATAGTCCGCGATGCAGTAGCTGTCGGTCATTCCCGCGACGTGATCCGCGATCGCGCGGTAGAACTCGGGGCGGGGGGCATAGTTGGCCGCGGTCTCGGCCCGGACCTCGGAGAGCGGGACCTCGCGGAGGAAGCGGACCTGCAGCTCGTGCCGCAATCCCTCGAGCACCGAGTCGGGAAGGAGCCGCGGGTTCTCGGTGTACGCGCGGAACAGACCCGTGATGACCCGGCGCGCGCGCCCGTCGTGCCGGGAGACCGGGAAGGAGTGGATGACGTGGCGGTAAACGAATTCCTTCAGCTCGGCGTACAGCCGCCGACCGTCGTCCGAAAAGCCGACGAGGTCCGCGGGGAGATGCTCCCGGCGCGCGAAGAACTCGTCGGGGGTCGTGATCCGATTCGCGTCGAGCCACTTCTCGATGCGGGCCCGGGAGGCGGCGACGAGGTCCGTGAAGAGAGTTGCGATCATGCCGCGGATGAGCGATGAGCGGCGCACGGCCGGCTCGCCCCCCCCGCCCCGGACCCGCCGGGCCACGCGCGCCACGGCGAGGTCCTCGATCGCGTCGTCGTCCGCGAGCGTGATGCCGTCCTCGAGGTCGTGGGTCTGCTGCGCGATCTCGTCGGACCAGTTGACGACCTGCGCCTCCAGGCTGCCGCCCGAGCCGAACCGCAATCCCTCCGGGAAGTCCAGCGGGAAGGGGAAGTCCCGCTTCCACGTGGTGTGCTTGAAGATTCCCTCCCGCACGTCGTCGGTCAGGTTCAGCCCGGGCTCCGGGTAGCGCCGCTCCAGGCGGTCGACCACGCGGACCGACTGGTAGTTGTGTTTGAACCTCCCCGCCTGCGGGTGGCTCTCGCGCAGGAGAGAGTCGAGCACGTTCTCCCCCGAGTGACCGAACGGGGTGTGGCCGAGGTCGTGGCCGAGCGCCACCGCCTCGGTCAGGTCTTCGTTCAGCCCGAGCGCGCGCGCCACGCTGCGCGCGATCTGGGAGACCTCGATCGTGTGCGTCAGGCGCGTGCGGAAGTGGTCCCCTTCGAACGGGATGAAGACCTGGGTCTTGTGCTTCAGCCGGCGGAAGGCCCGCGAGTGGATGATCCGGTCCCGGTCGCGCACGTACTGGGTGCGAAAGTCCTGATCCTCGGCGGGCAGCGGCCCCCGCGGACGCGTCGCCCGGGCGCTCCGGGAGGCGAAGATCGCCAGCCGGTCTTCCTCGAGCCTCTCGAAGTGCTCCCGCGTGATGAGCGTTGTCGCGACCGTCATTCGTCCTCGAATCTTCCGGAGAGGATGAGCGTCCGGGTCTCGCCGACGAGATAGAGCGAACCGGCCACGATTATAGGGGCCGGATCGGACTCTCCGAGGAGCGCGGCGAGCGCCGCCTCGACGTCCGGCGCGGAGATCGCCCCGGGGCGGACACCGCGGGTGCGGGAGAGGAGCTCGTCCGCGGTCGCGCCCCGCGGCGAGGACGCGGGAACGAGGTGAACGCTCGCGGCGCGGGGGAAGAGGACCTCCGCCATGCCCTCGACGTCCTTGTCCGCCATCGCGCCGAACACGAGGCGCGCCCGGCCGGCGAGCCCGGCGTTGCCCAGGAACTGCGCGAGGGCCTCGGCGCCCTGCCGGTTGTGGCAGCCGTCGAGCACGACGGCGCGCCCGCGAACGACGAACTTCTCCAGCCGGCCCGGCCAGCGCGTCGCGGCGAGCCCCCGCTCGATCGCGCCCACGCCGAGGCCGGGAAACTCCTTCGAGAGGAGCTCCGCGGCGCGGACCGCGACGGCCGCGTTGACCGCCTGGTGCGCTCCGGGCAGCGGAACCGCGAGCCGGTACTGGTTGCCCGGCGTCGCGAGATGGAACCGCGTGCCGTCGAGCGACGTCGCGACGTCGGAGAGCGCGACCTCACCGGCCGCGTCGTGGAAGACGGCTCCGGTCTGCAGAGCCGACTCGGCGAGCGCGCGCCGCGCCTCTTCCGCGCACGGCCCGACGAGGGCCGGCCGGCCGAACCGGAAGACGCCGGCTTTCTCCCGGGCGATCGACTCCAGCGTCGGCCCCAGCTCCTCGACGTGATCGAGCCCGATACCCGTGACGATCGAGAGCCGTGCCGGCACGACGTTGGTGGCGTCGAAGCGCCCGCCGAGGCCGACCTCGAGGATCGCGAGTCCGAGCCTCCTTCCGGCGAAGGCGGCGAACGCCGCGGCCGTCGCCGCCTCGAAGTACGTGAGGGGAATCTCCGGCGCGGCGCCGGCGGCCCGGAACACGGGCTCGAGAGCGGAGTCGAGCTCCTCGTCGGAGACGTCGGCCTCCTCCACGCGGATCCTCTCCCCCGCGCGCGCGAGGTGCGGCGACGTGTAGAGGCCGGCTCGGACTCCGCCCGCCTTCGCGCAGGCCGAAAGCATCGCGGCAACGGAGCCCTTTCCGTTGGTTCCGGCGACGAGCACGGCCGGGACGGAACGCTCGGGCCGGCCGAGCCTTTCGCAGACCGCGTCGATGGCCGCGAGGCCCAGCTTCATGCCCCGGGGGGCGAGCGATTCGAGGCGGGCCAGAGCCGGGAAACGGGAACCGGGAAACGGGAAACGGGACGAACCGGACTTCAGTCGTTTTCCCTTTCCCGTTTTCCGTTTTCCGACGGGATCACGCCGCGCGCCAGAGCAGCTCCAGGCACCGCACGAGGGTCTCCTTCATCTCGGAGCGGTCCACGACGAAGTCGAGCATTCCGTGCTCCAGAAGGAACTCCGAGCGCTGAAACCCCTCCGGAAGCGTCTGCCGGATCGTCTGCTCGATGACCCGCGGTCCCGCGAAGCCGATGAGCGCGTTCGGCTCCCCCACGTTCACGTCGCCCAGCATCGCGTAGGAGGCGGTGACGCCTCCCGTCGTCGGGTCCGCCATCACCGAGACGTACGGGATGCCGGCCTCGGAGAGACGCGCGAGCGCGGCGGAGATCTTCGCCATCTGCATGAGCGAGAGGATGCCTTCCTGCATCCGGGCGCCGCCCGACGTCGACACGATCACGAGCGGCTTCCTCCCGGCGAGCGCGTGCTCAACCGCGCGGGTGACTTTCTCGCCCACGACGGAGCCCATCGATCCGCCCATGAAGAAGAACTCCATCGAGCCGATCACGACGGGGATCCCGCCCATCGTGCCGGTGGCGACGACGATCGCGTCGGATTCTCCGACGCTCTCCTCCGCCTGCTTCAGGCGGTCGCGGTAGCGCTTGGAGTCCCGGAACTTGAGCGCGTCCACCGAGCGGAGCTCGCGGTCGAGCTCCGTGTACCTCTCGTCGTCGAACAGCATCCGGAGCCGCTCGTGCGCCGACAGCCGGAAGTGGTAACCGCACTTCGTGCAGATCTTGAAGTTCCGCGCGAGCTCCTTGTTGTAGAGGATCTCGCGGCAGTTCTCGCACTTGACCCACAGCCCTTCCGGGACCTTGCTGCGCTTCTCGCGGGGCTCCTTGGGAGCCTTGTCTTTTCGAAACCACATGGCGGAGAGCCGGTAATGGTAGTCGAAGTCAGCGGGCGGGGGCATAGGGCACGACCCGCCGCCGCCCCTGCCCGTCGGTCTCGATCCGGCTCTCGACGTCGAACGTCTCGCGGAGCCGCTCGGGCGTCAGCGTTTCGGAGGGGGGCCCCGAGGCGAGCGCCCGGCCGCGGCGAATCAGGACGACGCGGTCTGCGATGTCTCCCGCGAGGTCGATTTCGTGCGTCACCAGCACGACGGTCGTCCCGCGCGACGCGTGCGTCCGCGCGAGCAGCTCCAGGAACTCGAGCCGGTGTCGGGGGTCGAGTCCCGACGTTGGCTCGTCGAGCAACCAGAGACCGGCGTCCTGCGTGACCGCGCGCGCGAGAAGAACGCGGCGCCTCTCGCCGCCGGAGAGGGCGCTCGCGTCCCGGTCGGCGAGACCGACGACGTCGCACGCCCGCATCGCGTCGAGCGCGCGCTCCCGGTCGCCTTCCGAGTCGGCGGAGAAGCCGCGGGCGTGCGGGGCCCGACCCTGTAACACCAGGTCGAGGCACCGGATCGGGAACACGAGATCGAGGTTCTGCGGGAGATAGGCGACGTGGCGCGCGCTCTCCCGGCGGCCGATCGAGTCCAGCGGGGCGCCGTCGAGGAGGAGCTGGCCGCCGTCGGGAGACACGATTCGCGCGGCGACCTTCAGGAACGTGGATTTGCCGGAGCCGTTCTCGCCGAGCAGGGCCACGAGCTCTCCCTTGCCGATCGCCGCGTCGAAGCCGTCGAGCGCCCGGGTCGCGCCGTAAGCGGCGCGCAGTCCCCGCGCCTCGAGCGCCGCGCTCACGAGCTCCTCAGGAGGAGCCAGGCGAACACGGGGGCGCCGATCGCGGCGGTGACGGCTCCGACCGGCAGCTCCGCCGGAGCGAACGCCGATCGCGAAACGGCATCCGCGGCGACGAGGAGCGCCGCGCCGCCGATCGCGGAAACCGGCAGCAGAGTTCGCTGATCGTTTCCGGCGACCGATCGCGCCGCGTGCGGCACGAGCAGTCCCACGAAGCCGATGATGCCGGCGAACGCGACCGCCGCGCCGGTGGCGAGCGACGCGGCGAGGAAGACGACTCTCTTCGAGCTCTCCACGTCCACACCGAGCGCGGCCGCGTTCTCCTCCCCGACCGCGAAGAGGTTCAGCCGGGGGGCGTACGCGATGAGCACGACCAGCGCCGCGGCGGCGTAGGGCGCGAGCGCGAGGACGCGGCCGGGCGTCGCGTCCGCGAGGCTGCCCATCATCCAGAAGAGCATCGTCCGCGCCGTCTGGCCCGAGGCGACCGAGAACACCGCCAGGAGGACCGCCGAAAAGAAGGCGTTCGCGATGAGACCCGCGAGCAGCAGCCGCTGGAGATCGAGGCGTCCTCCCCGGCGCGCGAGCGCGGCGACGGCGAGCGAGGATCCGACCGCGCCGGCGAACGCCGCGGCCGGGGAGACGAAGGGAGAGAAGCCGGCCAGCGCCGCGAGCGCCGCCCCGACCGCCGCCCCGCCCGAAGTGCCGAGGAGGAAGGGGTCCGCGAGCGGGTTCTTGAGCAGCGCCTGGAGCGCCGCCCCCGCCAGCGCGAGGCAGCCGCCCACGAGCGCCGCGAGGAGGACGCGCGGGAGCCGCAGGGAGGCGATCAGCCGCGCCGTGCGTCCCGCCTC
>DATIBN010000229.1:0-4367 GCA_035457525.1 Thermoanaerobaculia bacterium | reverse complement strand
CGCCCGAGGGTCCGATGGATCGGCGCCCCTGCCGCGGAGATCGTCGTGCGGGAGCGGCTGCCGGCGCGTTGGAGCGTGGCGGTCGACGCGCCATCGGCCGGAAGGCTTCTCTTCGCGGACCCCGGTTTCCCCGGCTGGACTTTTCGCGTGGGCGAAGGCCGGTGGGCTCCCATCGGCTCGCCGTACGGGACCCCGATGGAGGTGCCCGTTCCCGCCGGTCGCAACGACGTGACGCTCGCTTACCGTCCGGCGAGTTTCCGACTGGGCCTCGCCGCGTGTGCGCTGTCTCTGGTCCTCCTGGCGGCGTGGTGTGCTGCTCTCCGCCGCTTCGGCCAAACCTCTTCTCCCCGCTCGTGAGGATTCGCTCACCCAAACCTCCCTCTCCCCGCTCGCGGGGAGAGGGTCGGGGTGAGGGGCCTACGGGTTTCCGACCCAGGCTTCGACGTCCACGACGACGCGCGCCGGGGTCGCATCGACGCACTGACGACCCTCCGCCGGGACGGCCTGGAAGCGTCCGGTGCCCTCGGCGTAGAGCTCGAACTCGACCGCCAGGCCGTCCGAGGAAACGCTCACGTTGCGCCACCCGGCGCGGCCCGCCCGGTCCCGCGGACGCAGGAAGACTCCGCTCACGACCTGGCCCTTCTCGACCCGGAACACGTCGATCGGGCGGCGCGAGGAGACCCGGAAGCTTCGCGCCTGGCGCTCACAGCCCCGCGCTTCGACCGTGTAGGCGCCCCCGAGCGTGACGAGGCTGCTCGACCCGACTTCCCGCGGCGATCCGGCCTGCGCGCCGCGCGGCACGACCACCGCCACGAACAGAACCGAAAGCGCCGTGACCGCGACCCGGATTCGTCTCACCATCCCTTTCCTCCTTGCGCAGGTGTACGGCGCGCAGGAAGAGTCCGTCCAGCCGCCGCGTTCTCCTCGCACGGGGAGGGGGAGATGACGACGAATGCTCTGAAGACGGCCCTGTTGCTGGGCGGACTGACCGCCGTTCTGCTCCTGCTCGGTTACGCGATCGGCGGACAGAGCGGCCTGGTCCTGGGGTTCCTTTTCGCCGGGGTCATGAACATTGGCGCGTACTGGTTCTCGGACCGCATCGCTCTCCGCATGGCGGGAGCCCGCGAGGTCTCCCCGGCCGAGGCGCCCGAGCTGCATTCGCTGGTCGCGAACCTGGCTCAGGTGTCGGGCCTTCCCATGCCGAGAGTGGCGATCATTCCGAGCGACGCGCCGAACGCCTTCGCGACGGGGCGCAACCCTCAGCATGCGGTGGTCGCCGTGACCACCGGGATCCTCCAGATCCTGGAGCCCCGCGAGCTGTCGGCCGTCCTGTCCCACGAGCTCGGCCACGTCCGCAACCGGGACATCCTGATCGGGGCCGTGGCCGCGACGATCGCCGGAGCGGTAACGATGATCGCGCAGATGGGCCACTACACGATGATGTTCGGAGGGCGCGGAAGCGACGACGACGAGGGAGGCGGCGGCGGGCTGCTCACGACGATCCTGATGCTCGTCCTCGCGCCGCTCGCGGCGATGTTGATCCAGCTCGCGATCTCGAGGTCACGGGAGTTCGGCGCGGACGAGACCGGCGCGAAGCTGTCCGGCGACCCCGAGGCGCTCGCGCGGGCGCTCGAGAAGCTGGACGCCTACTCGAAAAAGATTCCTCTGCCCGTCAACCCGGCGGTCTCCCACCTCTTCATCGTCGCGCCGCTGACGGGCGTGTCGGTGCAGAAGCTCTTTTCGACGCATCCGCCGACCGCGGAACGAGTCGCGAGGCTCCGGGAGCTGTCGAAGCAGATCCTGGCGCCGCAGATCCAGGCCCGGGGGTAATCGCCTTCGCGGGACGCAATCGACGCTTCCTCGACTTCCTCGGAAGCCGAAGGGTTCCTCGCGTATAACGCACCTGCCGTGGACAACCTCTGCCACACGCTCGTCGGCGCCGCGCTCGGGGAAGCGGGGCTCGCGCGGCGAAAGCCGCTCGCGACCGCCACCCTTCTCATCGGAGCGAACCTCCCGGACGTCGACGGCTTCACCTACGCCTTTCTGGACGGGCCGACCTCGCTCGCCTTCCGGCGCGGCTGGACGCACGGCGTCCTCGCGATGGCGATCCTCCCCGTCCTTCTCGCCGCGGCGATGGTGGGGTTCGATCAGATGGTCCGGCGGCGCCGGCGAAAAGACCGCATTCCGGCCCGGTTCCGGGCCCTTCTCCTGCCCGCGTTTGCGTCCGTTCTCTCGCACCCTCTCCTCGACTTCCTGAACACGTACGGGGTGCGATTCCTCTTTCCGTTCTCGGAGAGATGGTTCTACGGCGACACGCTCTTCATCGTGGACCCGTGGGTGTGGATCGCCCTCGCTCTCGGGATCACGTTCTCCCGCGTGGCGCGACGCCGCGCGCCCGCCCGGGCCGCCCGCCCGGCGCGGATCGCGCTCGCGCTCGCGACGGCGTACGTCGCCGTCATGATGGTCTCCAGCTTCGTCGGGCGCGGGATCGTGCGGCGGGCGGCGGAGGCGGCCGGGTTCCAGCCGTCCGGGCGCGTGCTCGTGGCGCCCCTGCCCCTGGTGCCGACCTGGCGGATGACTCTCTTCGAGGAACGCGACGGCTATCGTTTCGGCTCTCTGCATTGGACGCCGAAGCCGGTCGTCCGCTTCCAGGAATTCCATCGCGTCGGGGCGGACGATCCCGCAGTCGCGGAGGCCCGTCGGCTGCGTCCGTTCCGACAGTTCCTCGTGTGGGCGCGGTTCCCGCACTACGACGTGCGCCGGGAAGCCGGGTCCGCCATCGTCGAGGCACGCGACGCGCGCTACCCGGGCCGGGCCGGATCCTGGGCATCGGTGACCGCGGTCGTCCCTGAAAACCCGCCGGGCGACGCCGCGTCCGAGTCTCGGCGAGTCGACTCCGCTCGGCGGGATCCGGCTCGGGGCACGGATACTGCTACGATCTTTCGTATGAAGTTCACTCGCTTCGCGGCGCTCGCTCTGACCGGCGGGATCGCTATCGTTTCCGTCGCGCCGGCGGCTTCCCGCTCCGTCCTCCCGTGGGTGGAGGATGACTATGCGAAGGCGATGTCGCAGGCGCGCGCGAAGGATGTCCCGATCTTCGTCGAGGCCTGGGCGCCCTGGTGACACACGTGCCGCTCGATGAAGGCCTACGTCTTCACGGATAAGGCCCTTCAGCGGCACGCCGGACAGTTCGTCTGGCTCTCACTCGACGTCGAAAAGGGGCAGAACGCTCCGTACAAGAAGAAGTACGGGATCGACGCGCTGCCCATGTACTTCGTCGTCGATCCGAAGACCGAGAAGATCGCGCTCCGCTGGGTCGGAGGCGCGACGGTGCCGCAGCTCCAGAAAATCCTGGGGGACGGGCTCACTGCGGTGAAGGGCGGGGGTCGCGGCGTCGAAGAGGTGCTCGCCCGCGCCGACCGGTACTATGCTGACGCGGAGTACGGCAAGGCAGCGGCGGACTACAAGGAGGCGCTGCGGCTCGCGCCGCGGAATTGGGCCCGCACGGCGCGCGCCACCGAGTCGCTTCTCTACGCGCAGTACCAGACGAAGGACTGGGCCGGGTGCGCGAAGACCGCGCGGGATGCCTGGCCGCGCCTGCGCCGGACCTCGTCGGCGGCAAACGTCGCGGCGAGCGGTCTTTCCTGCGCGCTCGAGATCCCGGCCGAGGACGCATTGCGGGCGGAGCTCGTGAAGTCGCTCGCCGCCGCCGCGCGAGGGATCCTCGCAACGCCCCGGAAGGACATTGCGGCCGACGACGTCTCCGCGGTCTACGAGACGCTGGCGGCCGAGCGCGAGGCCGCGAAGGACGAAGAGGGGAAGAAAGAGGTGCTTCGAGCGCGCGCCGCGTTTCTCGAAGCGGCCGCGGCGAAAGCCAAGACGCCCGACGCGCGTGCCGTGTTCGACTCGCACCGCCTCGGCACCTACCTCGACCTCGGTGAGCCGGAGCGCGCGGTGCCGATGCTCCGGGCATCCGAACGGGATCTACCCGACGACTACAACCCTCCGGCGCGGCTCGCCCTCGCCTACAAGGCGATGAAGAAATACGACGAGGCGCTCGCGGCCTCCGACCGGGCGCTCGCGAAGGCTTACGGCCCGCGGAAGCTCGGAATCCTCCAGACGCGGGCGGACATCTACAAGGAGAAGGGAGACTCCGCCGCCGCGCGCAAGACGATCGAGGAAGCCGTGAAGGTCGCCGAGTCGCTTCCGGAGGGGCAGAGGTCGGAGCGCACCATCGCCTCGCTCAAGAAGAAGCTCGAGACGCTGCCTCAATAACCAGGAAATCCGGGCGTTTCCGCCCGGATTCTTCGCCAAGAGAGCAACGGGGCGTCAGGATAAATCCTGACCCAGGCTTTCGTCGGCAGTTC
>DATIBN010000228.1:0-5229 GCA_035457525.1 Thermoanaerobaculia bacterium | reverse complement strand
TGACGAGGTCGACGTCGTCCTCGAGACCGAAGTGCTCGGCCGTTCCGCGCCCGGTCGGCCCCAGGACGCCGATGCCGTGCGCGTCGTCGACCATCAGTCCGGCGTCGAAACGGCGGGCGGCCGCGACGATCTCGGGAAGCGGCGCGATGTCGCCCTCCATGGAGAAGACCCCGTCGACGACGATGAAACGTCCGCGCGCCGACACGTCGTTGCCCATCTGGCGGGCGAGGTCCTTCGGGTCGTTGTGCTTGAACTTCCGGACTTCCCCGAACGAGAGGCGCGCCCCATCGAGGATGCAGGCGTGGTCCTGCTTGTCCAGGTAGACGACGTCGCCCTTGGCGACGAGGCACGAGATCGCGCCCAGGTTCACCTGATAGCCGGTCGCAAAGGTGACCGCGGCGTCTTTGCGCATGAACTCGGCCAGCCGTTCCTCGAGCCGGACGTGGAGGTCGAGGGTCCCGTTCAGGAACCGGGATCCCGCGCAGCCGGATCCATATTTCCGGATGGCGTCGATCGCGGCTTCCTTGACGCGGGGGTCGTTGGTGAGACCCAGGTAGTTGTTCGACCCGAGCATGATCATCCGGCGGCCGTCCAGGACCACTTCGGGGTCCTGCGCGGACTCGATCACGCGGAAGAAGGAGTACACCCCTGCCTGCCGCACGCGCTCCGCGACTTCATAGCGATGGCACTTTTCGAAGAGAGGGGCCAAACGGACCTCTTCCTTCGCTGCCGGAGCGATCTTGCTCATTGCCTCCTCCCACCTGCGACGCTGAGGTCGGGCGGATCTTAGCAAATTTTACAAAAAGCAAGGGATGAAAACACCCCACGACAGCTCGTTCTCACGAAAGCCTGTCAGGTCTCGTCTCCCGTGAGATTTACGCCTTTAGCCAGCCGCTGGCGCGATACCACTCCCACGTCTTCCGGAGCCCCTCGTCGAGCGGAATCGGGTCGGGCAGATCGAGGTCGCGCCGCATCGGGATCGGATCGCAGAGCCAGTCTCCGGCGAGGAGCTCCCGCGCCTTGTCCGCGTTGAAGGGGCGGGATTCTCCCGTCACCTTCTCGCGCAGGGTCTCGAGTGCCCCGGCCAGGCGCACGGCAGTGTCCGGGATTTCCACCAGCCGGGCCGGCCGGCCGGCCGCCGCGGCCACTCGGGTCGCGAGCTCCCGCACCGTCACGGGCCGGGGGTCGCAGAGAAACCCGATCCGGCGGGAGAGGTCCCGCCGCCGCGCCGCCCTCGCGATCGCCCGCGCGGCCTCCTCGACCGTGCCGAGCTGGACCCGGGCGCGCGCCGCGGGCACCGGAACCAGACCGCGTTCGACCATCCGGAAATAGGTCAGCAGACCGCGATCCCGCGGGCCGTAGAGGACGGCGGGCCGCAGGACGATCCAGGGCCCGGGCCACTCCCGGGCGACGGCCTCCTCCCCCTCCCGCTTCGAGATGCCGTACCAGGAGACGGGCTGCGGGGCATCCCCCTCGGCGACGGGGCGTCCGTCGCGCGCGGGGCCGGCCGCGGCCTGGCTCGAGACGTAGACGAAAACGGCGCCCGGCGAGGCTTTCCTCGCGGCGGCGAGTAGCCGTTCGGTCCCCGCGACGTTGACCTCGCGGTAGTCGGCGAGGGTGCGCGCCTTGACGAGGCCCGCTGTGTGGACGATCGCTTCGCAGCCCGCCAGCTCCCGCTCGAGAGACTCCACCGAAGAGAGGTCCCCGTTGCGAATCTCGAGTGGAAGGTCTTCGAGGCCCGAACGGCGGTCGGATCCGCCGCGCGCGAGCGCCCGGACGGTCCATCCCTCCTCGGCGAGCGCTTTTGCGACGTGCCAGCCGACGAAGCCCGTGCCGCCGGTGACGAACGCCGCCGGCATCTCCCGATCAGCCCGTGTGGACGGAGACGGACGCCCAGGCGTGCAGGCGCCGGATCCCCTCCTCGATCGCCGGGAGCGAGGTCGCGAACGAGAAGCGGACGCAGTCGTCCTCTCCGAACGCTTCGCCCGGGACGGCCGCGACGCCCGCCTCGGTGAGCAGCCGCTCGCAGAACTCGGCCGAGCCGGCGACCTCTTTCGGCCCGTACAGCTCCGACACGTCCGCGAACGCGTAGAAGGCGCCTTCCGGCGGGAGGATCCGGACCCCCGGGATCCCCGCGAGGCCCCCGACGATGCGGTCCCGGCGACGCTCGTACTCGGCGAGCATCACCGCGACGGCTTCGTCGGTCCGCTCCGGGTCCGACAGCGCCGCGAGCGCCGCGCGCTGCGATATGGAGGACGCGTTCGACGTCGAGTGGCTCTGGTACGAGCTCATGGCGTCGACGACCTCCCGGCTGCCGATCACCCACCCGAGCCGCCATCCCGTCATGGCCCAGGTCTTCGACGCCGCGCCGGTGATCACGATCCGGTCGGAGTGCTCCTCCCAGAAGGAGACCGCGGAGGCGTGCGGCCTCCCACCGTAGAGGAAGCGGTCGTACGTCTCGTCGAAGATGAGAGAGGCGTTGCGCACGTCACACCAGTCCACCAGGTTCTCGAGCTCTTCCGGCTCGATCACCGCGCCCGTCGGGTTGTTGGGCGAGTTCACGATGATTCCGCGGGTCCGATCGCTCGCCCGTTCGATCAAGTCCGAGGCGATCGGCTTCCAGTGCATCTCGAGCTCGGTCGGTACGAGCACGGGCGTGGCGCCGGAAAGCCGCACCATCTCGGGAAACGACACCCAGAAGGGGCAGTAGAGCGCGACCTCGTCGCCGGGCTCGAAGAGCACCTGGCAGGCGTTGAAGACCGCCTGCTTGGCCCCGGCGGTCACGAGGACGTTCTCCCGCGAGATCGGCACGCCGTAGTCGCGCCGGTATTTCGCGGCGATCGCGTCGCGCAGCGCGGGCTCCCCCGCGACGTCGGTGTATCGCGTGCGGCCCTCCTCGATGGCGGCGATTCCCGCCCGGGCGACGAACTCGGGAGTCGCGAAGTCGGGTTCCCCGAGGCCGAGATCCACGACGTCGACGCCCTGCGCCGCGAGCGCCTTCGCTTTCCGTGCGACGGCCGCCGTCGACGAGGGGGCGAGCGCGGCCGCGCGGCGGGAGAGGCGCGGTCGGGTCACCGCTTCCTCGCTTTCCAGACCCGCGCCATCGCTTCGAACGCCCGGATTTTCTGCTGGCCGAGCGCGACCCGGACGAGCTCGAAGGCGATCCAGGCGCCGTAGACGAGCAGCATCTCGTGCCGGAGCGAGGGGCGAACGAACTGGACGACCCAGAGGCCGAAGAGTCCCACCGCCTCGTACGCGCGCAGGCTCATCGACGCCAGGAAGAGCCACCCCAGGAAAGCCTGGAGGATCGTGAGCAGGATCTCCAGCCGCTGGAACTCGTCGAAGGGAAGAGCGGTGACTTCCCCCTTGCTGATGCAGTAGATGACGGCGAGCATCGCCGAGAGAACGCCCCACTGGTTGATGTTCGAGGAAACCATGTTCATCAGGGCCACGGGAGCGCGGGTCACGCGGCGCGCCCACGCGAACGCCGAGGTCTTTTCCGGGAACTCCGAGAGGAACGGCGCCACCCACTGGATGAAGACGAACTGCGAGATGCCGAGCGTCGCGGCGAGGGCCATCATCGACGCGAGGAACGGCTCGGCGACCAGGAAGATCATCGCGCCCCCCGCCCCCAGGAGTCCGAGGACGGCGCCCCACTTCTTCCAGCCCTTCTGCTCGAGCGCCCAGCGCGACACCCGCGGGATCTCCTCCGCCTCCTCGACGGACTCCTCCCGCGGCGGCAACTTCAAGAGCACCGTCAGGTAGACGACGTAGGTCGACGTCAGCACGAACGCGTCCACGAGGGACAGGCTCTTCTTCGCCCACACGACGACGAACCAGAGAAGGGGCGGAAGCAGGCCGAGGACTTCGACGGCGTGGTCGTCGTGGAGCTGAATTTTGCCCAGCGGCTTTCCGCGACGCTTGCGCGAGTAGAACGCGGCGACCGCATAGATCATGGGCCAGCCGAGCCCCGTCAGGAGGCGCAGGCTTCCCGTGAAGTTGGCGATCGCGAGGTGGACCATTTCCGGGTCCTTCCCCGCCTTCCACGCGATGACCGCCTCGACCGCGAACTCGGGAAGGGTCTGGATGAGGGCGAGGATCGCGAGCGCCAGCCCCTGCGAGATGAGGAACTCCGCGGCCTCCGCCCCCCACGACACGACGAACGCCGCGAAGATCATGATGGGGAAGGTCCAGGCGGCCGAGGTGGGAGAGGCCGCGGTCCCGGTCGCGACCACGGCCGGCAGAGCGAGCCGCTCGCGCCAGGACTTCATCGCGGCGGTTTATAGCAAAAGCCAGGTGCCAGGTGTCAGCTTTCCGGTGTCCGGACTCGGAAATAATGCAGGTCCATGGCGGCCATCGAATCCCCCTCGAATCCACTGATCCGACAGATCGCGCGCGCCCTCGAAGAGAGGACGCACCTCCTGCTCGAAGGAGAAAAGACCATCCTGGACGCGGTCGCGGCGGGAGCGCCGCTCGATCACGTTCTCCACGACGAGAGCGTGCGGCCGGGAAGGCTCGCGATGTTGACGTCGACCCGCCCCCGGCTCGTCTCGCGAGCCGTCCTCGAGCGGCTCGCCGACTCGCAAACGCCGCAGCACCTGATCGCGATCGCGCGGCGCCGGGACGTCCCCTCGGCCGAGATCCTCGCGCGGCCGGGACCGGTCGTGTTCGTGTTCGGCATCCAGGATCCCGGCAACCTCGGGGCGATCGTGCGCGTCGCGGAGGCTGCCGGCGCCGCGGGCGTCGTCTCGGCGCCCGGCACCGCGGACTTCTACCATCCGCGGACCGTCCGGGGCAGCGCCGGCAGCGTGCTGCGGGTGCCGGTTTCCGGAAAGGTCTCCTTCGAGCCTTTCGCCGCGTCCGCGCGCGAGGCGGGCCGGACGATCGTCGGCGCCGTTTCGGAGGGGGGCGACGACCCCTTCGCGAAGCCGATCGAGGAAAGGTCGGTCGTCGTCATCGGCGCGGAGGGGGGCGGGCTCCCCGCCGGCGCCTACCGATACCTCGACCGCCGCGTCTCGATCCCGATGCGGCCGCCGGTGGATTCACTGAACGCGGCGGTCGCCGCGGCGCTGCTGCTGTACTCCCGCCGCGCGTCGAGGGAACCGGATATCTAGCACCGACCTTCGGGAGAGTTCTTCGCCGACCGGCCTCCTCCGGTTTTCAGCGAAGCATCGATTCCTGCACTCGCTTGCGTGCACTCTCAGGGATGCCTGTTGCGGTTCGGATTCG
>DATIBN010000227.1:0-27631 GCA_035457525.1 Thermoanaerobaculia bacterium | reverse complement strand
GGTCTCGAGCCGCGCGGCCCGGAAGTAGATCGGGAAGAGGGCGGGCGTGAAGTAGAGGAGCTTGTACCAGGGCTTGTTGGTTTTCGGAGAGAGATAGTGGCGCTTGGGATCGGCGATCGAATCGCCGAGCTCGTTGTGATGCGTCAGGTGCCACCGTGTGAACTGGAGCGCCGAGATTCCGGAGGGGACCGCGTACAGGATCGCGAGGGCGCGTTCGGCGGTGGGGCGCGGCCCGTTGAAGACCGCGCGGTGGACCACCTCGTGCAGCAGCACGGTGAAGTTGAAGACAGTCCAGCCGGCCACGAGCGCCGCCGGGATCCAGATCCACGGCTCCGGGGAGAGCCACGAGACCGCGGACGCCGCGCCGAGGAGAAGGAACTGGCGCGCGGCGATGGCCAGGTGCCTCGCGGGACTCTTCCGATGGAGCTCTTTCAGGACCTCGTGCGGGATCTCCTTCGCCAGCCGGTGCCGCAGGTCCCGGGAGGCCTTCACCCAGAAGTGGTCGCCGCCGGCCGGCGGGTACTCCTCGGGACGAGTCGGGGCGATCGGATTCGCGCTCATCGGTGGTTCAGAAAAACAACGTCCAAAAGGCCGGCCCTATTCTCTCAGAGGCCCAGGAAGACCCTCGCGATCGCGAAGTAGATGAACAACCCGGTCGCGTCCACCAGCGTCGCGATGAGCGGGGCGGACATGACCGTCGGGTCGATCTTCAGGATGGTGGCGATCATCGGGATCGAAGCGCCGACGGCGTTGGCCCACGTGCAGATGGCGAGGATGCTGACGCCGACGGTGAGGGCGAGCGGGGTGTTCGAGCCCCAGAGCAACGCGCGACCGAACCCGACGACCCCGAGCAGGAGGCCGAGGATGAACCCGCTGCCGGCCTCGCGCAGGAAGACCCGCCCGAAGTCGCGGATCTTGATCTCGCCGAGCGCGAGACCGCGCACGATGGTCGTCACCGTCTGCGAGCCGGAGTTCCCGCCGGTTCCGATCAGGAGCGGGATGAAGAAGGACAGCGCGACGACCTTCGCGAGCTCGTCCTCGAAGTGACGGAGCACCGTACCCGTGAGCGTCTCGGTCACGAAGAGGAGGAGGAGCCAGTTGAAGCGGAGTCGCACGTTTCGGAAGGGGCTTCGCGCGAAGTAACCCTCGGGCTCCTCTTCGGCGGACACGCCGGCCATGTGGAGCACGTCTTCGGTCTGCTCTTCGTTCAGGACGTCGATGACGTCGTCGACGGTCACGATGCCGACCGGGCGGTTCGATTCGTCGACCACCGGGATGACGTAAACGTCGTATTTCTGGACGAGCTTTGCGACCTCTTCCTGCGGGGTGTCCGTATGCACCGTCGCCACTCGGCGGTCGAGGAGCTCGCCGATCTTGCGCTCCGGTGGTTGCGGCAGGAGCCGGCGAAGCGTGACCGCTCCGACGAGGTGGTCTTCGGCGTCGACCGCATAGATCGTCTGAATCGTTTCGACTTCGGGATCGATCTTCTTCAGGTGCTCGAGCGTCTCGCCGACCGTCCACTCCGGCCGGACCTTCGCGAACTTCTCCGTCATGAGACGGCCGGCCGTTCCCGGCTCGTAGCGCAGAAGGCGCTTCGCCTCGGCGGCGTCGCGCGGCGACATCTTCGCGAGGAGCGCCTCCCGCCTCCGCTGCGACACGTGCTCGAGCAGGAACACGACCTCGTCACCGGGAAGGCGATCGAGCTCGGCCCCGAGCTTCTCGAGGGAGACCTGGTGGAGAACGAGGCGGAGCGTCTCGCCCTTCAGCTCCGAGAGAACCCCGGCTCCCTGATCCGGCGGCAACGCCTCGAAGAGCACGAGGCGGTCCTCTCGCGGGAGATCGTCGAGCAGCTCGGCCAGGTCGGCCGGGTGGAGCTCTGCCACGGCCTTCGCGAGCTCGCCCGGCCTCTCGCGGATCAGCTCCTCGATGTCGGGAGCGAGCAGCTTCGCCACGGACATTTGCGCTTATTCTGCTCTCGGAGCTGGAGTTTCCGGCTCCCGGTTCTCCCGCCCGAAAAAAAAGCCCCGCGCGAGCGGGGCCCGTTTCGTTGCCGTCGTGGGGCTACTTGCCCGGAGCCGCTTCCATCGAGGCGACCTCGATCGTCATCTTCTCCTTGTCGGCCTTCCCCTTCACGACGACTTCCTTGCCGGCCATCTTCCCGGCCTCTTCCTGGTTCGAGAGAACCCACACTTTGCCGTCGGCGGCGGTGTACAGGGCGTACTTCTCGCCGCTCTTGACGCACTTGTGAGCGCACGCGGCGTGATCGGCCTTGGCGCCCTTCGCGCCGCAGCCGGTGTCGGTCACGACGCCCGTCCACGAGCCGTCGGCCATTTCGCCGGCGATCGCGAACGAGGCGACGCTCGCGACGAGAGCGGCGAGCAGAACGCGGGATACGAGTTTCTTCATGTCGTACTCCTTTAATCGAGTCGTCCCGGTCCAGCCCGGGGGACACATCCTAATACGGTGGAAGATGACGTTTGGATGAACCCTTCGACCGGGGCCCTTCTCCGCGCTCTGCTGCGGGCCGCGCTTGCCGCGGTCGACGCCGGCCGGGCCACGGCTTCCGCGCTCTCGCGACGGGACGTCGCCCGCGCGCTCCGGGGCGCCGGACGCGTGGGGATCTTCGCCTGCGGCAAGGCGGCGACGGGGATGTTCGAGGCGGCCTGGCGTCCGGGGCGGGAGGGGCTCGTCGTTCTTCCGCGCGGCTATGCCCCGCCCCACCGGCGGCCGGGCGCCCGGGTCCTCTTCGCGGCGCATCCGGAGCCGGACCGGACGAGCGTCGCGGCCGCCCGCGCGGCAGTCGCGTTCTTCGCGCGTTTCGGATCGGACGACGTCGTCCTCTGCCTCGTGTCGGGAGGCTCTTCGTCCCTCCTCTGTCTCCCGCGCAGCGGCGTCACGCTCGCGCGCAAGAAGCGCGAAGTTCGACGTCTCGTGGAGTCGGGAGCGTCGATCGTCGAGGTCAACCGCCTGCGGACGTCCCTTTCGGCGATCAAGGGGGGAAAGCTCGGGCGCGCAACCCCCGCGCGGATCGTGACCCTCGTCGTCTCCGACGTACCCGGCGATGTTCCGTCGCGCGTCGGCTCGGGGCCGACGATCCGGCGCCGGGCCGGGGACTTGACGCGGGTCATTGCGTCGAACCGCGACGGGCTGGCCGGCGCGGCACGGGAGGCGCGCCGGCTCGGGCTCACACCGCGAAGGCGGCGCGTGCGGCTCGCCGGGGACGCGGTCGCGGTCGGCCGCCTCATGGGCGCCGCGGTGCGGCGGCTCCCGACCGGGGAGGCGGTCCTCGCCGGCGGCGAGACGACGGTCGCGCTCGGGCGCCGCCGCGGACGCGGCGGTCGCAACCTCGAGGCGGCGCTCGCGGCCGCGCTCGTGCTCGACGGTCTTCCGGATGCGGCGATGCTCTTCGCCGCCTCCGACGGCAAAGACGGATCGTCGGACGCAGCCGGAGCGATCGTGGACGGCGGAACGGCCGGACGGGCGCGCCACCAGCGGCTCGAACCGCTCCGGGCGCTTTCGTTCCACGACACCGAACCCTTCTTCGAGCGCGTCGGAGGGCTCGTCGGGATCGGCCCGACCGGAACAAACGTGGCCGACTGGGCGTTCGGGGTGCGCGGATACCCTACGGGAAACGGGAAACGGAAAACGGGAAACGAGAAGGGCTCGAAGTGAAGAGATTCGCATCACTGGGGCTGCTGCTGGCTGCCGCGCTCGGAATCGAGGCCGCGCAGCAGGAGCATCGCCAGCCGCTCGTTTACAAGCTCGAGGTCGCCGGGTCCTCGGTGAAGTGGGAACTGCCGTCCACGTTCGAGACCGTGAAGGGCGACGTCCCCGTGTTTCGCGGGACCATCGAGGCGACACCGCTCGCGTCGGGAGCGTGGGACGTGAAGGGCCGGGTCGTCGTTCCGGCGGCGGCCATGCGCACGGGAAACCGGCGGCGAGACAACCGCATGCGGGGCCGGATCCTCGAGGCCGCGCGGTACCCCGAGATCGTGTTCGAGCTGCGCCGGTTCACGGGAGACCTCTCCCGCCTCCGCCCGGGCGAGACATTTGCGGCGCAGGTGGAGGGAGACCTGACCGTGCACGGGCGCGTCGCGCGCGTCCAGCTCCCCATCGACGTGTACGTCTTCGCGGATCGGGTGGAGGTGGCCGGATCGTTTCCGCTCAACTGGAAGGACTACGGGATGCGCGATCCGTCGATCGGCCCGATCCGCGTGAAGGAACCGATGCAGGTCAATTTCCGGCTTCGGGCGGTTCCGGTGAAAGCCGTGGGGACAGGCCCTGCGGGCCTGCACCCGTCGCGGTCCACCCCGGAGGGGCCGCTCACCGGCCGTTTCGGAGATAATCGCCAGTTCCGATGAAAACGCCGTCGCGTCGACAGGAGCTTTCCCGCCTCGAGCGGTACACGGAGGAGCCGAACCGCTTCGGCGCCTACCGGATCGCGCTCGGGTTCCCGAACTCCTACGAGATCGGGATGTCGAACCTCGGGTTCCAGTGGGTGTACCGGCTGTTCAACCGCATTCCCGACGTCGTCTGCGAGCGGTTCTTCCACGAGGAGGGGGAGCCGGCCGTCACGTTCGAGAGCGGGACCCCTCTGTCGGACTTCGGCCTCGTTGCCTGGTCGCTGTCGTGGGAGATGGACGTCGTCAACATCGTCCGGACGCTCCGCGCCGCGGGGATCCCGCTTCGGCGCGAGAGCCGGGACGAGCGACACCCGCTGCTTCTCGTGGGCGGCGACATCGCGCGGATGAACCCGGCGATCCTGTCCCCGTTCATCGACGTGTTCGCGCTGGGCGACGGGGAGCGGCTCGTCCCTTCGATTGCGGACCTCGCGAAGCGCGGCCTCGACCGCCAGGCCTTCCTCCAGGAGATCGCGCGCCTTCCCGGATTCTTCGTCCCGGGAGTGCAGGGCCCGCGCGCGGAGTCGTCCGAGAGCTCGAAGGTCGTCATCCAGCAGCCCATGTCGCGCAAGGAGATCCGGCCGGACTTCGAAGTTCCGCACACGACGATCCTGACGCCGTCGACCGAGCTCGCGGACAAGCTCCTGATCGAGATCTCGCGCGGGTGCACCGAGATGTGCCGCTTCTGCTGGGCGGCGTACGCGATGGCGCCGGTCAAGCAGTATCCGGCCGCCTCGATCCTCGGCGTGGCGCGCGCCGCGCGGCCGCTCACCGATCGGACGGGGCTGATCGCCACGGCGGTGTGCGATCACCCGCAGATCACGGAGATCCTCCAGGGACTCGCCGACCTCGGTTACCACATCGCGCTCTCTTCCATAAAGATCGACGCGATCGAGGACCCGATCCTCGAGATTCTGGCGCGGCAGGGCGAGCGGGCGCTCGCCATCGCCCCGGAGGCGGGGAACGAACGCCTGCGCCGGCACGTCAACAAGAAGGTCTCCGACGAGATGCTGCGCGAGAAGGCGCGTCTCGTTTTCGCCCGCGGGTTCACGCGCCTGAAGCTGTACCTCCAGGTCGGGCTTCCGTCCGAGACCGACGCGGACGTCGCCGACATCGTCCGCATGGTCGGCGAGCTGCGCGAGATCGCCGTCGCCGAAGGGCGGCGTTTCGGCCGGGTCGCCGACCTCGTGCCGTCGGTCAACGCATTCATCCCGAAGCCGCACACGCCGTACGAGGACGAGTCGCTCGCGGACGAGGGAACCCTCAAAGAGAAGCTCGCCTACCTGCAGCGCGAGTTCACGAGGATGCCGAACGTCGTCTTCCGCGGGATGCCCGTCGGCGAGGCGGTCTGGGAGGCCTACCTGGCCAAGGCCGACGAGTCCGCCGCGGACGTGCTCGAGGAAGCCGCGGGGGGCACGCCCGTCCGGCGGCTGCTGAAAACGCACAAGGGTCGGATCGACGCCGTCGTCCGTCCGGCGTCGGTTCCGGCGGGCCCCGCTCCGGCGGCTCCCTGGTCCTTCATCTCGAAGAGGTGAGATCCGCGGGGTTCCGGTACCGGCTTCCCCTGCTCGGGAGCCTCCTTCTCCTGGCCGGCTTCGCGTCGGGGCTCGACTTTCCCCTCTTGAAGCCGCCGGCGGCGATGTTCCGCGCGCACCGCGAGAAATTCCTGGCGAAGCTGCCGCCGAACTCGATCGTGATCCTGCGCGCGACGCCGCTGAAAACGATGTCGAAGGACGTCGAGTACCTCTACCGGCAGGACTCCGACTTCTGGTACCTGACCGGCATCGAGGATCCCGACGCGGTCGTGCTCCTTCGCCCGAGCGCCGCGGAGGGAAGCCGCTACGTCGTCTTCGTCCGACCGCGCGATCCCCGCACCGAGTCGTACGAGGGGCCGCGGGTCGGCCCGTCCGAAGCGGTCGCCGCGTACGGGGCGGACGCCGCGTTCCCGGAGAGCGAGTTCCTCGACCGCATGTCGAGCTACGACCCCGTGACACGTTCGTACTCGGGTTACTTCGCGGGGGTCGAGAAGCTCTACCTCTCGGACGGCGGAGACGTCGAGTGGTCCGACGGCGTGCGCGCGGAGCTCGCCCGCATGCGCGCCCGCGAGGCAGGCCCTTCCACCGTGGTCGACGCGCGCGACGTCCTTCACGAGATGCGTGTCGTGAAGGACGCAGACGAGCTCGCGCTCCTCCGCCGCGCCACCGAGATCTCAGCGAAGGCGCACGCGCTCGCGATGAAAGCCGCGGCGCCCGGCCGCTACGAGTTCGAGGTGCAGCAGGCTCTCGACTCGTACTGTCACGCCAACGGTGTGCGCCGCATGGCGTATCCGTCGATCGTGGCATCCGGTCCGAACTCCATCTTTCTCCACTGGGACCGGAACGACCGGAAGATCGAGGACGGCGACGTCATCCTGAACGACTCCGGCGCGGAGTACGGCTACTACGCCACGGACATCACGCGGACCTATCCGGCGAACGGCCGGTTCAGCCCGGAGCAGCGCGCGATCTACGAGATCGTGCTCGCCGCCCAGAAGGCGGCGATGGCGGAGGTGCGTCCCGGCGTTCCGCACGAACGCGTGGGCCGGGCAGCGGCGCGCGTCCAGTCGGAAGGGCTCGTGCGCCTCGGGCTTCTCCGGGGAGACGTCGACGCGCTCGTCCGGGGCAACGGCCACCGCGTGCTGACGAAGCACGGGATCTCGCACTGGGTCGGCCTCGACGTCCACGACGTCGGCCGGTACGCGACCAGCATGGGCTCCCGCCTGATGGAGCCCGGCATGGTCTTCACGATCGAGCCGGGCATCTACGTGCCGGCCAACTTCGCCGGGATCGACCGGAAGTGGTGGAACATCGGGGTGCGGGTCGAGGACGTCGTCGTGGTGACGCCGACGGGATACGAGTGCCTCTCGTGCTCGGCGCCCCGGGAGATCGCCGACGTCGAATCCATGGTGCGATCCGGGAGGCAGTGAACCGGGAGACGGTCAGCTCGGCACGAGGATCGCGATCGACTCGTTCCCGACCCGGCAGGTGACCGGGGTCTCGAGCACGCAGTCGCCGTCCACCTGCACTTCGACGGGATAGTCCTCGAGCGACCGGATCGTCGCGGAGCGGCCGCGGACGATCTTCGCGATTCCCCGTTCGAGATGGCCACCGCGGCCGATCTGCATCTGCCGGAACAGTGACAGGAACCTCCACCGCGTCCGCTCCGAGAAGAGCAGAACGTCCATCTCGTCGGAGTCGAGCCGGGCCTCCGGGGCGATGATCCACGGCCCCGCGTAGCGGCTCGCGTGACACACGACGGCGAACGTCGCCTCGTGGCGCTCGCCGTCCACCGTCACTTCCAGGCGCGGAAACTCGTAGCGGAAGAACTCGTCGGCCACGGTGAAGAAGATTCCGGTCCGGCCGAGCCATCGCTTCAGCACGAGGCTCATGTGCCCCATGATCCGCGCGTCGAGACCCACGCCCGCCCACAGCAGAAAAGGGCGGTCGTTTGCGTAGAAGGTCCGCACCATCCGGGGCACGCCTTCGGTCAGCAGCTTCGCCGCCGCTTCGATGTCGAGCGGGATCGAGAGCTCCCGCGCGAGGACGTTCGACGTCCCCCCGGGAAGGATCGCGATCGGCACCGGGGACCCGACGAGCCCGCACGCCGCCTCCGAGACGGTTCCGTCGCCCCCACACGCGACCACGACGTCGACTCCCGTGGTGAGCGCGTTCCGCACGATCTCGGTCGCGTGACCGGGCGCGGTCGTCGGGGAGTTGACGAGCTCCAGGCCCTTCTCGCGCATCCGGACGATGAGTTCCTGCATCTTTGCCGCGCGATCCCGCTGTCCGGCGGTCGGGTTGTAGATCAGGACGCCGCGTTTCATCGGGACGTCCGACGCGGAACGTGAGACCTCAGAAAAGGGACCCTTCTCTTCGGGGAGGCAGTATCCCGAGGTGCCGGTACGCCTCGGCCGAGGCGATGCGTCCCCGCGGCGTGCGCTGCAGGAACCCGGCCTGGATCAGGTACGGCTCGTAGAGATCTTCCAGGGTGCCCTTGTCTTCGCCGAGAGAGGCCGCTATCGAGTTGATTCCCACCGGCCCCCCGCCGAACTTCTCGATGATCGTCGCGAGGATCCGGCGGTCGAGCTCGTCGAAGCCGTGCTCGTCGACCTCCAGCCGCTGGAGCGCCTCGCGCGCCGTCGGCAGATCGATCCCGCTCTTTCCGGCGACCTCCGCGAAGTCGCGCAGGCGGCGCAGCAGCCGGTTGGCGATCCGGGGCGTCCCGCGGCTGCGCGCGCCGATCTCCCGCGCGGCCTCGGAGGTGACCGAGATCCCGAGGATCCGGGCGGAGCGCTCCACGATCTTCGCGAGGGACTCGACGTCGTAGAAATCGAGCCGCAGCGTGATGCCGAAGCGTCCGTGCAACGGCTGGGAGAGCAGGCCCGGCCGCGTCGTGGCGCCGACCAGCGTGAACGGCGGAAGGTCCACCCTCATCGTCCGCGCCATCGGCCCTTCGCCGATCAGGACGTCCAGCCGGAAGTCCTCCATCGCCGGGTAGAGGATCTCCTCGACGGCCGGGCTCAGTCGGTGGATCTCGTCCAAGAAGAGAACGTCCCGCGGCTGGAGATTGGTGAGGATGCCGGCGAGATCGCCGGGCCGGGTGATCATGGGGCCGGACGTCATCCGCAGACCCGTGCCGAGCTCCCGCGCGACGATGTGCGCCAGCGTCGTCTTGCCGAGCCCGGGCGGTCCGGTCAGGAGAACGTGGTCGAGCGGCTCGCCGCGCCCGCGCGCCGCGGCGAGGAACACCGCGAGGTTCTCGCGCACCTTGTTCTGGCCGATGTACTCCGTGAGGTCCCGGGGTCGCAGCGTCGGCTCGACGGCGACGTCGTCGGCGAGCGCCGTGCCGGAGAGGATTTCCTTTTCGTCGGCCATTGGCGGAGAGTCTAAGGGACTCGTCTCATCCTCCCGTGAGCTTCTTCAAGGCGAGCTTCAAGTAGTCGCCGAAGTCCTTCGGCGCCCCCGCCCGTCCGATCGCGTCCACCGCGCGCTCCGCGTCCCCCTTCCGATACCCCAGGTTGACGAGCGCGGAGACGACGTCTTCCGGCGCGACCGTGGGGGGCCGCGGTGCGCCCGGCTCGCCCGCGAACTTCGCGGCCTTCTCGGAGAGCTCGAGCACCATCCGCTCGGCGGTCTTCTTCCCGACGCCGGGAACCGCCATCAGCCGGCGGGCGTCGCCGCTCTTGAGTGCCTCGATCAGATCCACGGGAGGGATTCCCGAGAGGACCGTCAGCGCCACGCGCGGACCGATGCCCGCGACGTCCAGGAGCATGAGAAAGAGGGCGCGCTCGCGTTCGGTCAGGAAGCCATAGAGAGCGAGCGCCTCCTCTCGGACGTGCGTGTGGATCCACAGCGACGCGGGGCTCTCCGTCTCCGGGAGGTCGTAGAACGTGGAGAGCGGGATGTGGACGAGATACCCGACGCCTCCCACGTCCAGGATGACGTGATCCGTCGCCTTGGTGGCAAGACGTCCGACCAGGCGGCCGATCACGAGGCCGGATTGTAAGGTGTCAGGCGCCCCGGGCTCGGAAGCTCGAGACTCTCATCCGCGTCGCTGTCCCTGCTGCGGCAGGAAGCTGTTCAGGACCTCCTCGTTGACCTCGATCTTCCGGTCGGCGCGCATCTGCTGCACGACGGATCGGATGAGCCGGTCCGCTTCCTTCGCGCGGAGCGACTCGACGAGTTGCGCCTTCTGTGTTTCGAAGGCCGCCGGGTCCGCCTGGGTGCGGGAGATGACGCGGAAGAGCACGAACCCCGTGGGAACGGGGACCGCCGGACCCGCCTGGCCGGCCGGGGTCTTGAACACGACCTCCAGCAGGCGCGGCGCCGCGCCGAGATCGGGAACCGGGCCCTCCGGACCGAACTCCGGGGTCGTCTTGACCTCGGTTTCGTAGCGCGTCGCGAGCGCGGCGAGCGTCGTCCCCGACGCAAGCTCCTTCGCCGCCGGGTCGAGCTTCTCCAGGGCGTCCTTTTCCCGCCGCTCGGACTTCCAGTCCTCGGCGACGCGAGCCTTGACCTCCTCGTACGGCGGGATCGCGCTCGGGCGTTCGGCGGTGGGGCGCACGAAGACCGGCCCGCGCGGGGTGTCGATCGGCACGGCGGTGACGTCGCCGATCTTCAGCGCCCAGGCCTCCTTGGAGAACGCGGCGTTCGGACCGATCCCCTCGATCGGCCCGTTCGCCGAAAACCAGTCGGTCGTGTTGTACGTGACCGTCTCGCTCTGGAGCTTGCGGAGCTCTTCGTCCGACTTCGATTTCAGGGCGCGGATCTTCCCCGCCAGCTCCTCGGCGAGCCGCTTGGTCTCGGCGAATCCCTTTCGCTCCGCGAGCTCTCCGGAAATGCTCGGCCGGACCTCTTCGAGGCTCCTCGTCGTGGCCGACGTCTTCGCGACGAGCTTGATGACGTGATAGCCGTAAGTCGTCTTGACGGGTCCCCGGATCTCGCCGGGTTTCATGTCGAACGCGGCGTCCTCGAACTCCTTGACCATCTGCCCGCGCCCGAAGGGAGGAAGCTGGCCGCCGTTCTCCTTGCCGGTCGGGTCGGCCGTGTTCTCCTTCGCGAGCGTTGCGAAGTCCTCGCCCGCCTTCGCCCGCGCCAGGAGCGCCTCGGCCTTCGCCTTTGCGGCGGCATCCGCTTCCGGCCCGCCGTTCGCGTCCACCGAGACCAGGATGTGGGACACGTTCACCTGCTCCGGAACGGAGTAGGTCGCCTTCTTCGCCTCGTATTCCGCGCGGATTTCGGCGTCGGTCACGGGGACCTTCGCGCGGACCTTCAGCCGATCGACGAGAAGGTAGTTCGCCTTGCGCTGCTCGGGCGCCCGGTACTGCTCCTTGTTCTTTTCGTAGTAGGCCTTCAGGTCCGCCTCGGCGGGCTCGACCGCGCTCTCGAGCCGGCTCGCCGGAACCACGATGTACTCGATCGTGGCCTTGTCGTTCTTCGCCGAGAACTCCCGGCGGACGTCCGCGTCGGGAACCGCGACGCTCGCCTTCACGAGAGCGGTGTACTTGTCGACGAGGAGGTCCTCGCGCATCCCCTCCTCGAAGTTCTCCGGCAGCATTCCGGCGAGCCGGAGCCGCTCGGAGTACTTCTCCGCGCCGATGAACTGGCCGTTCTCCTGGAAGAAGGGGAGGGCCGCGATCGAGCGGGCGAGCTCGGCGTCGGTCACCCGGAGGTTCATTCGACGGGCCGCCTCGATGCGGAGCTTGCGCTCGATCATGCCTTCCAGCACCTGCCGGGGCAGGTCGAGCGCGCGCGCGAGCTCAGGGGAGAAACTGCCCTTGTACATCTCGCGGTAACGCTGGACCTGGTTCTGATAGATGCGGTCGAACTCGACCGCGGAGATCTCTTCCTTGCCCATCCGGGCGACGATCTGGCCGCCGTTCCCGCTCCCGTCGGATCCCGACCCGGAGAAGAAGACGAACCCGAGGACGAAGACGATGATGACCACGAACAGCGTCCACTTGAGGTGGTGGAAGCTGGCGCGCATTGTTTTGAGCATCCGGAGCTCCTTTGTGAGAACGGGCGACTATAACGCCAGCCCGTCGATTCGACTTCCCGGCGGACCCGGACGGGCGCCGGTCGGCACGGACGTGCCCGGCGGAGTCGGTTGGCGGGTGCAGGTCCGTGGGACCTGTCCCCGCTGAATAAGGAGGCGGGTGCAGGCCCGCAGGACCTGTCCCCGCTACAATTGCAGTGGCTGTGCTATAAGCAGACAGGGTAAGTCTCGCCAATCACGAAAGTTATGCGGAGACGGAATCTCGGCCGGCTCGTCGGAGCGGACCTCGACTGGTTCGTCATTCCGGTCCGAAAGATCACGACGTGGGGACTCCTGGTCGCGCTGGTCGCGGCGGGGAGCATCCTCGGCTACCGCGCGTACGTTCACGGGAAGCCGACCGCCGAGGACCGCGCCCGCGCCGAGATCGAAGCGGCCTCCGCGCTGCTGACGAAGGCCACGAAGGCCGCCGGGACGGCGCGGCCGGGGTCGAACATCTCTCGCGCCCGGGGACTCCTCGAGGACGCGCGCGGCGCGATGAGCGACCGTCGGTTCGAGGAAGCGTTCCGGCTCGCCGTCGAGTCGCAGTCCTACTCGCGCCGCGTGCTCGGGGGGTGGGGCGCCGACGAGAACGGAGACGCGTCGTTCATCTTCGTGGAAGGGGAGGTGGCTCTCCAGAGGGCGGGCCGCTCGAACTTCGAGACGGCGCGCCAGCGCCAGCCCCTCTTCGACGGCGACTTCATCCGGACCGGCCGAACCGGCTCCGCGGAAATCATGTTCAGCGACGGCACACTGTTCACGATCCGGCCGGGCTCGCTCTTCGAGGTCCGGCGACCGTCGGCCGCCGACGCGAGCGGCAGCGAGGTCAAGATGGTCTCGGGTGCCGTGAACGTGTACACGTCTGGGTCCCCCTCGACGATCGCAACCGACGATGCGACCGCGGCGGTCGAGAAGGACTCGCGGGTGTCGGTCGACGTCGCGGCCGGCGAGAAGACGGAAGTCACGACGTTCCGCGGCAAGGCGACCGTCTCGACCGGATTGAACACGGTCGTGCTCGAGGACCGCCAGCGGGTCGTGGCGGCGGCGAGGACCGGAGTGCTTTCGCCGCGCGTGATCCTGCCGGAGGCGCCGCGGCCGCTCGGGCCCGACGACAACCGCACGTTCGACAAGACGAGCCAGGGAACGGTCGAGCTCAAGTGGTCCCGCGTACCGGAGGCCGCCCGCTACCGGATCCAGATCTCCCGGTCCCGCCTTTTCGTTCCGGATGCGAACGAGGTCGACCTCGACAACCGGACGGGGCTTTCCGCCGAGGTCAAGGTCTCCCGGGAGGGCTCCTACTTCTGGCGCATCGCCGCCATCAACCGGTCGGGCCTCTCG
This sequence comes from Thermoanaerobaculia bacterium, assembly GCA_035457525.1. Taxonomy (GTDB): domain Bacteria; phylum Acidobacteriota; class Thermoanaerobaculia; order UBA5066; family Gp7-AA6; genus Gp7-AA6. The sequence goes on along the minus strand of DATIBN010000227.1, from coordinate 14,324 downwards.
TCGGACTGGAGTCCCGTGCGGCGCTTCCGCATGGTGGCCGAGACCCTCGCCTCCTTGAGCGGGGACACGATCCCCCCGGACCTCTCGGTCCTGCCGCCGCAGCAGATGGGGAACCTGTTCCTCATCTTCGGAAAGACGGAGCGGGGCGCGATCGTCACGGTGAATGCCGACCCGGCCGACGTCGCCGCCGACGGGAGTTTCAAGAAGACCGTGACCATCGAGCGGGACGGCTATGCGATGCTCGTCATCAAGGCCGTGGACGCTTCCGGCAACGAGACGATCCGACGGATGCGCGTGTTCGTCGAAACTCTGTGACCGCCGGCGCGAGTTCCGGTACTCTGTTGTACTCGATTTCCGAACACCGAATCCACAAGCTCGCGTCGTAGGAGGTCCCTTGGCCTGGCGATCCGTCTTCTCACTCTTTTCGAACGATCTGGCCGTGGACCTCGGCACCGCGAACACGCTCGTGTTCGCGCGCGGGAAGGGAATCATCGTGCGCGAGCCTTCCATCGTGGCCGTCAACAACGTGACGAATCGCGTCGAAGCCGTGGGCACCGAGGCGAAGGAAATGCTCGGGCGCACCCCGGGGAACATCGTGGCCATCCGCCCCATGAAGGACGGAGTCATCGCGGACTTCGAGGTGACCGAGAAGATGCTCGATCACTTCATCAAGAAGGCGCACGGCCGATCGCTCTTCGTGCGGCCGCGGATCGTCATCTCCGTGCCGTCCGGGATCACGCAGGTGGAGAAGCGCGCGGTGCAGGACTCGGCGCTCCGCGCCGGCGCTTCGGAGGTTTTCATCATCGAGCAGGCGATGGCCGCCGCGATCGGCGCCGGCCTTCCGATCACGGAGCCCGCCGGGAACATGATCGTGGACATCGGCGGCGGGACCACGGACGTCGCGGTGATCTCGCTCGCCGGAATCGTCTACAGCCGCTCGGTGCGGATCGCGTCGAACGAGATGGACGAAGCGATCATCCAGTACGTCAAGCGGAAGTACAACCTCCTGATCGGCGAGCGCACCGCGGAGCAGGTGAAGATCGAGATCGGCTCCGCGTACCCGCTGGACGAGCCCCTGACGATGGAGGTGAAGGGACGCGACCTCGTCGAGGGCGTGCCGAAGACGCTCGTTCTGACCGACGAAGAGGTCCGGGAGGCGCTGGCGGAGGTCGTTGCCGCGATCGTCGAGACCGTACGCGTCGCGCTGGAGCGCACGCCGCCCGAGCTCTCCGCGGACATCATGGACGAAGGGATCATCATCACCGGCGGCGGCTCGCTGCTGCGCAACCTGGATCGGCGCCTCCGGGAGGAAACGGGCCTTCCCATCTCCTACGCCGAGGATCCTCTCGCCTCCGTGGCGCTCGGGACCGGCGCCATGCTCACCGACATGAACCTGTTGAGGAAGATCTCCATCACGTAGCCGCCGATGAGGTTCCCGAGCGTTCGCGCCGAAATCACCCCCCGTCCCCGACGGGGCGGAGCCCTTCTCGCCTCGGTGCTGGTCCTCTGTGTTCTCGCCCTCTCCGCGCAAGCGCCCGCCCGCGGACAGCGGGGTTCGGTTCTCCAGTCCTGGATCCTGACGGCCGTGTCGCCCGTCGTCCGTTTCTTCGCGGGCGCTTCGCGCGCGGTCTCGGGGGCGGGCGACTCGGCGGCACAGACGTGGACGGCACGGGCTGAGAACGAGCGGCTGCGCCGCCAGCTCGAAAAGCGGGACGAGGAGCTCCTCCGCCTCCGCGCCGAGGTGCGGCAGCTTCGCGGCGAGCAGACGATGAAAGCGTCGGCTCCTTTTCTCCCGGTGGTCGTCGGTACCGCGCCGGTCCTCCTGATCGAGCAGCGTGCGGGTCTCCAGAGCGCTCTCGTCGGCATCGGAACGGCGGCGGGAATCGGCGGAGGGTCGCCGCTCGCCGTCCCGGAGGGGCTCGTGGGACGCGTCGTGACCTCGGGCAAGAACATGTCGCGCGCGCAGCTCCTCCTCGACGCTTCCGCCGCCGCAGGCGCGCGCATCGCCCGGACGGGAGAGCTCGGGATCGTGCGCGGAAACGGCCGGGGCGGCCTGACACTGAACCACATCCCCACGACGTCGCGCGTGCGCCGCGGCGACCTCGTCGAGTCCGCCGGAATCGACGGCATCTACCCACGCGGCATTCCGATCGGTCGCGTCGCGTCGGTCGAACCGGGTGGCAACCTCTTTCTCGACATCCGCGTCGTTCCGACGGCGCCCTTCTCGCGCTTGACCGACGTGCTGGTGCTCGCGCCGTTCCCCTTGCGGGACCCGGCGGAAGGGGCGAGTGCCGTCCGGTGACGCTCGGGCGAATCGCCCTGATTCTCGCCGGGGCGACGGCGCTCGAGTTCTTTACCGGAGGCTCGAAGTACCGGAACGCGTGGCCCGTCGACTGGCTGCTCGTCGCCACGGCGATCGTGGCACGGTCGGGGGGCTTCGGCCGCTCGGTGCTGACGGGAGCGGCGGCGGGGCTCCTCGAAGACGCGTTGACCGAGAGCCTGCTCGGCCTGAACGCGTTCGCGAAGGCGACCCTGGGCTACGTGCTCGCCTTCTTTTCGGTGCGGGTCATGTTCGGCGGCGCGCTCGCCGTGGGGGGAGTGATCGCTCTCTGCTCGCTCGCCAACGACGCGGTCGTCGCGCTGCTGCGGTCTCTTCTGCTCGACTCGCCGATCGTGCTCGGGACGCCGTACGCGCTCTGGCGCGCGGCGGCAACGGGAGTCACGGCGGGGGCGCTCGAAGCGGCGTGGAGCTTTCCGTGGCGCGAGTGGCGGGAGCGAAGACGCCTCCGGAGGCTGCGGTGATAAGAGCGCAACGTCCGGGACGACCACGATGCTGAAAGTCCGGGAGAATCGGAGAGAGCTCTCCTCGCGCATCGAGATCGCGAGGATCGCCGTCGGCGGCGTCTTCGCCGTGCTGGCCTTCGCGTACTGGTACGTGCAGATCGCGCGGGGGGAGCACTACTTCGAGCTGTCCGAGAACAACCGCATCCGCTCGATCAAGCTGACGGCGCCGCGCGGATACGTGCTGGACCGCAACGGGTCCGTGCTCGTCGAGAACGAGCCGGCCTACTCGCTCCAGCTCTACCGGCGCGAGGCAAAGAGCGTGAGCGCCTCGATCAAGTTCGCCGTCGAGCTGCTCGGCCTGCCGCCCGAAACGGTCCAGGCGCGTCTGACCCGCGGCCGGCGCTATCCCGATTTCGTTCCGATCCCGCTGGCCGAGAACCTCTCGCTCGAAGAGGTCGCGGCGATCGAAGCGCGCGCACCGGAGCACCCGGAGTTCGCGATCGTCGTCTCCCAGCGCCGGCTTTACAAGCGCGGCGGGTCGGCCGCGCACATCCTCGGGTATCTCGCGGAGGCGACGCCGGACCAGATCCGCCGCTCCGGAAACGTCTACACCCTGGGCGACTGGATCGGTCAGAAGGGGATCGAGAGCTCCTACGAGAAGCTCCTCGGCGGAGCGAACGGCGAACGACGCGTGATCGTCGACTCCCACGCGCGAGAGATCGCCGAGGAGAGTCGTGCCGAGTCGCGCCCGGGCCAGAACCTCTTCCTGACGATCGACCGCGGCCTTCAGGAGCTCGCGGAGGAGCTTTTCACCGACCGCGTGGGCTCCGCCGTCGCGCTCGACCCCCGGACCGGAGAGATCCTCGCCCTCGTCTCCTCACCTTCGTACGACCCGAACTGGTTCACGCGGCGTGTGACCGGCGAAGAGTGGACGAGTCTCCTCTCGGACCCGAACCATCCGCTCCAGAACCGCGCGATCCAGAACACGTATTCGCCCGGCTCGGTCTTCAAGGTCTTCCTCGCTTATGGCGCGCTCGCCCGGGGCTGGGTGGATCCCGACGCGCAGGTGTTCTGTCCGGGGCACGCCGTCTTCTACGGCCGCGCCTTCCGCTGCCATCGCAAAGGTGGCCACGGATGGGTCAACCTCCGCAACGCGATCAAGGTGTCGTGCGACGTCTACTTCTACAACCTCGGACGGCGTCTCGGAGTCGACCGCATCGCGGAGATCGCGCGCGACTTCGGTTTCGGCGAGCCGACCGGGGTCGACCTCGCGCACGAAAAGCCGGGCCTCGTGCCCTCCGAGGAGTGGGCGCGGACGAAGCGGAAGGCGCGGTGGTACCCGAGCGAAACGATCTCCGTCTCCATCGGACAGGGCCCGGTCCTCGTGACCCCGATGCAGGTCGCGCGGGCGATCTCGGCGGTCGTGACGGGCGGAAAGCTGCCGACCCCGCACCTCTTCTTCGCGTCGCAGGATCCGAGGACCGGCGTGCGTTTGCGCTACCGCGGGGAGGAACGGCACTCGCTCGCCATCGATCGGGCGGGGCTCGCGATCGTGAAGAACGGAATGTGGGCGGTCGTCAACGAGCCGGGCGGCACGGCGTTCGGCTCGCGGGTGCCCGGGATCGAAGCGGGCGGCAAGACCGGCACCGTTCAGGTCGCGCGGCGTGACGCCGTCGCGCGCGCGGGGGTCGACCCGCGCCGGCTCGAAGACCACGCGTGGTTCGCGGCGTTCGCTCCGATCGAGGATCCGAAGATCGTCATCGTCGTCTTCGTCGAGCACGGCGGCCACGGTTCGAGCGCGGCGGCGCCCGTTGCGCGGCGACTCCTCGCGAAATACTTCGGCGTCGACGTCGAGCCGCGGCCGGGAGAGCCCGGTTTTTCGCGCGCATCGGCGCGGACCGTCGCGGCGCCGCCGGCGCCCGCCGCGGGGGTGACCGAATGATCAGCCGCGTGCTGCCGGTCCCGCGCCGGCTCGACCTCGTGATCCTCTCGTGCGCGCTCGCGCTCGCGATCCTCGGGATCCTCTTCGTCTCTTCGACGACGGAGGGGGGGCGGTTCGACGGGCTGGCCACCCGGCAGGCGATCTGGGTGCTCGTTGGTCTCGGCGGCCTCGTCGCCGCCGTCCTCTTCGACTACCGAGTGCTGTTGAAGTTTTCGTTCTTCATCTATTGCGTGAGTCTCGTGCCGCTCGTCTATCTCCTCTTCTTCGGCGAGCGGATCGCCAACGTGAAGTCGTGGATCCGCGTCGGCGGCTTTCAGTTTCAACCCGCGGAGCTCGCGAAGATCGCGACCGCGCTCCTGCTCGCGTACCTGTTCGAGAACGAGGACGACGCCCGGATGAAGGGCGGCACGTTCCTGAAAGTCGGCGTAATCGTCGCCGTGCCGTTCCTGCTCGTCTTCCTCCAGCCGGACGCGGGCCTCGCTGCGACGTTCCTGCCCCTCGCGGCGATGGCGCTCTTCTTCGGAGGGCTCCCGGGAAGGGCGTGGATCGCGATTCTCGTCGCGGTGGCGCTGCTCGCGGGCGTGGGCTGGTTCGTGCTGGCCGACTACCAGAAGCAGCGCATCGGCACGTTCCTGAACCCGGAGTCGGACGTGCTCGGCTCCGGCTACCAGGTCCGACAGTCGAAGATCGCGGTCGGGTCCGGCGGCTTCACGGGCAAGGGCTTCCGCGCCGGAACGCAGAGCCAGCTCCGTTTCCTGCCGGTCCAGCACACCGACTTCATTCTCGCGGTGATCGCCGAGGAGTGGGGGTTCCTCGGCGTCTGTCTGGTTCTCGCCCTGTTCGCCACGCTTCTCTTACGAGCGCTCACGCTCGCGCGCGTCGCCCGCGACCGCGGCGGGGTCTTCCTGATCCTCGCCATCGCGTCGATGCTCTTCTTCTCCGTCGTCGTGAACGCCTCGATGATGATCGGTCTCCTTCCCACGACGGGGATACCCCTGCCGCTCGTGTCGTACGGCGGCTCCTCGGTCGCGACGTCGTTCCTGGGAATCGGGCTCATTCTCGCGGTGGAGTACCGCCGCTTTGCCAACGCGTGAGAAAAGGCTGAGCGGCTCGAGACTCCGTCACCCCGACCCTCTCCCGGAGGGAGAGGGAGTACCGGCCGTGGCGTGTACCGCCGCGCGGCACGCCGCGATTTAGCCCCGTGCGTAAGGAGCTCCTCGTCAACGCCACGCCGCCGGAGACGCGGGTGGCGATCCTCGAGGATGGCCGCACGGTCGAGGTCCTCCACGAGAGGCGCGGCCGCCAGGGTCTCGTCGGGAACGTCTACCTCGGGCGCGTTCACCGGGTGCTGCCCGGGATGCAGGCGGCGTTCGTTTCGATCGGCCTCGACCGGGACGCCTTCCTGTACGTCGAGGACGTGCTGCCGCGGTCGGTCGACTTCGACTCCGATGTCGAGGACGAGGCGGCCGGCGAGGCGGGCGCCGAGCGCGCGGACCGGCCGCGCATCGACGATCTCCTGAAGGAGGGCCAGGAGCTCGTCGTCCAGGTGTCGAAGGACCCCCTCGCGGGCAAGGGGCCCCGGGTCACCGCGAACATCTCGCTGCCGGGCCGCACCCTCGTCTATCTGGCGGGCGTGCGCGAGATGGGCATCTCCCGCCGGATCACGAACGAGGACGAACGCGAGCGGCTGCGCGGCATCATGCAGACCCTGCCGGGCGAAGGGGGCCTGATCGCTCGGACGGCCGCGGAGGGCACCTCGGGCGCGGAGCTCGCCGCCGACCATCGCTACCTGGCGGACCTCGCCGCGAAGATCACGCGCAGGTCCGAGGCGGTCTCGGCTCCCGCCGTCCTTCACCGCGAGCTCGACCTCGCGCTGCGTGCGGTGCGCGACCTCGTCACTGCGGACTTCGCCGCCATTCGCGTCGACGACGAGGAGACGCACGCGCGGCTGGCCGAGTTCGTCGGCCAGGTGGCTCCGTCTCTTCTCTATCGCCTCGAGCTCGATCGCAACCCCCAGCCGCTCTTCGAGAGATTCGGGGTGGAGGCGGAGATCGAAAGCGCGCTCCAGAGCCGGGTGCCACTCGCGTCCGGAGGCTCGATCGTGATCCACCAGACCGAGGCGCTCGTGGCGATCGACATCAACACCGGCAAGTACGTCGGGAAAGAGGACCTCGAAGCGACGGTGTTCGAGACGAACCTGGAGGCGATCCCGGAGGTCGCGCGCCAGATCCGGCTGCGGGACCTCGGCGGCCTCCTCGTCGTCGACTTCATCGACATGCTGGAGCCCGACCATCGCCGGGAGGTGTTCGAGCGGTTCGAGGCGGAGCTCGCGAAAGACCGCGCGCGGTTCCGGATCCTCCCGGTCTCCGAGTTCGGCCTGATCGAGATCACGCGGCAGCGCTCGCGCGGCAACCTCGAAAAGCTGCTCACCCGGTCCTGTCCCGACTGCGGCGGGAGCGGGCGAGTCAAGACGGACCTGACCGCCGCCCTGGAGTTGCGCCGCTCCCTTCTCGCGCCTCCGCTGCTCGCGGTGTCGGGGGGGACCGTGCGGGTCCGCGTGCGACCCGGGCTCGCAAAGTTCCTCGCCGAGGAGGAGCCGGAGCTCATGGCCGACGTCGAAAAAGAGCTCGGGGTCCGGGTCGAGCTGGAGTCCGACGAGACCCTCCCGCCGGCCCACTTCGAGGTCGAGAGGTAGAACGGACGTCGTTACCCCGCATCTTCAGCGATCTTGCGCGCTGTGATGAAGGGGAACTGCTGGAAATCCGAAACGTTCTCGGTGACGATCGCCCGTACTCCCGCGTCTCGCATCGTCAGAGCCAGGAAGAGGTCATACCAAGCCGCTCCGCTGACCCCGAGCTGCGTTCCCTCCTTCATCGCCCGAGCAACAGTGCCCCTACGCGGATAAATCTTGGCGAGCGTGCGGGAACGGTAGAGCAGCTCGGTGATCCGAAAGACTTCGTCGCCGCCGAGTGGGTGGTCACCCCGTCTTCGCCGCGTGGCCACGGCCGCGAACTCGACGAGATTCTGAGGGGCAATGCAGAAGACGCCCCGTTCCTTGAGCCCGCGCTCAACCAGTGTCGCCGCCGGGAGATGAACTGGAGATCCCAGATACGCCGCGTGGATAAGCACATTGGTGTCCAGAAGGGCCGGCGACATTGAACTCTCAGTCCTCGTCGTAAAGGTCCCGACGGCTCAGCCCGGTAGGCGGCTCCGCGTCTACGGCACCGAGCGGGTCTGGAGCCCCCTTCTTCTGTTTCCGGTGTTCCCAAGGCTTAACTTGGTTGGGTAAGTTGACCATTTTCTGATACTCCTCGAGACCGTAAACGCGGCTGGGCTTACCTTGCCGGCTCGTGACGACGACCGGCTCGTCGTTCTTTGCGATGCGGTCGGCGATCCGCTTTGCGACGCTACGGGGCATGCGTCCGATCGAATGCTGGGTCATATCTTTCCTTTCGAGCCACACTATATCACTTATGTTTTATCGAAACTCTATGATGAATCACCGCCCTTTTGAGTGGCTCCGAGTCGACTCATCCGGCGGGGACTGACGCCGGAGTTAACCCCTTGTCTTCCAGTAGTTAACCGAAGGAAATCTTTTCCGTTCAGGGTGCGTTTGAAGAATCAGCACGCGATACCTTCCTTCCCGGCCCCGACCATTTGAGTCGGGGCCGCCTTTTTTGGGGCGTTTTCACGCGCCGCGGCCCGTCTGTCCGATGAGCTTCGCGTAGACCTCGGCGACCGTCTGGAGCGTGTCCACCTCGTCGGGCCGCTTGTCCGGCCGCAGGCGCACGATCCGGGGAAACCGCAGCGCGAACCCGGACTTGTGCCGCGTGCTCTTCTGGATCGAGTCGAAGGAAATTTCGAGCACCACCTCCGGGGCCACGGCGCGCACCGGGCCGTACCGCGCGGTCGTGATCCGGCGGAAGTGCGTCCCCATCTTCCGGATCTCCTCGTCGGTCAGGCCCGAGTACGCCTTCCCGATGTTGACGAAGCGGTCGCCGTCGCGCACCGCGAACGTGTAGTCCGACAGCATCCCGGCGCGCTTCCCGTTGCCCTGCTGCACGGCGGTGACGACGACGTCGAGCGTCGCGAGCGCCTTCTTGTACTTGCGCCACGCGCGCCCGCGCTTGCCCGCCTGGTACGCCGAGTCCCGGCGCTTCAACATCAGGCCCTCGTTGCCGCGCTCGCGGGCTTGGTCGAAGAGCGCGTCGAGCTCGGCGGGGGTCTCGGCGCGATGGACGGGCGACACGAGGAGCTCCGGCGAGATCGCCTCGAGCTCGCGTCGCCTGGCAGTCCACTCCTCTTCGAAGAGCGGCCGCCCGTCGCGCGCGAGACAGTCGTACGCAATGAAGGCGACCGGGATCTCCGCGAGGAGCTCCGGCTCCGGGGCTTTTCTCCCGAGCCGGCGCTGGAGCCGGAAGAACGACTCGGGCCGCCCCTCGCGCCAGGCGAGGATCTCGCCGTCCAGGAGGAACGAGCCGGGCAGCTTCCCGAGCGACTCCGCGACCTCCGGGAACTGCGCGGTCACGTCGTCGAGCGTCCGGGAGAAGAGCAACACGCGGCTGCCCGACTTGTGCGCGTGCGCCCGGATGCCGTCGTACTTGTCCTCCGCCGCGAAGAGCGGCAGCTCGGAGGCGACCTCGAGGGCCTCCTCGATCGGCGTCGCGAGCATGAACCCGATGGGGTGGAAGAGGCGGAACCGGATTTCGGAGAGCGTCCCCTCCCGCGCGGCGACGGCGGTCTCGCCGATGTCTCCGCAGTCGCGGTGAGCGCGGGCGACCGCCTCCCGGTCCGCGCCGAACGCCTGCGCGATCGCCTCCTCCACGGTCGTCACGTCGGCGCCGATCCGCAGGCCGCCGGAGAGGGTCTTGACCAGGTACTTTCCTTCGGCCGGCGACGATCGCCGGAGCATCGCCTCCACCGCCTTCTGCTTTCCGGCGGCCTTGCGTTCCCGCGCGAGCTCCCGGAGGCGGGCGTCCACCTCCGAGATCGACATCGCGTCGGGAGGCGCCTCCGTGAGGAGCAGTCCGACGGCCTCGCCGAGGTCGCCGATCGCCGCGGCGCAGGCGCCGATCGTCTCGAGGTCCCAGCCCGTCACCTCCGAAGCGGCTTTCGCGACCGTCACCCATCCCACGGACGTGACCGCCTGCTCCCACTCGGCGAAGGGGCTTCCGGAGGCGAGCCGCGCGGACGCTTTCAGCTCCTCGCCTTCGAGCCGGCCGAGCGTCTCGGCCAGGCGCTCGATCTTCGCGAGCTTGCCGCGCTCTCTTGCGACGTCTTCGAGCGTCTCCGCGAGCTCGCGATAAGCCGTCACGTTCCCTCCCCGGGGTCGCCCGCGGCGGCCGGGTCTTCGGACAGCCGCTCGCGCGCCGTCGAGAGCGGCTCGGCGTCCACGCCGCGTGCCGCGAGGATGCGGGCGAGGTCGCGCGAATATCCGTGCATCGTCACGACCTTCTCCGGCGCGACGTCCGCGACGTGCGTCAGCAGCTCCGGAAAGTCGGCGTGGTCGGACCAGGGGATGAGCACCTCCGCGTCGAAGTCGGCGCGGGAGGCTTCGCGCACCGCCCACCCCGAGAGGTAGACGATCCGCCGGCGCTTCACGTTGCGCACGATCGGCGCGCGCGCGCAGTAGGGTGGCACGAGCAGGGCCTCTCCCGGCTGCGCCGGGCCGGTCTCGTAGGCGCGCGACATCGGGAAAGAGTGGCCGGCGGCCTCGAAGTCGGGGAGGAGCTTCCACGCGGCTCCGTGGAGGACCGACGGGATCCCCGCGCGCGTCAACGCGAGCGCGACCTCCTGCGCCTTGCCGAAGGCGTAGACGAGGAGGATCGGCGTCTTTTTCTCCTCGAACGCCCGGTGGCACGCCGCGACGAGCCCCTCCTCGAGCACTTCCGTCGGCGGGAAGCGGAAGACGGGCAGCCCGAACGTGCTCTCCGTCGCGAGGATCCCGGCGGGCGGGGCCGCGGCCGGCACCGCGGTGCGCGAGAGGCGGCGCTTGAAATCGCCGGTGTAGAGGAGCGACCGGCCCTCCCGCTCGAAGTAGACCTGCGCGGAGCCCAGGACATGGCCCGCGGGATAGAGCTCCACCGTCACGCCGTTCCGCTCCAGACGTTCCCCGTACCCGATCGCGCGCGCCTCGCCGTTCCACTCCGGGTTCCGGCGGCGGTACACCGCGATCGTCTCGGGCGTTCCCCACACTTCCTCGTGCCCCGGCGCGGCGTGGTCGGTGTGTGCGTGGGAGACGATCGCGCGCCGGGCCGCGACCGGCGGGTCGATCGCGGCGTCGAAAGCGGGGCAATAGAGGCCCTCCGGCCGGACCTCGAGGAAGGGCCCGAGCGGTTCGGTCATCGCGGCTTCTTCCGGACCTTTTCGAACAGCTCGAGCGCCGTTCGTCTTTCCCGCGCGTGATCGACGATCGGCGCGGGATAGTCGCGGCCAATGATGCACCCGGCGGCGATCTGCTCTTCCGGAGACATCGTCCAGGGCTCGTGGATCTTCGCCGCCGCAACGCGAGCGAGCTCCGGCACGTACCGGCGGATGTAATCGCCGTTCGCGTCGAAGCGCTGCGACTGCCGGACCGGGTTCAGGATCCGGAAGTAGGGCGCGGCGTCGGAGCCCGTGCCGGCCGCCCACTGCCAGCCGCCGTTGTTGTTGGCGAGGTCCGCGTCCGCGAGCTCGCGCTCGAACCACTTCTCTCCGACCCGCCAGTCCACGTGGAGATCCTTCGTCAGGAACGACGCCACCGCCATCCGGGCGCGGTTGTGCATCCAGTGCGTCGTGGCGAGCTGTCGCATCCCGGCGTCCACGAAGGGATATCCCGTGCGTCCTTCCTGCCAGGCCGTGACCGCGGCCGGGTCTTCCCGCCAGGGGAAATCCTCGAACTCGGGGCGGAAGCTCTCCCGGGCCACGCGGGGAAAGTGGAAGAGCAGGTGGTGAAAGAAGTCGCGCCACGCGAGCTCCTGCTGGAATTTGCGCCCGGAGGCCCCCGCCTCCTGCGCCGCGGCGAAGAGAGCGCGGGGGGAGATCGTCCCGAAGTGGAGGTGCGGCGAGAGGCGCGACGTCCCCTCCCGCGCCGGGAAATCCCGGTCCTCCGCGTAGCGGCGGAGGCGCGGGCCGGCGAGCTCCGCGAGCAGCCGCGCCGCCTCGGTCTCGCCTCCACGCGGAGCGCGCGGATCCGGCGGAAGGTCCCGCCAGGCCCGGACCTTCGCGAGCGGGACCGACGGAAGCCCGGGAGCCGTCAGCCGTTGCGGCGCCGCGAGGGGCGGGAGTTTTTCCGCCGCGGTCCACTTCCGCGAAAACGCGGAGAAGACCGTGTAAGGCTCTCCGGCGCCGGTCGCGATCACGTCCGGCTCGACTAAGAGCGCGTCGGCGAAGAGCCGGAACGTTGCGCCCCTCTTCTCGACAGCCGCCCGCGCCTCGCGATCGCGCTGCTCGGGATCGGGACCGATCTCGAGGTTCGCATACACGGCCGAGGCACCGGTCTCGGCCACGATGTCCGGCAGCGCCCGCGACGCCGGGCCGGGGCGGACGACGAGGCGCCCTCCCGCCGCCGCGAGAGACCGCTCCAGCTCTTCCAGGCTCTCGCGCAGGAAGCCGAATCGCGCCGGCCCGACGCTTCCGTCGCGGAGGTACCGGTCGTCCAGCACGAAGAGCGGCACGACCCGATCTCCGTCGCGCGCCGCGCGGTCGAGCGACGTGTTGTCCGCGACGCGCAGGTCGCGGCGGAACCAGTGGACGACGGTGGTCAATGCGCCGGAAATATCTCCTCGATCGCCCGCCGCCGGAAGTCGAAGATCTCCTCGAGCTGCCGGCGCACGAGGACACGGTGGGCGGGGCGGCCGAGCGCGCCGAAGGGGAGCTCGTATTCGACGCGGTCGCGCATCACGACCCCGCCCGCCGCCGGCTCGAATCGGTGCGTGTGGATCCACACCCGGTAGGGTCCCTCCTCCTGGACGTCCTCGAACTCCACGTCCGGCTCCCACCGGGTGATGCGCGTGACCCACTTCAGGCGCAGAAACGTCCATCGGATCCGATACTCGAGGCGGCTCCCCGCAGAGAGCTGCCCCTCGGGCGGGCCGACGAGGCGGAACCGGAGGCCCGGCGGCGTGAGCCGGGCGAGGTTGCCCGGGTCCGAGAAGAACGCGAACACCTCGCGGGCCGAGGCCGGGATCGTCTGCTCACGCTCGAGGATCTGCAGGCCCCCGGATCGGCGCGCCCTCGCCGCGCGGGAGGCCTCTTCGGCGAGCGCGCGCGCAACCGCATCGCGCACGCCGCGCGGCCGGATCGGGAAATCGCGAAGAGCCGCGTCGTCCGTCACGACCGTGGGGTTGCGGACGCCGGCGATCAGCTTCCGCCCGACGCGGGCCTGGACCGGCGTGACGAGGCCGAGCCAGAGGCTCGAGAGCTGCGGCGTCAGGACCGGGACCGGAAGGAAGGTGCGCGAGAGCCCCCGCTGGCGCGCGTACTCGCGCATCAGGTCTCCGTACGAGACCCGATCCGGACCGCCGATCTCGTAGATCCGGCTATCTCCGAAGGGCGCGTCCCGCGCGGCGAGGAGGTACGCGACGACGTCTTCGATTCCGATCGGCTGGGTGGCGACGGTGACCCAGCGCGGCCACACCATGACGGGCAGCCGCTCCACGAGCGCGCGGATCATCTCGAACGAGAGACTCCCGGCGCCGATCACGACCGAGGCGCGGAACTCGAGGACGGGCACGGCCGACTCGCGCAGGGCGTTTCCCGTTTCCTGCCGGCTCCGCAGGTGCTCGGAGAGCGGCTCGCCGCCGGACGCTCCGCCGGTTCCCAGGCCGCCCAGGTACACGATCTTCCGGACGCCCGCGATCCTCGCCGCCTGTCCGAAGTTGCGCGCGGCCTCGAGATCGCGCGCCGCGAAGTCGGGACCGGCTTCGAGCGAGTGAACGAGGTAGTACGCGGTCTCCACCCCGGCCAGCGCGGGCGCGAGCGACGACCGGTCGAGAACGTCGCCCCGGACGACTTCCGTCTGCGCGCCGTGGGCGGACGCGAGCCGCTCGGGCCGTCGCGCGAGGCACCGGACGCGGTCGCCTGCGCGCTCGAGCTCGCGAAGCAGTCGGCCACCGACGTATCCGGTGGCGCCCGTGAGCAGGACGAGGCCCCGAGACTCGGGAGACCGGTTCAGGCGCCCTCGCCGTAAGGGCTGTCGATCACATAGAGCCACGACCCGTCGGGCTGACGCCGGACGACGTCGGCAGTCCGCCCGCTCGACTCGTACGGCTCGCCGCGCCGCTCGCCCTCGAGCTTCCACGACGAGACGAGGAGAGCCAGGTCGCCGGCCTGCAGGGCGCGCCCGATCTCGATCTCGAACTTCCGCCGCACCGCGATGAACGCGGCGAGCACCTCGCGGATCGCCATGCGGCCCGTCACCGACGCGCCGGTCTGCGCGGCGAAGGTCGCATCCGGCTCGTAGAGCGAGAGGAGCCCATCGAGGTCGCCGGCCACGAAGTACTCCGTCCACAGGCGGTGGACGTCCTCGGGAGTGCGCGCGGCGGCGAACTTCGGGCTCTTCACTGCTGGGGGAGGAGTCCGAAGAGCGGCAGCGTGACGACCGTCTGGATCCCGGGAG
>DATIBN010000226.1:0-27404 GCA_035457525.1 Thermoanaerobaculia bacterium | reverse complement strand
CTGAACCTCGATCCGAACGAGCGCGTCGTCGCCCTGGAGTCCACGAAGGACTTCCCGGAGGACCGCTTCCTCGTGTTCGCCACCAAGCAGGGACTCGTCAAGAAGACGGCGCTCGCGGCGTACTCGAACGTGCGGTCGGGCGGAATCATCGCGATCAACATCGAGGAGGGGGACGAGCTCCTCTCGGTGCGCGTGACCGACGGCACGCGGCAGATCTTCATCGGGACACACCTCGGCCAGGGCATCCGCTTCTCGGAGAAGGACGTCCGCCCCATGGGCCGCGACACCACCGGCGTGTGGGGCATCGAGCTCAAGAAAGAGAGCGACTTCGTCGTCGAGATGGACGTCGTCGAGGAACACGGTCACCTCCTGACCGTGACCGAGAAGGGCTACGGGAAACGTTCCGAGGCATCGGAGTACCGGTTCCAGGGGCGCGGCGGCTCCGGCGTCATCAACATCAAGGTCACCGAGAAGAACGGCCCGGTCGCCGGGATCAAGTCGGTGACCGATGCGGACCAGCTGCTCTTGATCACCCAGAGCGGGATGCTGATCCGCATCAAGGTCAAGGACATCCGGGAGACCGGCCGCGCCGCGCAGGGCGTGAAATTGATCGACCTGGACGAGGGCGACAGTGTCGTCGCCGTTGCGAAGCTCGCCGAACCCGAGGACGTGGACGACGAGCCGCAGGCGGCGCTGCCGACGCCGGCCGCGCCCGACTCCAGGGACCCCGGTCCGAAGCCGAAAGAAGCCGGCGGCAAGACCCCGTTCCTCGACGACGAGGAGTAGGCGGCGGCATTCCCTCTCCCCGCGTGCGCGGAGAGGGCCGGGGTGAGGGGCTTCCGTATAGAATCCGCGCCCGCCCATGCGCTTTTTCCTCGACAGCGCCCTCGCCGACGATGCCAGAAGGGTCCGCGAGTGGGGCCTCCTGGACGGGATCTGGCTCTCCGCCGCGGCCGCCGAGACCGCCGGCGTCGAGTACCGCCGGGCGGTGCGCGAGATGGCCTCTCTGACGGACGGCCCCGTCTGCGTCGAGCCGACGTCGAACGACGCCAAGGGAATGTACAAGGAGGCGCGCGAGCTCGTGAAGCTCGGGAAGGACATCGTGGTCCAGCTTCCCGCGCAGCCCGAGGGGATGCGGGTCGCGCGCCTGCTCGCCCAGGACCAGATCGCCGTGTGCGCGTCGGGCTGCTATTCCGCGGCCCAGGCGTTGATCGCCGCAAAGTCGAACGTCAGCTACGTCGCCCCGGCCGTCGGCCCGCTCGACGACGTCGGGGCGATCGGCATGGACTTGGTCGAGCAGATCATCCGCGTGTATGACAACTACGGCTTCCAGACGCAGATCCTGGTGGCCGAGCTGCGCAACCCCGTCCACGTCCTCGACGCCGCGCTCATGGGCGCCGACGTCGCCGCGATCTCGACGCCCGTCGTCGAGCAGCTCTTCCGGCACCCGCTCACCGACGAGTTGATCGCCGGCCGCACGCGCGAGTGACCCGATGAAGACCTCGCCCGACCGCGTGCTCTATCTCGCGCGGGTGCTCGCGAAGAAGTTGAAGGAGAACCTGAACCTGACGCAGAAGGCCGACGACGAGACGGTGCGCCGGGCGATCGTGCGCGACCTGACGGAGGCCTACCGGGAGCTCGACGCCATGGAGGAGCGGATTCGGAACACGCTCGCGAAGCGCAAGAACGTCTCGCCGCGCGACGAGGAGTACCTCTTCGCCCAGCGCCTCGACGACGAGCTCCGCAAGCACGGAGCGTAAAAAGGGGACCGATTTATTTAATTGTTGATAGCGCAATAACTTATCCACCATATGTGGTCGGAATCCGAGGGGATGGACCGATTTCAGGTAAGTCACTTCGCCATCAACAAATTAGCGAAATATTTTCCGGCTCGCAAAATGGCGCTAGTACAATTGGCTCGATGGCGGGCCAATTGGATCAGGTCGACTCCATTGTCCTCGACCGCGCGTCCCGCGAGCCGCTGTCCGAACAGCTCTTCGCGGCGCTCGCCGCGCGCATCGAGACCGGACACTTCCCCGCCGGCTCGCGGCTGCCGACGACGCGCGAGCTCGCGGCCGGGCTCGGGATCAGCCGGGGCGGCGTCCAGGCTGCGTACCGGCGTCTCGCCGCGGAGGGTCTCGCGACCACCCGGGTCGGCAGCGGCACCGTCGTCAAGGGTGGCCCGCGTGCAGCTCGGCCGTTCGACCTCTCCGCGCTCGTGTCGCGTCGCGCCTCCGCGATCCCGGCTCCGACTCCCCCTCCGCTCGCCTCTCCCCTGCTCGCCGACTTTTCGCGGCTGACTCCGGACGAACGCTTCTTTCCGCTCGAGAAGTTCACCGCGACGCTGACCGAGGCGTGGAGCCGGCGCCCGGACCTCTGGCAGTACGCTCCCCCGCTCGGCCTCGAGGCATTGCGGGTGGAGATTGCCCGGCGCCTCGCGGAGAGCGGCGTCCACCGTTCCCCCGACGAGATCCTGGTGACGAGCGGCGCGCAGCAGGGCCTCGACCTGGTGTTTCGCACTTTCACCGACGCGGGCGACGCCGTCGCGATGGAGTCGCCGACGTATCCGGGGGCGCTGGCGCTCGCGCGTTTCTCCGGCGTCGAGATCGTGCCGATGCCGATGACACCGGAGGGGCCGGATGTCTCGCTCGTGCGCGAGCGGCGCGCGAAGCTCGT
Organism: Thermoanaerobaculia bacterium; assembly: GCA_035457525.1. Classification (GTDB taxonomy): domain Bacteria; phylum Acidobacteriota; class Thermoanaerobaculia; order UBA5066; family Gp7-AA6; genus Gp7-AA6. The sequence goes on along the minus strand of DATIBN010000226.1, from coordinate 24,728 downwards.
CTACGTTATGCCGGAGCGCCAGAACCCGACGGGCGTGACGGCGTCGGAGGCGAAGCGCCGCGAGATCCTGGACGCCGCGGCCGACGCGGGTGCGCTCGTCGTCGAGGACGGCTACGAGGAGCCGGAGTCCGGCATCACTCCACTCGCGGCGCGCAATCCCGAGCGCGTCGTGTGGCTGGGAACGCTCTCGAAAGATCTCGTCCCCGGCTTCCGGATCGGATGGCTCGCGGCGCCGCGCGACGCCGTCGAGCGGCTCGCTCTCGTCAAGCGCACGGCGGACTTCCAGACGCCGCTGCCGCTGCAGGCCGCGATCGCGTCGTTCCTGCGCGCCGGCGCGGACCGCGAGGCCCGGCGCGCGCGGGCGTGGGAGGTCGAGGTGCGGCGCGAGGCGATGGCCGCGGCGCTCGCGCGCGATCTGCCGGACGTGTCGTGGTGGGGCGGCGAGCCGGGCAGCGCGCTCTTCTGGCTGCACCTTCCGAAGGGCGTGTCGGGGCGGCGGGTGGCGGAAGCCGCGGCGGCGCGGGGAGTCGCCGTGGCGGCCGGCGCGGACTTCGATCCCTTCGGGGAGGACCGGGAAAACCTGAGGCTGTCGGTGTCGCGCGTGGATCGCGAGGCGATCGCCGACGGAATCGCGATGCTGGCGGAGGCGGTGAACGAAACACGCGCGCGTTCTTCGGCAATCGAAGACGCGCCGGTCGTTTGATGTCGCGGGGACAGGCTTCAGCCTGCACCCGCCGCAGTCCAGAGGAGGGGACATGAAGAACAGCGATGCCTTTCGCGTGAAGGTCGGCCTGGCCGAGATGCTGAAGGGCGGCGTCATCATGGACGTCGTCAACGCCGATCAGGCGAGGATCGCGGAGGCCGCGGGCGCTTCGGCGGTCATGGCGCTCGAGCGCGTCCCGGCGGACATCCGGAGGGACGGGGGAGTCGCGCGCATGTCGCCGGTGACGAAGATCCGCGAGATCCAGGAGGCGGTGTCGATCCCGGTGATGGCGAAGTGCCGCATCGGCCACGTCGCGGAGGCGCGGATCCTCGAGGCGCTGGAGGTGGACTTCATCGACGAGTCGGAGGTCCTGACGCCGGCCGACGAGGAGAACCACGTCTACAAGCACGACTTCAAGGTGCCCTTCGTGTGCGGCTGCCGGAACCTCGGCGAGGCGCTGCGCCGCATCGGCGAAGGCGCGGCGATGATCCGCACCAAGGGGGAGGCGGGGACGGGCGACATCGTGCACGCCGTGAAACACCTGCGAGACGTCAACCGGGAGATCCGCAACTTGACGCTGATGAGCAAGGACGAGCGGATGCGCGAGGCCAAGCGCCTTCAGGCGCCGTTCGAGCTCGTCGAGCAGGTCGCCGAGAGCGGGCGCATGCCCGTACCGAACTTCGCGGCGGGCGGGGTGGCCACGCCGGCGGACGCGGCGCTCTGCATGATGCTCGGCGCCGAGGCGATCTTCGTGGGCTCCGGGATCTTCAAGTCCGACGACCCGGAGCGCCGCGCGCGCGCGATCGTGAAGGCGACCACGCACTGGCAGGACCCGAAGGCGCTCGTCGAGGCGGAGGAGTCGCTCGGCTCCGGCATGAAGGGGATCGACGCGGCGTCCCTGCCGGAAGAGGCGCGGATGCAGGGGAGAGGGTGGTAGCGCAAGTTCCCTCTCCCCGCGTGCGGGGAGAGGGTCAGGGTGAAGGGCGAATCGCCGTCCTCGCCCTCCAGGGCGACTTCGCCGCGCACCGCCGGCGGCTCGAGGAGATGGGGCTCGATTCGTTCGAGGCCCGCAAGCCCGAGGAGCTCGCGGGCGCGGGGGGTCTCGTCATCCCCGGCGGCGAGTCCACGACGTTCTGGAAGTTCTTCGAGGCCGACCCGTGGGAGGACGCGATCCGCGCCTTCGCGGCGACGGGCCGTCCGGTGCTCGGGACGTGCGCCGGCGCGATCGTGCTCGCGCGCGAAGTGACGAACCCCGTTCAAAGGTCGCTCGGCCTGATCGACGTCACCGTCGAGCGCAACGCCTACGGCCGCCAGGTCGACTCCTTCGTCGGCGAAGTGGACGCTCCGGAGCTTTCCGGGCCCCTTCCCGCGGTGTTCATCCGCGCGCCGCGCATCCGCCGCGTCGGCCCGGACGTCGAGGTCCTCGCGACCCGCCACTCCGAACCCGTGCTCGTCGCGCAGGGCAACGTGATCGCCGCGACGTTCCACCCGGAGCTGACTCCCGACACCACGGTGCACGAGCTCGCGTTCGGGCCGCACCGTTTCGCGCGGAGGACCGCGTGAGCGCCGCGTCGCGGGTCCGTTCCGAGACGCGCGACGGCGGGATCGCGCTCGTCACGCTCGACCGGCCCCGCGCCAACGCCATCGACCCGCAGCTCGTCGCGGAGCTCTCCGACGCGATGACCGAGCACGCCGGCGCTCCCGCGATCGTCCTGACGTCGTCGCAATCTTTCTTCTCGGCGGGCTGGGACCTTCCGACCGTGCGCGCGTTCGACCGTGGGGAGATGGAGCGGTTCGTCGCTGACTTCTCGGTCCTGCTCCGACGGATGTTCGCGCTGGAGACGCCGCTCATTGCCGCGCTCCCGGGTCACGCGATCGCGGGGGGCCTCATCCTCGCGTCGCCCGCCGACGAACGGATCGCGGCGGAGGGGAACGGGGAGTACGGCCTGTCCGAGGTCGTGCTCGGGGTGCCCATCCCGCGCCCGTGTTACGAGATCTTCCGGTACATCCTCGGAGACCGGGAGGCGGAGCGTCTCGCGGCCGCCGGCGACAACGTCTCCGCGGACCGCGCGCTCGAGATCGGCCTGGTGGACCGGATCGTGCCCGCCGCCGATCTCCTCGAGGCCGCGCTCGACCGCGCGCGGCAGCTCGCGCGCCGCTCGCGCCCCGCCTACGCCGAGATCAAGCGCCGCGCAAGAGCGCGGACGCTGCGCCGCTACGACCGGGCCCTGGAGAACGACCCCTTCCTGGAGTTCTGGTTCTCCGACGAAGCCCGCCGCCGGATCGACGCGCTCGTCGAGCGGCTCACGAAAAAGGCTTGAGCTTCTCCACGGAGGACGTGCTCGACGCCCTCGAGCTCGCCGCCGAGAAACCGTCGTTTCCCTATCTCGAGAAGATCTTCGACCGATTCAACGGGCGCGTTCCGTTCGAGTCGGCGTCGAAGATCCTGCGCAACGTCGACGTTTCCGACCCGAACGAGAAGCCTCGCGTCCCCGACATTTTCTGGCGGGACTTCCTCGCCTCGGGCACCGGCGGCACGTGCTTCGCGCGCGTCGCGGCGTTCGACGCGTTTCTGACGGCTCTCGGGTTCTCGACCCGCAAGGCGCTCGGAAGGGTCGAGGCGGACTTCGACCACGCGGCGCTCATCGTCGAAGCCGGCGGCGGGGAGTGGATCGCCGACGTCGGGTTTCCGTTGCCCGGTCTCGTGCCGGGCAGCGGGGGAGAGGTCGAGACGGAGATCGCGGCGCTCTCCGCCGCGAGGACGGATCGCGGGGTCGGGGTGCGTTTCGTCTCCGGCGTTCCGGAGGGGGCGCGGAGCCTCGAGGTCTTTCGCGACCCCGTCTCGGAGGAGGATTTCCTTGCGCTCTGGCGCCAGACGTTCCGTTCCGACTCGAGGTTCCTGACCGCCGTGTCGCTGATGCGACGGGACGGCCCGCGCATGGTCAAGTTCGCGCGCGGCGAGGTGCGTGTAGACGACCTGCATTCGCGCACGCGGATTCCGCTTCTCGCGGAGCGCGCCCGGCGCCTCTCGGAGGTCTTCGGGATCGACGAGGACGTGCTCTCCCGCGCCTTCGCGCTGGCCGGCGATCCGGAGCCCGAGATCCGCGACGCTCGGATCACGGCGTATCTCTCGGTGGACGCCGACCCCGGGAAGGCCTTCGACGCGATCGCGGCGCCCGACGGCTATCGGCGGCTCATGGAAGGCGTCGCGGACGTGGCGGGGGAGGGGTGGAAGCTTCGGTTCTCGCCGCCCGGCGCGGCCGAGTCGGGCTTCGAGGAGGAAGTCACGCCCGACGCCGGCGCCCGCTCGCTCGCGATCGTCCGCCACTATCCGGAGGGCCGCGAGGTGCGGCTCGCGTTCCGCGTGGAGGAGCGCGAGGGCGCGACGTATCTCGTCCGCGAGGCGATCCTCTCCGGCGCGCGGGAGGACCTCTTGAAGAACGACTACGCCCGGGGCCGCCTCGCCGGAACGCTGGCGGTGGACCTGCTCGCCTGGTCGCGGCTGCTTTGAAGGTGGCGAGTGCAGGTCGAAGACCTGTCCCCGCGACAACTAAAAGCGGAAACTTCTCTCCGACTCCAGCAGCTTCAGGCGCGGCTCGCGCAGCGCGGCGATCTCGCGGCGGATGCGCGCGAGCGACGGCGGCTTCATGTGGTACAGGTAGACCGGCACGCGCGGCGGCATCTTCGCGAGCTCCGCGAAAACGAGCCTCGGGGTCATGTGGCACGAGTCTCGCGCCAGTTCCGCTTGCGTGTCGGAAAAGGACACTTCGAGGAAGATCGCCTTCAGGTCCCGGACGCGCCTCGCGACGGCCCAGATTCTTTCGGTCGGGCACGTGTCGCCCGAGAAGACGACCGCGCGGCCCGGCTTCGACACGACGTACCCGTAGCCCGGGACCACGTGATCGACCGCGACGGGCGTCATCGAGACCTCGCCCGCGCGGAAGGGCCGCCCGGCCGGCGTCGGTCGGAATCGCAGCGTCGGCTTCGCCGGGGAGGGGAGCCGCGTGAAGTCCGGCCACGTCACGTCGTTGAACACGTGCTTTCGCAGCGCCGAGATAACCGGGGCGGGAGCCGCGACCTCGAGCGGCGCGGACTCGCGGCCGACGAGGTTCGCCACGAGAAACGGCAGCGAGGCGAAGTGGTCGAAGTGCGCGTGCGTCAGGACGACGCGGCGCACGCGCCGCTGCGCGCCGAGCGGGAGCGTCTCGGTCAGCGCGCCGGCGTCGAGCGCCGTCTCTCCGTCGATGAGAAACGTCGTCATGCGGTACCCGGGCGCGGATCCGCCGTAGGTACCGAGGACCCGGATCGCCAGAGAGCTTCGCGGGGGCAAGGCGGACCGATTGTACGACTCCCGGGCGAGCGGACCGATCCGACGTTGGTCGAAGTGTTTCGAAATTGTTCTCAAGGGCCCCGTGTTGTCGGATTCCTCGCCCATGAGACCCCTCCTGTTCCTCCTGGCGTTCGCGATCTCTCCGGCCCTCGCTCGCGCGGCGCGGCCGGTCGTGATCGGGACGAACGACGGCGGCCCTCTCTCGCGCGCGGCGAACGTCGGGTGGACGCGCGTCAGCGTGTACTGGTCCGCGGTTGAGCCGACCCCGGAGGCCTGGACGTGGAGCGAGGCCGACGCCGTCGTCGACGGCGCGCGGGCGAACGGCCAGCAGGTGCTCTACATCCTCTCCGGGGCTCCGTCGTGGGCGTGCGGGTGCGCGAACGGCGCGGCGCCGCCCCCGATCGACCTCTGGAAGCGGTACGTCGGCCGAGTGGCCGCGCACATGAAGGGAAGGGTCGCCGCCTACGAGATCTGGAACGAGCCGGACCTCTCGGGCAACGCGACCTACGGGGTCGGCTGGGACGCCGACCTCACGGTCGCGCCCCGGTACGTCGACTACTTGGTCGAGGCCGCCCGGATCGTCCGCGCCGTGGACCCGGCGGCGCGTATCGTCGGACCGTCGCTTTCCGGCGGCTGGAACTACCGGACCCTGCAGATCTTCTCGCAGCTCGAGAGCACCGAGTTCCCGGACGGGAACGCGTCCTCGTTCGTGGACGTGGTCTCGGTGCACGCCAACGCCCACGACGACTGGACGGCCGCCGATGCCGCGGAACGGCTGTGGTGGAACAAGCTCTATCCGCTCCAGACGTACAACCCGCGGAACGCCGGCAAGCCGATCTGGCTGTCGGAGTTCGGGTGGAGCTCGGATGCCATCGGTGAAGCGGCGCAGCGCGACCGCATCCGCGACTTCCTCGTCGGGGCGACGGGGGACAGTGCGCGCCTCGCGCCCTTCCGGATCACGCACGCCTTCATCTACGTTCTCGCTCGCGGCTGCGAAACGGGCCAGAGCATCTACCGCTGCGACTCGACGCCGAAGGCCGTGGTGACCGAGTACCTCCAGACGCTTCCGTTCCCCGCGGTCCAGGCGGTGAGACCGCCGTTCGCCGCGGAGGGCACGAAGTTCTACACGCTCCCGCCCTGCCGTCTCCTCGACACGCGGGATTCACCCGGCCCGCTCGGCGGCCCCTCTCTCGCCGCGCGGACTCAGAGGGGATTTCCGGTCGCGCTCACCTGCGGGCTGCCGGCGACCGCGCGGGCGATCTCAGGCAACGCGACCGTCGTCGCCGCGGAGGGCTTCGGTTACGTCGTTCTCTTTCCGGGAGACGCCGCGCCCTCCACCTCGACGATCAACTATCGCCCGGGTCAGGTCCGCGGGAACAACTTCGCCATCGGAGTGACGCCGACCGGAAGCCTCTCGATCGGCTGCGGCGCGCAATCCGGCCGGGTCGACGTCATCGTGGACGTGAACGGGTACTTCGAATGACCCGTCAGCCCGCCGCGCTCGCGCGGCACCGACAATCCCGTCGCGGCGCGCGAAGTCTCCCGAAGTAACCGAGGGAGGAGGCGCGCGCCGCGGGAGCGTGAGCGTCGCGAGGGATCAGGCGCTCGGTCGAGCCGGTTCTGGCGAGCCGAGCGCCGGTGGCGTAGCCAGATCCCGAGCAAGCGAACGCGACGTTCTAGAACTGAGTGCCGATGTAGAAGGACGTCTTCAGCCCCGACGACGACTGCTGGAAATCCCACAGCTTCGAGAAATCCCAGTGGAGCTGCAGGCCCAGGAGCGAGATCTGGAAGCCGAAGCCGTACGCCGCCCGGCCGTCCTTCAACCTCCGCCTTCCTTCCGCGTCCTTCTCGGAGAACCGGAACGACTGATTCTTCAGCGCCGCGCCACCCACGTCGAGGAAGATCTGCCCGCGGATGTCGCGGAAGGCGAGGATCGGCGTCGCAAGGAGGTCGATCAGCGGGAACCGGTACTCGATGTTGGCGTAACCGACCGTGTTGCCGATCTGCTCGCGGAAGTCGAGGCCACGCAGAGTGTCCAGGCCGCCGAAGTAGTACACGTTCGGGAAGTTTCCGGTCGAGCGCGCGCCGAAGAGCCGGAGCGCGATGAGCGACCGCGGCGAGATCTTGATGTACCGGCGCAGGTCGACCGACACGTCCGATGAGAGCGTGCCCGAGTCCTCGACTTCCGGCGTGAACGGGTCGTCTTCCTTCTTGAAGTCGGGCGCGTAGGAGTACGAGATCGCGAAGCGCCGGCCGGACAGCGGCCCCCACTCCTCGTAGAGGACGGTGTCACCGACGAAGGAGACCCCGGCCGTCGGGTAGTTGTCCGATCGGGCGTTGACGAAGAACTCCTGGGTGCCGTCCTGGTTCCGGATCACGAACGGGAAGTCGAACTTGCGGGAGATGAACCCGAGCTGCCCGTCGATGCGGTAGTAGCGCGACAGCGGGTAGCTCAGGAGCCCGAGCGCGCCCGTCTGCCGGTAGATCCGCCGCCCGCGCTCGATCACGCCCCGGGACTGGTCGAACCCGAGGAAGAACGTCCGGTCGTCGAAGAGCGCGAACCCCGTCTGCAGGCGGTGCTTCAGGTTGAAGTAGATGAAGTTGAAGTTCGTGAACGACGACAGCGATTGAAACTGCGCGATCAAGCGCCGGTCGCCGAGGTTGTCACCGAAGATGAGCACCGTGTTCGAGACGAAGGTCTGGTCGGTATTGACGCCGGCCACGACCTGCGCGTCCTCGAGCTGCAGCTTGCGGCTCGCTCGGGGGCGGATCTTCTCCGGGTCGATCGACACCTCGATGGCCGGCTGGAACGGCGCCTCCGACTCGGGGCCCGCGGGAGAGACGGCCGGCGCGAGCTCGGGAAGGCGGCGGACCACCTTCTTCGAGTCGGCGATGTAGAGCGTGAACCGCCGCTTGTAGTACGCGGCGAACACGAGCTTCTCGGTGTTGTCCTTTCCGATGAAGACGGTGGGGGAGAACGCGCCCGCCACGACGTTCGTGTGGAGGTTCGTCTCGCCGGTCTCCAGGTTGATCGAGTAGATGTTGAAGATGCCGCCGTCGCGGTCGGACGTGAAGAAGAGCCGCTTGCCGTCGGGCGTGAGCGCCGCGTCCTCGTCGTTCCAGTCGCCGTAGGTGATCTGCTGACGAGAGCCGGGTGAGTTCGGGTCGAACCGGAAGATCTTCGCCTTCGTCCCGCGCACCGAGGAGTAGTAGATCCACTTCCCGTCGGGTGAGTACGCCGGCGCGAAGTCGAACACCTCGTCGTCCGTCAGGTTCATCACGCCCCTGGAGGTGAGCGAGTACGACCAGATGTCGGCGCGCCCCCCCTTGAGCGCGCGGAACACCACGGTGTTCCCGTCGGGGGAGAACGCCGGGTTCAGCTGCTGGTCGAGGTCGGGCATCTCGATGCGCTCGCGGATCCCGCCGTCGAGGGCGTTCAAGAGAAGGAGTTCGCGACCGCGCTCGCGGCGGGCGAACACGGCCACGGTGTTGCCATCGGGGGAGACCGCGACGTCGCCACCGCCGAGCGGCGCGGTCGTCAGCCACTGGCTCACGAGGTACTCGTACTTGGTCGTGTAGCCCTTCGTCAGGTTCCGGTACAGCTTCCGATCGGCCGTGGACAGCACGACGACGTCCGCGTCGTTCTTCAGAGTCGAGATGGCCGCGATGAAGTCGCCCGAGGGATACGCCCGCGGCGTGAGCTCGGCCGTGGGCTCGTCCTCGAGCTTGAAACGCTCGCCGAAGTCGATCGGCTCGCCCTTCTCGGTCAGGATCTTGAGATAGCGCTGGCGCAGGAAACGCCGGAACTTGACGTCGAAGTCTTCCGCCGAGAGGTTGAAGGCCCGCCGGATGACCTTCTCGACGTTTCCGCCGATCTGGTTGCGGAACTCGAAGACGAAATCGCGGACCGAGTCCTTGCCCCACTCCGTCTCGATGAAATCGAACACGGCGTGGCCGAACCGGTAGGCGAAGAACCCGCCGATGTTGCCGGTCTGGGCGATCTCGGGCACCTGGTCGGCGAGGACCGCGTCGCGCAGGACCATGCGGTCCTTGTTGTCCTCGTCGTTACCGAAGTAGGAAGCCATCCCCTCCGTGAACCACTGCGGGGCGTTCGTCGTTGCGGCGCGGATGTAGTTGCCTCCGAACAGGATCTCGAACTGGAAGACGTGCGTGAGCTCGTGGGCGATGAGCTGCTGGAGCTTCTCGTCGCTCAAGTCGATCGGGAGCACCATCCGGTTGCGCGAGGGGAGCGCGAACGCGCCGACCCCCTCCGGGATGAAGTTCAGGATCGTGTTCGTCTGTTCGAAGTCGGAGTGGGTGGCGTAGTAGATGAGGTTGATCGGCTTGGGGATCTGGAAGTTGAGCGCCCGCGAGATCTCGTCGTACGCGCTCTCCGCGTAGGAGGTGACCTTCCCGAGCGACACCTGCTCGGACGGGTAGAAGTAGATGGCGAAGTGGGTCGAGCGGTAGACCTTCCAGTCGAACTTGTCGTAGGCGATCTTGTTCTTTCCGAACTGCGCGGCGGCCGGCGCCGCGGCGCAGAGGACGAGAGCAATCGCGATCGCGAGCTTCTTCATGACGACAGCCGCCTTCGTGTCATTCCGGGCGACGGACGGATTTCCCGCGCCGTCCCCGGGAACGACGTTGAAAAGTTAGCCTCCTTGGTATGTGAATCAAAGGATGTCCGGCGGTCCGAATCAATCGGTGAAGATGTATCTCTCCGCCTCGCGGTCGCGCGCCACGAAGAGGTTCAGGATCTGGTTCTCGAGCGAGAACAGGTTCTCGAAGAGCCCCTGCAGCTCGTCGGCGCGGCGGCCGCCGGTCTGGCGGAAGTCCTTGAACTCGTCCTGGAGGATCTTCTCGCCGGAATTTCCGTCGAAGACGAGGAACACGATGTCGAAGAGGAACCCGGTCTGCTCGACGTACACCTGGCGGTAGTACGTGCGTCCGTCGATCGGCGAGACGTACTCCTCGGTCTTGTAGCCCGACCGGTCCTCCACGCGGAACTCCAGGCTGCCGGAGACGATGATCTCCGCGCCCGTCTGCACTCCCAGGGCGCGCCAGAACTCGCTCGACCGCCCGAGTTCCGAGAGGTTCTGGGTCGGGAGCTTCAGGTCCGTCGGAAGCCCGACCACCTCGAGCTTCGTCTTCTTCTCGATCTGCTTCTTCAGGAACCGCTGGAACTCCGCCTGCAGGTCGACGTTCTGGAGCCGGCGGTCGCGCGCCTTCTCCGCCTCGGTCGCGAGGATGAAGGGGGCGAGCGCGATCTTCTCGTTGCCGCGCAGCGGAAGCCGCGGCTTCAAGGGGAGCTTCAGCTTGACCTGGGTGACGCCGGCGAAAGCCGGCAGCGCCGAGAGGAGCGCGACCAGGACGGCTGCGGCGACGCGCCGTGTCCTAGGTGCCACCGGTCGCCTTTCCGGTCGTGCGCGTGTAGGACGTGTAGAACTCGGCGAAGCGGGCGTAGTTGCGGCGGATGTAGGAGTCATTCGGGTCGAGCTCGAGGGCCTTCTTGTACTCGGCGAGCGCCCGCGCGAACTCGCCGCTCGCCTCGAGGGCCACGGCCAGGTTGTTGTGGGCCCGGGCGTTCGACGGCTCCTTCTCGACCGCCTTCTCGAACCGGAACGCCGCCTCCCGCCAGAGTCCGCGCCGAGCGACGGCGCTGCCGAACGAGATCTGCGTCTCCGCCTTTTCCGTGCGCGCGTACGAGCCGCATCCGGCGGCGAGGAGTGCAGTTCCGATGACGAGAGCGAGCTTCTTCACCCCAACCTCAAAACCCCCTCGAGGGGCGGCTATTATAGGTAAGCCGTTCCGTTCTCGCGGAATTTCCGCCCTCTCTTCATCTAGTCCTCAGGTGAATACGAAGGGGGCTCGCGAAAAGATAACGTCAGGACATGCCGTTTCCCCCTTTCGCCCGCCGGGCCGCGATCTCGTGGGCCCGCTCGCGCGACCTGACGCCGCAGCGGCTGTGGCCCGTCCTGAGGGACCGGGGAGGGCTCGAAGGGCTGCTCGCTGCGCCGGAGGACGAGCTCGCGGACCGGCTGACGTCGCGCGAACGCGCCCGGTCGGTTCTCGCCGGCCCGTCCGACGCGGCCGCGGAACGGTGGGCGACGTCGGTCGAGGCATCGGGCATCCGCGTCGTGACGGCGTTCGACGAGGAGTATCCGAAAGCGCTGTCGGAGATCGCGGATCCCCCCTTCCTTCTCTTCGCCGTCGGGCGCGTCGAGAAGCTCAAACTTCCGGCCGTCGCGATCGTGGGATCGCGGAACGGGACGCGCTACGGACGGGACGTCGCCGCGCGGCTGGCCCGCGAGCTCTCGCTGGCGGGCGTGACGATCGTCTCCGGGTTCGCGCGCGGCGTGGACGTGGCGGCGCACGAGGCGGCGCGTGAAGGTCCCGGCGGGACGGTCGCGGTGCTCGGCTGCGGTCTCGACGTCGACTATCCACGCGAGCACGCGCGGTTGAAGGAGGCGATGGCCGGAACCGACCTCCTCCTCTCCGAGTTCCCGCCGGGCGCCGAGCCGCGGCCGCAGAATTTCCCCATCCGCAACCGCATCATCGCGGGACTCGCCTCCGGAGTCGTCGTGGTCGAAGCGTCCCGCCGCAGCGGTTCTCTCATCACGGCTCGCCTCGCCGCCGACTTCGGCCGCGACGTGTTCGCCGTTCCCGGGAGCGTCTTCTCCGAGACTTCGGCCGGCACGCACGAGCTCCTCCGCGACGGCGCGATCCTGTGCCGCGGAACCGAGGACGTGCTGGCCGAGCTGTTTCCGTCGATCGGATTGCCGGCACCGCTCCTCCGTGGTCCCGGGCCCCCGGTGAATCTCTCCGGCGACGCGGCGCGTCTCTATTCGATGCTGGAGCGCGGCGACCCCCTGGCGGCGGAGGAGCTCGCGCAGTCGCTCGACCTTCCCGCCGCGACCGTGCTCGCGGGGCTCTTCGAGCTCGAGGGCGCCGGGCTCGTCGTGGAGGAGGGGGGACGCTACGCGGCGATTCGGCGTTAGAGGTCACGGGAATACGGCTTTGTTTTGGTACGTGGAACGGACGGGGCAAGAGGTCCTTCGCTTCGCTCAGGATGACGCGCGACGGCGCTTCGCGCTCCGCGCGTCAATTTGCACTTTGCGGTTCGTTGTGCCACCGTCCCGCACCCTGCCATGACCAGCATCGTGATCGTCGAGTCGCCCGCGAAGGCGAAAACGCTCGAGAAGTTTCTCGGGAAGAACTTCCGCGTCCTCGCCTCTTACGGGCACGTCCGGGACCTTCCGAAGAAGGGCCTCGGAGTGGACCGCGCCCACCGCTACGAGCCCACGTACGAGGTCCTCCACGGCAAGGAGAAGACTCTCGCGGAGTTGAAGCGCGCGACCTCCAAGGCCGACGCCGTCTACCTCGCGGCCGACCCGGATCGGGAGGGGGAGGCGATCTCCTGGCACCTGATGGAGACGCTCTCGCCGGGCGCCAAAGACACTCCCTTCCGGCGGGTCCGTTTCAACGAGATCACGAAGCGGGCAGTCCTGGCGGCGATGGACGATGCGGGCGAGATCGACTCCCGGCTCGTGGACGCGCAGCAGGCGCGCCGCATCATCGACCGGCTCGTCGGCTACGAGGTCTCGGACCTCCTCTGGAAGAAGATCTGGCGCGGGCTCTCGGCGGGCCGCGTCCAGACGGTCGCGCTCCGGATCATCTGCGAGCGCGAGAAGGAGATCGAGGCTTTCGTCCCCGTCGAGTACTGGACGGTGGACGCGGACCTCGAGGCGGGCGCGCCGCCCCCGTTCACCGCGAAGCTCGTCTCGTTCGACGGACAGAAGCTCAAGTTCGACGGCGCCGATCCGCGCCTCGAGTCGGAAGCCGCCGCGGCGCGGGTCCGGGAGGGCGTCGAGCGGGCGGCGTGGCGCGTGACGAAGGTGGACACGTCCGAGCGCCGCAAGAACCCGACGCCTCCGTTCATCACGTCCCAGCTCCAGCAGGCCGCGGCGCGGCGCCTCGGTTTCGCGGTGCGCCGCACGATGCAGATCGCGCAGCGCCTCTACGAAGGCCGGGAGATCCCGGGCCGCGGCAGCTTCGGCCTCATCACGTACATGCGCACCGACTCGCCGCGCGTCTCCAACGACGCGCTGGCCGCGGTCCGCGAGCACATCGCCGCGCGGTACGGCTCGGGGCCCGACGTCCTCCCGGACTCTCCGCGCTTCTTCAAGGGGAAGCGCGACGTGCAGGACGCGCACGAAGCGATCCGCCCGACGGACCTCTCGCTCCCTCCGGAGGAAGTCGCGAAGCACGTGTCGAGCGAAGAGGCAAAGCTCTACGGGCTCATCTGGCAGCGGTTCGTGGCGTCGCAGATGGCGCCCGCCGTGTACGACACGGTGTCGGCGGAAATCGAGGCGGGCCGCGCCGTCTATCGCGCATCCGGCTCGACGCTGAAGACGCCCGGCTATCTCGCGGTTTACGGCGTCGCGGCGGAGGACGAGGAGGACGCCGAGAAGGAGGGCGCGGGCTCGAAGCTCCCGCCGCTCGAGGCGGGCCAGACGTTGAAGCTCGTCGCCCTGAAGCCGGAGAAGAAGGAGACCCAGCCGCCGCCGCGCTACAACGAGGCGTCGCTCGTGAAGTTCCTCGAGGAAAACGGGATCGGGCGACCGTCCACGTACGCCGAGATCCTGCGCAAGCTCGAGGACCGCGAGTACGTGCGCAAGAAGGACCGCCGCTTCCTGCCGACGGCCCTCGGCCGCACCGTCGTCGAGCTCCTCATTCCCTACTTCGACGACTTTTTCGAAACCGGCTACACCGCGAAGATGGAGGAGCGCCTCGACGACGTGGAGGAGGGAAAAATCTCCTGGAGGAACGCGCTCGCCGAGTTCGACGAGAAGTTCACCCGCGACCGGAACCGCGCCCTGGACAAGATGGTGTCGAGCAAGGCGGGCATCCCGCTCGCCGACGCGCGGAAGCTCCACCTCCCCGTCCCCGTGGACCTCGAGGAGAAGTGCCCGCAGTGCGGCAAGAAGTTGAAGCTCCGCATGGGGAAGAACGGGCTCTTCGTCGCGTGCAGCGGGTATCCCGCGTGCACGTTCACGGTGCACATCCCGGATCCGGACGAGGACGCGATCGACGCGGTCGAGCTCGAATCCACGATGTGCGAGGAGTGCGGCTCCCCCATGAAGCTGCGCCAGAGCCGCGCGGGCAAGGCGTTCCTCGGCTGCACGGCGTATCCGAAGTGCCGCAACATCGTGAACGTCGCGATCGCCGCAGGCAAGGCGGAGGCGCGACCCGACGAGCCGACGGGGCAGACGTGCCCGGAGTGCGGGAACCCCCTCGTGCGGCGCCACGGACAGTACGGCGCGTACGTCTCCTGCTCGAACTACCCCGCGTGCCGATACAAGCCGCCGAAGCCCGTTCTCGACACGGGCGTCCAGTGCCCGAAGGACGGCGGCGCCATCGTCGAGCGGCGCGGGCGCTTCCGGCCGTTCTACGGGTGCGTCAACTACCCGGCGTGCGACTTCTCCCTGAACGCCCGCCCGATCCCGGAGACGTGCCCGAGCTGCGGCAACCCGTACCTGCTGCTCCGCGACCGCAAGAGCGGTCCGGTGCTGGCGTGCGACCGCGCGGGCTGCGGCTTCGAGAAGCCGCCGGGTGCCCTTCCGCCGATGACCGAGCGGTTCCTCGAGGCGGCGGCCAAGCCGGCGAAGGCGGCGAAAGCGACGAAGCGGGCGAAGGCGCCGGTCGAGGCCGCGTCGTCCGCGCCGCGGCGGCGCGCGAAAGCTCGGTAGCTCCATTAGGCTCGTCGGGCCATGAACGGCCCGGCCCAGGTCGTCGTCCGCGACCTCGTCCGCACCTTCCGCGGAAAAACGGGCGAGATCCGCGCCGTGGACGGGCTCTCCTTCGAGGTCGCGCAAGGCTCGCTCTTCGGCCTGCTCGGACCCAACGGCGCCGGGAAGACGACGACGCTGCGCATCCTGACCACACTGCTCGCGCCGACGTCCGGTTTCGTCCGCGTGGCGGGCTTCGACCCGGTGCGTGACGGATTCGCGGTGCGCCGCTCCATCACCGCGGTCCTCCAGGACAACGCCTCGGAGCAGTTCCTCTCGGTGCGGGACAACTTCCTCTGCTACGCGCGGCTCCACGGCCAGCCGAGGAGGGAGACGGACCGCCGCCTCCCCGAGATCGCGGAGACCTTCGGGGTGGCGTCGGTGCTCGGGGAAAAGGCCGCCGACCTCTCGATCGGAATGCGCCGGCGCGTGCAGGTGGCGAAGATGTTCCTCCTCGACGCGCCGATCCTCTTTTTCGACGAGGCCACGACGGGCATGGACCCGCTCGCGAAGAGAGTGGTCATCGATCGGATCCGGGGAGTGGTCCGCGCCGGCCGGACCGTCGTCCTGACGACGCAGAACCTCGACGAGGCCGAGCGGCTCTGCGACGAGGTCCTGATCGTCGCTCACGGCCGCGCCGTTGCCCGCGGCGACGTCGAGACGGTCAAACGACTCCACGCCCCGACCCTGGAGGTCCGGGTGTCCTTCGATGAGGACCCGCAGGGCCTTTCGGAAACCCTCGCGCGCTTCGCGCCCGTGTCGACTTCCTTCCAGGAGGGGCGGTTGACGGTGTGTCTCTCCGGATCGCGCCGGGACGCCGCAAACCTTCTGGCCGCGCTCGCCGGCCGTTATCGCGTCTCGGATTTCGAGGTGTCATCCGCGTCACTCGAGGATGCTTTTCTCGAGGCCGTCGAAAGGCAGGTGGAGCCTTGAGCGCCGTCGCATTTCCGGCGTGGCGGCGAGTCCTCGCGGTCGCCGGGCGCGAGACGCGTTTTCGATTCTCGAACTTCGGCTGGCTCTTCTGGGACCTCTGCTATCCGGCGGGATATCTGCTCGCGCTCGGCGCCGGCCTCTCGGCCCTGATCCCGGGCGGGGTTCCGGGCGGGACGTACTCGGCGTTCCTGCTGCCCGGGATCCTCGTGATGGCGGGGCAGACGCTCGCCGTGAACTCGTCGTGGGCGCTCTTCATGGACCGGGACAACGGGATCTTCTTCGAGCACCTGACCTACCCGCTGACGCGCGCGAACTTCCTGGGCGGGCGGCTCCTCTTCAACCTCGGAATGGGAGCGCTCCAGTCCATTGTGCTCATCGCCGCCGCGATCTTCGTCCTCCGCGTGCCGGTCGGCGCCGGGCAGGCCGTGGGGATTCTCGCGGTCGCGCTCGCGGCGATACCGCTCTGGTTCTTCGCGCTTTTCGCCGCCGCGATCCGGATCCGCCGGATGGACGCCTACAGCACGTTCCTGAACGTCGTCTTCCTGGGCGCGCTGCTGTTGTCGCCGGTCTTCTATCCGATCGACGAGATGCCGGCGTGGTTCCGGATCGTCGCGTCGGCGAACCCGCTCACGTGGTCCGTGGACCTCCTCCGCGGAATCGCGTTCGGCGAGCTCGACGGCCGCCGGCTCGTGCTCGAGGCGCTGGCCTACGTGGCCGGGACCGCGGCGGCGTTCGTCTGGGCGCTCCGGAGCCTGCGCACGGCGCTCAAGTGACCGGGGGTCCTCATGAGGCGAGCCAGGCGAGCGCAGAGGCGGGATCCATCACGGGGAGGGGCGCGTTCCGGAATCCTTTCGGGTCGCGTGTCGCCAGGACGTCGCAGCGGGCGGCCACCGCAGAGGCCGCGCAGACGGCGTCCTCGAAATCGGGGAGGGGAAGCGCGAGAGCCCGTCGGATCACGGACCCGTCCACGGCTGCGGCGCCGAAGACCGAGAGCAGATCCTCGATCACGCGCCGTGCGAACTTCGCCCCCCGCGCCTGCCGCGCGAGGTAGTGGACGGTCGTGAAGCCGTGGGCGGGGACCAGGCCGGCACCTTCTCCGCGCTCGATCGCCGCCCAGAGGGCCGCGGCGGCCGATGCGTGGGGGGATCGCTCGAGCAGGACGTCGAGGAGGACGTTGACGTCCAGGAGGACTCTCTTCACCGATATTTTTCCCGGAGATGGCGGCGATACGCTTCCACGCGCACGCCCTTCAAAGAACCGCGCAGCCGTCGGAGCACCGGGGGTTCCGGGCGGGAACCCGGAGCCCGAGACACGACCTCCAGGTAGCTCTCGACCATTCGCGAGACGGAGGTCCCTCTCTCCCTCGCGAACCGTTTCGCTCTCTCGATCACGGCGGCCTCGACGCTCAGGGTCAGCTTCCGGGTCATACGTATGATGATATCCCGCACATACGTATATTGTCGCGAGGCGGGATCGTCGGGTCTCGGGCCTAGTTCTCGCCCCCCGGCACGTTCAGGAAACGGCGGAACGGGTCTTTCCACGGGAACATCTGCGCGTAGCGCCAGATCCGATCGGTGAGCGGCGGCTTCGCCGCCGGGTTCTTGAAGCACTCGGCGCAGCGGGGGAGCTCCCGGAAGTCGTGGTTCCGGAACCCGTTCTCGATCGTGTCGAGGAACGGCGACGACGCGATTTCGGCGATCGAGTTCTTCCGCACGTTGCCGAGCTTCTGGGTCCCGTCGTAGTCGTAGCAGCAATGCGTGACGTCTCCGTTGCAAAGGATCACGAACCACTGGTACGGCGTGCCCTGGAAGCAGCCGTAGTACGCCTGGTGGAGCTCGGTGACCTCCGCCGTGTCGAGGCCCTCGCACGTCTTCTGGATCACGGTGGCCTGCGGGTAGCGGTCGAGGCGGAAGAACTCGCGGAAGTCCTTCACCGACTCGTCATGGGTCTGCGTCGTGATCATCCGTTGGATCTCGACGACGATCTTCTTTCCCTTCGACATCTCGAGGAACCGGCGGATGTTCTCGACGACCGCGTCGAACTTTCCCCCCTTGCGGACGATCGGGTAGACGTCCGGCTTCAGGGTGTCGATGCAGAGGCGGATCTTCGACAGCGACGTCTCGAGGACCCGTTTTGCCCAGTCCTCCGTCAGGAGCGTCGCGTTGGTCGAGACGCACACGCCCGGAAAGAGGTCGATCGCCTCGGGCAGCCGCTTGTAGAGGAACGGCTCGCCCATCTCGTGCAGGTAACGCATCTTGAGGTTGAGCGACTTCATCTGGCGCGCGACGTCTTCGACCATGTCCCAAGGCGCGTCCTCGAAGGGGCGCGTGAGGGCGTCCATCGGACACATGCCGCAGCGCAGGTTGCAGCGGCTCGTGAGCTCGAGCATGTACTTGAGCGTCCCGAGGCGCAGCCCGTTCTTTCCGCGGCTCATGAGTGAGGCGTCCGCGACGATTCGATCCCAGCCATCGCGGCCAGGACCGGCAACGCATTCGCGCGGTCGAAGAGGATCATCGTGCGCGCGTTGCACTCGTGCGTGCAGCGGCAGAGGCGTTCGTGCTTCTCGTCCACGAACCGGCGGACGCCCCCGTTGCCGCGGATTTTCGCGAAGTCGTACCCGGACTCGCGCACTCCGCCGAGCGGCAGACCGATCAGCTCGCAGCCGTGAATCGTGCCGTCCTCGGTCAGGACGAACTCACGCTCTCCGGCGAGGCAGAAGCCCTCGAACTCGCCGCCGCGCGCCTGCCGGGCGATGTACTCGAACCGCCGTCGGTTGACCTCGCGCCGGGCCCGCGTCCGCGCCCCGCGCCAGCCGGTGCGGGCCTCGTCCGGCGGGTATCGGGCGTCGAGCCAGCGCGAGAGACGCTCGTAACGGTCGACATCGAGGTTCTCCTTGAGCGACGGGTCGTAAGCCTCGCCCCGGATCAAGCCGAGCGAGTGGTGGCTCGGGCGATACCGCTCGTGGACGAAGCGGCAGAAGTCCTCGACCTCCCCCTGGTTGTCGCGCATGAAGACCGTCGTCACGCCCACGGTCAGATTCGGTGTCGAACGCGAGACCTCGAGGAGCGACTCGAGCGTCGAGAGCGCGCGGTCGTAGAGGCCCGGCACGGCGCGCACGCGGTCGTGGAAGTCGCGGAAGCCGTCGATCGAGACGGAGACGCCGAGAGAGAGGTCCGGCGAGAAAGAACAGATCCGTCGGACCATGCCGGCGATCTCGGCGGCCGCGAAGCCGTTGGTCGGGACTCCGACGTCGAGGACGCCGCATCGCTCGAAATAGATGCGGATGATCTCGGGCAGGTCGCGGCGGAGGAACGGCTCGCCGCCCGAGATGAGGAGGAGGCGGATGGGCGGCAGCGTCGCGACGAAGCGGTCGATCTCGTCGAGCGTCAGTTCGTTCTTCCCGGCGTTGATGGGGTAGAAGCAGTGCGCGCAGCGCGCGTTGCAGACCGACGTCACGAAATGCGTCCACTGCGCGATGGCCTCGCCCGGCGCGATCCAGTCGCGAGCGAGCGCGAGGCCCTGTTTCAAACGGACGGGGATCACGTCGCACTCGCTCGCTTGGGATCTGGCTTCGCCACCGGCGCTCGGCTCGCCATGCCCGGCTCGACCGAGCGCCTGGTCCCTCGCTCGCTCGCGCTCCCGCGGCGCGAGGCTCCTCCCTCGATTACCTCGGGAGACTCCTCGCGCCGCGATGAATGCCCCTCCGCGGCCCGTTGCTTGCGGGCGTCGAAGAAGCCGCGAATGCGATGGATTTCGCCCGCGACGAGCCACGGGAAGAGCGTGACGGCTTTCCCCGCGTAACCGGCGCGGACCATTCGCGCGACCGTCACCCAGAGGTGCGGAAAGAGAAAGAGGAGCGCGGGAGCCTTCACGAGCACCCGCCCGGGCCGGTCGAGGGCGACGCGGGTCGAATAGATCGTCCGCCCGCACGCGACCTGCTTCTCGCGGAACGCCGCCGCGTCGAGCCGCTCGTGGAAGTGGGTCACGACGATCGCCGGGTCGTACCAGAGCTTTCCGCCGCGCGCGAGAACCGCGAGGGCGAACGCCGTGTCCTCGCCCGAGTTCGTCTCCGGGAAACGCACGTCGCCGACGGCGTCGCGGCGGTAAACGATCGCCATCGTCGGGATGTTCTTCCGCGGGCCCGGCTCGCCGGCGCGAATCCACTCGGAGTGGTTGAGAAACCAGTCGAGGTCTCCCCAGCGGCCCGGGCGGCCGTTGGCGATCCGGCCGCCGACGCCGGCAATCGCGGGATCCCGCTCGAAAGCGCGCCGCGCGCGCTCGAGCCAGTCCCGCGGCGCGACCGCGTCCGCGTCGAGGAACGCGAACGCCTCGCCGTGCGCGGCTTCCATGCCGGCGTTGCGTGAGCCCCCCGCGTTGCGGCGGCGGGAGTTGCGCAGCACGCGGGCGCCGGCCTCGCGCGCCGCGTCCGCGGAGGCGTCATCGGACGCGTCGTCGACGACGATCACCTCGAGGGGAGGCTCGGTCTGTTCGAACGCGGACCGCACCGCGCCGGCGACTGTGCGCTCCGCGTCGCGGCACGGGATGACGACCGAAAAGCGCATCGAACCTGTCAGTGTACCGCCGGGCGCGGCACCGCCTCGACGAGGATGCGGTACCGGAAAAGCGGGCCGACGACGGGGAGCCGCCACAGTGCCCGCTCGATCCAGCGGACGCCGGGGAAGGGCGCGGGGGAGTAGCGGAGCGACCGCACGCGCCACCCCTCGTCCTCCAGAAGGCCGCGGATCTCGCCGGGCCGGCGGACCGCGATGTGCTCCGGAAACTGCTTCAGGATCAGGTTGACGGCCTTCAGCCGCTCGACGTAATGCTCCCGGTTCGGCGTGTAGGCGACGAAGACTCCTCCCGGTTTGAGGACGCGGCGGAGCGCGGAGAGCATCCGTCGTACCGTCTCGTCGTCGACGTGCTCGAGCAGGTCGAAAGCTCCGGCGACGTCGACGCTCGCGTCCGGCACGCCGGCGAGCTCCGCAACGTCGCTTTCGATGAACCGGACATTTTCGAAACCGCGCTCGCGCCGGCGGTCGTCGGCGATCGCGACGGCGCGCGGTGACGCGTCGATCCCGATCGCCTCCTTCACGTGCGGCGCGAGCAGGAAGCAGACGTCGCCGAGGGCGCTCCCCAGGTCGAGCACCGTCTTGTCCGGCGCCGGCCGCGCCAGCGTGAGGATGTCGCGGTCGCGCTCCTGCCACTTGCGCTCCGGCGCCGCGAACTTCGTGACGCGATGAAGCTGCTCGAAGTACTCGTCCGGGTAGAGGTCTTCTCGAAACGCCATTTGGGGGTCAGGTCTCCACTTGCCACATAGGGGGTCAGATTGCCACGTTCGCGTTTACTGCTACCTTTCAGCCTTTCATGAAAACTCCCTGGGAAAAATTCTCGCTGCCGGGTGACCGTCCAGCCTACGCGAAGGGGGAGTCGCCCGAGTTCCGGCGCACGCTCCGGGAAATCTTCGGGACGCTCGTCGACCGCGTCGAGAAGTGGCCGCCGGGTCCGAACGACTGGCTCATGGCCGAAGTCCCGTCGGAGGGCTCGCTGACGGCGTTCTTCCGGGACCTCGAGAAGCGCCTCGCGCCGGCCGGCTCCCTATGGGTCGTCTTTCCGAAGAAGCCCTTCGTGGAGGAGCTGCAGTTCCCGTTCTCGTGGATCGACGTGCAGAAGGCGGGCCTCTCGTGCGGGCTCGTGGACAACAAGATCGCGGCGTTCTCACCGCGGCTGACCTCGATTCGCTTCGTGATCCCGCTCGCGCTGCGGAAGTCGCGTGCGTCGACCGGCCGATAGAATCGGGCGCGTGGGCGCGGATTCCGTCACGATCGTCGGCGCGGGGCTGGCCGGCTCCGAGTGCGCCTGGCAGCTCGCGCGGCGGGGCCATCGCGTGCGTCTCCACGAGATGCGGCCCCACGTCAAGACGGCCGCGCACCAGACGGGGCGCTGCGCCGAGCTCGTCTGCTCGAACTCGTTCCGCTCGGACAACCCGCGGAACGCCGTCGGCCTCCTGAAGCGCGAGATGGAGCTCCTCGACTCGCTCGTCATCCGCTGTGCGCGCGCGGCCGCGGTGCCGGCCGGCGACGCGCTCGCGATGGATCGCGATGTTTTTGCAAAGCTCGTGACCGAGGAAATCGAGTCGAGGTCCGAGATCGAAATCGTGCGCGACGAGGTGACCGCCATCCCGCGCGGGAACCTGGCGGTCCTCGCCACCGGCCCGCTGACGTCTCCGGCGCTGGACCGGGCGATTGGCGAGCTTCTCGGCACCGAGGACCTCTACTTCTACGATTCGATGGCGCCGATCGTCGCCGCGTCCTCGCTCGACTTCTCGAAGATGTACGCGATGTCGCGCTACGGAAAGGGCTCGGGGGAGGACTACTGGAACGCGCCGCTCACGAAGGAGGAGTACGAGTCCTTCGTCGCGGAGCTTCTCTCCGCCGAGATCGTCCCCGTGAAGGACTTCGAGAAGGGGATCTACTTCGAAGGCTGCCTGCCGATCGAGGTGATGGCGGAGCGCGGCGTCGAGACGCTGCGGCACGGGCCGATGAAACCGATGGGGCTGCCGGATCCGCGCACCGGGCGGATTCCATGGGCCGTCGTGCAGCTGCGGCAGGACGACCTCGCGAAGGAGCACTACAACCTCGTGGGGTTCCAGACGAAACTCAAGGTGCCCGAGCAGCAGCGCGTGTTCCGGAAGATCCCGGGGCTCGAGAACGCGACGTTCGTCCGGTACGGGATGCTCCACCGCAACACGTACATCCACGCGCCCGCTCACCTCGACCGGTTCTGGAGGATGCGACGCGAGCCCTCGATCTTCTTCGCCGGGCAGATCACGGGCGTGGAGGGCTACGTCGAGAGCGCCGCGACCGGTCTCGCGGTGGGCGTGACGATCGCGCAGATCCTCGAGGGGCGCGAGCCGGTTCCGGTCCCGTACACGACCGCGCTCGGGTCGCTCGCGCGGCACTGCTCCGAGCGCCCGGCCACGAAAACGTTCGAGCCGATGAACGTGACGTTCGGGATGATCGAGGACACGTCGCACTCTCCCATCCGCGACAAGGCGAAGCGGCGGGAGCTCTTGGTGGACCGCGCGCTCTCGGCGATGCGGGAGTGGAAGGACGCGACGGCGGCGCGGGAGGCGGTGGAGGCGTCGTGACGGCGACCAAAGCCCCTCACCCCGACCCTCTCTCCGCGAGCGGGGAGAGGGAGTTGGCTGTCACGTGGTCCGACATCGCCGAGGCCCGGCGCCGCATCGAGGGCGCCGCGCACCGGACTCCCGTCTTCCACTCCCGGCAGTTCGACGAGGCCGCCGGCGCCACCGTCTTCTTCAAGGCCGAGAACCTGCAGCGCGCCGGCGCCTTCAAGTTCCGCGGGGCGTACAACAAGATCCGCGCGGAGCAGGAGCGGCGCCGCTTCTCCGAAGTCGTCGCCTACTCGTCCGGCAACCACGCGCAGGCGGTCGCGCTCGTGTCGAAGATCCTCGGCGTCAAGGCGACGATCGTGATGCCCAACGACGCCCCGGCGGGGAAGCTCGCGGCGACGCGCGGTTACGGCGCCGAGGTCATCCAGTACGACCGGTACGGCGGCGACCGAGAAGAGATCGGCGAGCGGATCGTCCGCGAACGCGGTGCGCTCCTCGTTCCGCCGTTCGACGACCCGTTGATCATGGCGGGCGCGGGCACGGCGACGGCGGAGCTCCTCGAGGAGGTGCCGGAACTGGACTTCCTCCTCGTGCCGGTGTCGGGCGGCGGATTGATCGCGGGCTCCGCCACGGCGGCGAAGCACCTGCGCCCGGAGATCACTGTCTATGGGGTCGAGCCGGAGACCGGCGACGACGTCGCGCAGTCGCTCGCGAAAGGGGAGCGCGTGACCATCCCCGTGCCGCGGACGATCGCCGACGGCCTGCAGGTCCCCCTCGTGGGCAAGCTCACTTTTCCGATCATCCAGAGAACCGTTTCCCGGGTTCTCCTCGTATCCGACGACGAGATGATCGAGACGCTGACGTGGACCCTCGAGCGCCTGAAGGTCCTAGTCGAGCCGTCGGGCATCGCCGGCGCGGCCGCCGTACGGCATCGGAAGGCCGACTTCGCGGGCCGGCGCGTCGGCGTGATCTGGAGCGGCGGGAACCTGGACAGCAAGCGGCTCGCCGAGTTCCTGGGCCGTGTGGCGACCTGACCCCCGATGTGGCAAGTGGAGACCTGACCCCATTGAAACGGCTGGCAGGCCTAGTGTTGCTACTAGCGGCCGCGCCCGCGGTCGCCCACGACTTCTGGATCGAGCCGACCACCTTCCACCCCCGCTCCGGCGAGACGGTCGGCCTCGCGCTCCGCGTGGGAGAGAAGTTCCGCGGCGACCCGGTGCCGCGCAACCCCGAATCGATCCAGAAATTCGTCGCGGTCTCGCGCGCCGGCGAGAAGAGCGTCGAAGGCGTGACGGGGCGCGACCCCGCGGGGATCGCGCGGGTCGCCGACCCGGGATACGTCGTCGTCGGATACCGGACCAATCCGAAGCCGATCGAGCTCGAAGCCGGGAAGTTCGAGGGGTACCTGAAGGAGGAGGGGCTCGAGAAGGTGGTCGCGCTCCGCGCCGCTCGCGGCGACTCGCAGAAGCCGGGGCGGGAGATCTATTCGCGGTGCGCGAAGTCCCTCCTCGACGTGGACGGCGCCGGCTCGACCGGTTACGACCAGGAGATCGGCCTTCGCCTGGAGCTCGTCCCCGAGAGGGGCCCGAAGGAGCTCGGGGGCGGGCGAACGCTTCCGGTCCGGCTCGTGTTCGAGGGCAAGCCGCTCGCCGGCGCGCTCGTCGTGGCGATGAACCGGGGCGCTCCGGAAAAGGCGCTCTCGGCCCGGACCGATGCGTCCGGACGGGTGGCCTTCGACCTCGCGCCGTCCGGCGTCTGGCTCGTGAAGGCGGTGCACATGGTGTCCGCTCCGGCCGCGTCCGGAGCGGACTGGGAGAGCCTCTGGGCCTCGCTCACCTTCGA
>DATIBN010000225.1:0-4155 GCA_035457525.1 Thermoanaerobaculia bacterium | reverse complement strand
CTCCCTCTCCCCGCTTGCGGGGAGAGGGTTGGGGTGAGGGGCGCGGTGAGGGGCGCTACACTCCCCGCGAGGAGGGACCCATGCGCATCCTCTCGGCCCGGGTCCACGGCGTGCTCGATCTGGTCACCGTCCTCCTTCTCGTTCTCGGCGCGATCGTCTCGGGTCTGGGCGGGGCGCCCCTCGCGATCGCGCTCACGCTCGCCGCCGTCCACCTCTTGCTCACCCTGCTGACGGACTTCCCGATGGGCGTGGTCAAGAAGATCCCGTTCTTCGTCCACGGCATCGTGGAGCTCGCCGTGGGGATCGGCCTGCTCCTTCTCCCGTCGTTCGCGGGGTACGGTCCCGGCTCACCGGCGAGGCGTTTCTACCTCGCGATGGGCGCGCTGATCCTCGTCGTGTGGGCGCTGACCGCGTACCGGCGCGTCGACGCACGCGCCGACTGACGCCGGACGTTTTGCGCCGACGTGCCGTCGCCTACCGGGCGAGCTTCTTTTCGAGCTCCTTCATCCGCTTCTCGAGCTCGTCCAACCGATCCCGCAGGCTGGGCAGCTCTTCGAGGTTCTCCATTTTGAACCGCGGAATCCGGATGTCGAAATTGGCGTCGCCGTTCTTCCACACCCAGGCGTGGCGCCT
Source organism: Thermoanaerobaculia bacterium (assembly GCA_035457525.1). Taxonomy (GTDB): domain Bacteria; phylum Acidobacteriota; class Thermoanaerobaculia; order UBA5066; family Gp7-AA6; genus Gp7-AA6. The sequence continues at coordinate 3,522 of DATIBN010000225.1, read as the reverse complement.
CAGGCGGTCGCCCATCTCGCCGAGGTTGATCGTGCGCTCCCGGCCTTTCCGCTCCTCCAGCGTGATCGCGACCTTGCGCGTCCCGCGGCCGCGGACGAACTCGATCTCGACCGTTTCGCCCGCCTTTTTCCGGCGCACGGCTCGCGAGAGGTCTCCCGTCGAAGATACCTCCCGGCCGTCGACGGACGTGATCACGTCGCCGACTTCGATGCCCGCGCGGGCGGCCGGGCTGTCGGCCTCCACGCCGCCGACGAGGACGCCGGCGTCCTTCGGGGCGCCGTAGTGGTTCCGCAGCTCGTCGGTGATCCCGATGAGCCTCACGCCGAGGAAGCCGCCGCGCCCGACCCGAACGATGACGGGATCGTCGCCGTGGACTTCCACGTCGTCCAGGTCGACGTCGAGGTCCCCGTCGTTGAGGACGACGGCCCGGTCTTCCGCCTCCGTTTTCACCTTCGAGTCGGCTCCGTCGGGCGCTCTCTGCGCCGTGGGAAGAAGCACCAGGGCTGCGAGCAGGAGTCCGTTGAAAGCCGTGGAAAGCATGCAGTTTCTCCTCCGGTTCGGGAGACGGGGGTGATGCAAAAAGGTTACGCGCGCTCCGGGAGTGCCCCGGTAAGATCCGTCGTCCGACCGTCCCGGCATCCCCGGGGCCCGAGGAGGCAAAGTGACACGTAAACCCGCTCTCGCCCTGGCCTTCGCAGTCGTGGCGTTTCTCGGCGCGTCCCGGCTCCTCTCGGACGAGGGCATGTGGATGCCCCAGCAGATCCCGCAGCTCGCGCCGGAGCTCGTGAAGATGGGACTGAAGCTCGACCCGCAGAAGCTCGCGGACCTGACGGGCGACCCGATGGGCGCGATCGTCTCGCTCGGCGGCTGCAGCGCTTCGTTCGTCTCGCCTCAGGGCCTGATCCTGACCAACCACCACTGCGTTTACAGCTACCTGCAGTTCAACTCGACCCCGCAGAAGAACCTGATCGAGGACGGGTTCCTCGCGAACACACTCGCCGACGAGGTCCCGGCCGCTCCCGACGCGCGGGTCTGGGTGACGACCTCGATCGAGGACGTGACCGGCCAGGTGCTGCCGAAGCCGACCGAGAAGCTGTCCGATCTCGAGCGCTACCGCCGGGTCGAGCGGCGCCGCAAGGAGCTCATTCGCGACTGTGAAAGGGAGGGGGGCGTCCGCTGCACGGTCCCGTCCTTCTTCGAGGGCTCGAAATTCTGGCGGGTCAAGCAACTCGAGATCCGCGACGTCCGGCTCGTCTACGCGCCGGCGCGAGCCATCGGCAACTACGGGGGGGAAATCGACAACTGGATGTGGCCCCGGCACACGGGCGACTTCGGGTTCGTCCGGGCGTACGTGTCCCCGGACGGCAAGCCCTCGGACTTCGCCCGGGAGAACGTTCCTTACCGGCCGAAGCACGTCCTCAAGGTCTCGACCGCCGACTTCGACCCGGGCGATTTCATGATGGTCATCGGGTATCCGGGCAGGACCTTCCGGTACGAGCTCGCGGACGAGGTCCGGGACGCGCAGGACTTCGACCTGCCCACGTCGATCCGCTACCGCAAGGAGCTGATCCGGATTCTCGAGGACGCCGGCCGATCGAACAAGGACGTGTCGATCCGGAACGCGTCGCGGCTGCGCGGCCTCCTGAACTATCTGAAGAAGTACGAGGGGACGATCGACGCTTTCGAGAAGGGGAACCTCATCGAGCGGCGCCGCGCGGAGGAGAAGGAGGTCGCCGCGCTGGTGGCAGGCGACCCGGCCGCGAAGAAACGCTACGAGGCGGCGCTCGCGGAGATCGAAAAGCTGAACGCATTGAAACGCAAGACGCGCGAGCGCGACGCGTTGCTCGAGTGGATCTCCAGCTCGTCTCCGATGCTCTCGCAGGCAAACACCGTCTGGCGGCTCGCGGGTGAGCGGCCGAAGGACGACATCGACCGCGCGACGGGATTCCAGGAGCGCGACTGGAAGAGGCTGAAGGCGATGGTCACGCGGGCGCAACGGACCATCGAGCCGGGCAGCGACCGCGCCGGGCTGCGATATTTCCTGCTCGAGACCGCGAAGCTTCCGAGGGATCAGCGGATACCGGCCGTCGACGCGGCGCTCGCGGCGACCGGCGAGGCGGACCCGGCCGCCGCGGTCGACGCCTTCCTCGACCGGCTCTATGCCGGCACGAAGATCGCCGACGCGAAAGAACGCCTGGCGATGTTCGAGGAGTCGCAGGCGCAGCTCACCGCCCGCGACGACGCGATGGTGGAGCTCGCGGCGGCTCTGCGGGCGACGATGGACGAGAAGCAGAAGCGCGACGACGAGATCGCCGGCGCGATGATGCGGACGCGCACGGGCTACGTCGCCCTTCTGCAGAAGCTCCGCAAGGGGCGCGTGTATCCCGACGCGAACTCGACGCTCCGGGTGACGTTCGGCCAGGTCAAAGGGTATTCGCCGAGGGACTCCATCGAGTATGCCGCGCAGACGACTCTCTCCGGAGTCGTGGAAAAGGAGACCGGCAAGGAGCCGTTCGACCCTCCGGGCGTTCTGCTCGCCGCGTCGCAGGAGAAGAAGCTCGGCCCGTACGTGGACCCGGAGCTCGGCGACGTTCCCGTCGATTTCCTGACGACCGGCGACATCACCAACGGCAGCTCCGGCTCGGCGACCTTGAACGCGAAGGGGGAGCTCACCGGCCTCGCCTTCGACGGCAACTACGAGGCGATGGGCTCGGACTTTCTCGTCAATCCCGACGTGCAGCGCGCGATCCACGTGGACACGCGGTACATCCTCTGGGTGATGGACGCGATCGACGGCGCGCACCACCTGATCCGCGAAATGGGTTTGCCGGTGCACTTTTCGGGAGCGTTGGCCGCCGGCCGCTCGGCGCGCTGACCTCCGGGTCGCGGCGTCCGCCGTCCTCGCCGTAGTGGACATCACCGGGCGTTGGCGAAGAAGGGCGACGGGCGGTCTCGTCCTCGCCGCGGCGGGGCTCTCCCTGTTCTTTCTCCTCGGAATGCATCGTGGCGTTCTCCTGTCCAACGACATCAAGTCGAAGGTGTGGCCGTGGGCGCCGTCGTACCCTCAGCGCCCGATCGTCGCGCCCGCGCTCTCCGACCCCGTCTGGCAGTTCGTGCCCTGGATCGAGTTCTCGCGAAAAGAGCTCCTCGCCGCCCGCCTGCCTCTCTGGAACCCGCACCAGGACGGCGGCGTGCCGCTCCTCGGCAACGGAATTTCGGCTCTCGGGTCGCCGCTCTCCCTTCCGGCCCTCCTGCTCGGCGTCGCACACGGGTGGAACCTGGCGCTCCTCGCCCGGATCCTCGTCGCGCTGGCGGGCATGTATCTCTGGCTGCGCGACCGCGGCCGTTCATCCATCGCCGCCTCGCTGGGTGCGCTCGCCTTCGCGCTGTCCGGCTCGTTCGTCGCCTGGCTCGAACATCCCCACACGCTGGCCGCGGCGCCCGTCCCGTTCTTGCTGCTCTTCGCAGGGCGGACCGCGGAATGGACCTCGGCAGGCAGCATCGCGTGCCTCGCGATCGCGA
>DATIBN010000224.1:0-11290 GCA_035457525.1 Thermoanaerobaculia bacterium | reverse complement strand
GCCGGCGTCCGCGCCCCCCCCCCCCCCCCCCCCCGGGGGGGGGGGGGGGGGGGGGGGCGGGCCCCTCCTCTACCCGCGAGGCGCGAGCTCCAGGCTCGTCAGCACGTACTCCAACCCGCCCACGACCTGCCCGCGCACGGGGATGCCCAGCTCCGGGTGGATCCACCAGTCCGACGCCTCGGTCCCGCTCTGGCGCGCGAGCCGCGTCGCGCGGAACTCCCCCGCCGGCGTGGTGACCGCCTCTGCGCCGCCGACGCGGTGCGTGACGACGCACGTCGAGCCGAGCGGCGATTCGAAGCCGGACGGCGCGACGTAACAGACGAGCTGCGAAGTGGCGCCGGCCGCCGCGGCGAGCCCCATCCACCCGGACGTCGCGATGGCGGGCGTCGCGAATGCGAACGACGGCGGCAGCACCAGGTTCTGCTGGAGGATGCCGGCCTCGCGCCCGCGCAGGTGCCCCGAGAGCTGGTCGCCGTTGACCGAGAACCGTGCGCGCTCGACGGCCTCCCCCTGGCGCTTCGTGATCTCGGCGAACTTGAGCTTCCCGGTGGCGTCGGTTCCCTGGAAGACCTCGACGACGAGGTCGCCCGTGTCGATGCGGCTCCGAACGAGTCGGCCGCCGTCCTTCCTCGCGAAGATCGTCCACCGCTCCTCGCCGCGCCGGCCGCCGGCGTCGCGGTAGAGATAGGTCCCGCGCGCGAGCTCGGGGCCGCGCTCGTAGCGGCCGGGGTGCTCGGGCGCGCGGCCGCCGAGGATCGCAGCGACGTCCGTCTCCATCGTCTCTCCGGCCGGCGTCTCGGTGACGCGTCCGATCTCCCGGCCCCCGCTTTCGACGATCACCGTCGGCACGTTGATGATCCGGCCGGCGGCGATCACGTCCTGCGGCCTGAGAAAGTCGTTGTCGAGCCCAACCAGCCGGACCCGGATGCGCGCGTTCGCCGCCGCCCGCACGGTTTTCAGGACCCGCGGCACGAACTCCTTGCTGTCTCCGCACCAGGTCCCGAAGACGACGCGCAGGGTGACGTCGCGCGTCTCCGACGCGAGCGCCGCCACGGCGGACTCGTCCGGCGTGTACGAGTCCATCAGACGGCGCCACACCGGGACGGCCGCGAAGAGAGCCTCCTCGGTCACGTCGCCGACCAGCCCCTGGTGCCGCGAGACGAGGACGGTCTTTCCCTTCCAGGTCAGGAGCAAGTTCGCCGCATCGACTTTCTGAAGCGGTCCCTCCACCCGGAATTTCGGTCCATCCCGGAGGTCCGCCGCGGCGCCGTCGGGCGTCAGGATGAACGCGCTCTTCGATCCCACCGAAAACGTCAGGGCGTCGCGGTCGAGCCGGAGCGCCTTTTTCGAGTCCGCGAGGAGGACGGCGAGCTTCTTTCCGCCTTCAGCCGAAAGGATTTGTACGGAGCGATCCAGGCGTCCGTCCACGTAGACGTCGCGCGTCGAGTCGTGCCACGCGGCATCGTCGGCGAAGGCAGGGATCGCGAGGAGGAAAAGGCCGGCGAGGAGAACCAGGAGCGTCCGGGGGCGCGTCCGCATGTTGCCTCCTGTCGTCGAACGGGTCAAACGGGTCAACAGCAGGCCCGCCGCGCCTTATGCCGGCTTTCCCGAAGGAGCGATAGGATTTGCGGCGCAAACCCGTCCGGAAAAACGAAAGGAGATTGCATGACGAAACCCATTCGGGTCGGCTCTCTGGTCCTCATGGGTCTCATCGCCGCTTTCACGCTGTCCGCCGGGGGCGAAGGCAAGCTCACCGTCTGGCCCGCCGCCGACGTCAAGTGGGTGGACGGTCCCGTCAAAGGTCTCCAGATCGGAACGCTCTGGGGCGATCCGAACAAGGGACCTTACGGAGCGCTGAAGAAGGTGCCCTCGGGGACCGACTTCGGCTGGCACACCCATGCGGCGGCCCAGAAGGTCGTCGCGATTTCGGGTACGTTCGAGTTCCAGGCCGAAGGCCTGACGAAGGAGCTCACGAGCGGTTCGTATCTCTACGTACCCGCCGGCGTGAAGCACACGGCGAAGTGTCGCGAAGGCGCCGACTGCATGTACCTCGAGCAGTCGGAAGGCAAGAGCGACTACCTGCCCGTCAAGTAGCCCCCTCACCCTGACCCTCTCCCCGCGCCGCGGGGAGAGGGCTTCTCTATTCCGACCGTCTCCCCTCGAGATTCGACATCACCTTCATCAGGTCTTCGTGCGCGCCGACCAAGAACAGCGTGTCGCCGGCCTCCAAAGGCTCGTCGGTCGGCGCCGGTGAGTACGGCGCGCCCCGGCGGATCATCGCGGGCACCGCGACGTGGGTGTCGGCGACGCCCATGTCCGCCAGAGTTCGACCGACGGCGGGCGTGCCCGGCAGCACGAAGAACGTGAGCGACGTCCCGGCCTCGAGCATCGCCGAGAGGCGCCGTCCCTCCGCCGCGCGCGCCGCCGGATCGCGCAGCATCCGGTAAGCCTCGTCGCGGAGGACCCGGATCTGCGCGGCGACGACGTTGCCCGGCACGGCGAGCAGCCGCATCAGGCGGGAAATGATCTCGACCGACGTCTCGAACTCCTCCGGGATGACCTCGTCGGCGCCGAGCTGTCGCAGCGGCTCGACCTGCGTGACGTAGCGGGTGCGCACGATGATGTGGAGGGTCGGGTTCTCGGCGCGGCACATCTTGACGATGCGCCGTGTCCCGTCGGGGTCGGAGATCGCGATCACCGCGGCGATCGCCCGCTTGATCCCCGCGGCCTCGAGGCCTCCGGGGTCCCCCGCGTCGGCGACCACCGCGCGGCTGCCGTTCTCGCGCGCGACTTCCGCCCGCGCGGGGTCCTCCTCGAGGACGACGTGCGGGATCTTCGTCTCGGTCAGGACGTGCGCGACGTTCAGCCCGTTCAGGCCGTAGCCGATGATCAGGATGTGCCCGGAGAGCGCGAGCTCGTGCTCGGCCTCGGCGGGCTCCGGCCGATCGCGCATCCGCTCCGCGAGCTTTCGCCCCAGCGCGACGAAGAGCGGCGTCGCGCCGAGCGTGAGCACGGCGGTCGCGACGAAGAGCTGCTCGTCCTCGGGCCCCAGGACGCCGAAGCGCTTCCCTTCCTGCGCGAGGAGGAACGAGAACTCGCCGATCGGAGCGATGGCGAACGCGGCTCGCAGGGAGGTCCGCGGGATCGCCCCCGCGGCGCGGAAAGCCGGATACGCGGCCACGACCTTGATCAGGACGACCGCGACGACGGTCGCGAGGACGAGCGGGAGCGCCTGCATCACGAAGGCCGGGTCGAGGAGCATGCCGATCGAAGCGAAGAAGAGCACGGAAAGGAAGTCGCGGAACGGCCGGAGGATGCCGCTGATCTCGTGAATGAACTCGGTGTCGCCGACGACGACGCCCGCGGCGAACGCTCCGAGCGCGGCGGAGATTCCGAGTTTTCCGGCGGCCGCGATCGTGGCGACGATGAGGACGATGACGCCCGCCGTGAAGACCTCGCGGCTGCCGAGAGCGGAGATCTTGCGGAAGACTCGCGGCACGACGATCCGCGCGACGAGGATCAGCAGGATCACGCCCGCGATCGCGATCACGACGCGCGTCAAGACGCGGGACAGCGGCGGCGCGCCCGCGCCCGACGCGAACGCCGGCACGAGGAGCATCAGGGGTATGACCGCGAAGTCCTGGAAGAGGGAAACCCCCAGGAATCTTCGCGCGAAGGGCGCGCCCATCTCGTCCCGGGTCGAGAGGATCGGCAGGACGACGGCGGTCGAACCGAGCGCGACGAGGAGCCCGTAAAAGGCGCTCTGGCGCGCATCGGACTGGAAGAAGAGACCGACGAGGATCACGACGAGCACGGTGAAGCCGATCTGGAGGGACCCGGACACGAGGGTCGTGCGGCCGAGCGTACGGAGCTTGTCGAACGGGATGTGGAGCCCGATGAAGAACAGGATCAGGGCGACGCCGAGCTCCGCGATCTGCTCGACCTGGTGCGTCTCCCGGATCCAGCCCAGCGCGTGCGGTCCGATGACGATGCCGGTCGCGAGATAGGAGATGACCTCGGGAACCTTCAGCCGTTTCCCGAGGAAGAGGAGCGGGAACGACGCCGCGAGGATGATCGCGACGTCGTAGAGAAGACTCCCGCCGTGCATCGATGATCGGGCCGCGGGCTCTTCGGTCTAGTTGACGAGCTCGGCCGGCGCCGAGACGCCGAAGCCGAGACGCTCGACCTCGGCGGTCATCCGGCCCTGGCACATCAACCCGAACATCCGCAGGTCGCCGAAGAACGACCAGACCGGATACGTGAACGTGGCGGGCCGGTTCTTCTCGATGAAGTAGTGGCCCGCCCAGGCAAACCCGTACCCGCACGCGAGGCCCGAGAGGACCAACACGGCGTTTCCCGTCGACACGGCGCGGACCAGAAACAAGAGCCCGAGCGAGATCCCGACGAAGTGCATCACGCGCGTGCCGTGGCGGCGGTGCTGGCTGACGTAGAAGGGCCAGAAGTCGGCGAACGTCCGGATGCTCGGGTCTCTCATGTCAGACTCCTCGGAACAGGGCGCATTATGCCGAAGAAGCCGAACCTCTGGCAGAAAGTCTGGAAAATACTCGCGGGCGTTCTCACGATCGCGTTTCCGTTTCTGATGATCACGCTCCTGCCGGTGGGGAAGGTCGTCTCGAAGCTCGACGTGCTCCTCGAACGGCTCGGCCCGTGGGCAATGGTCGTCTTCGTGGTCCTCTACGTCATCGACGCGCTCATCCTCGGACCGGCGTGGCTATTTGCGCTCGCGGCCGGCCTCGCGTTCGGCCTGGTGAAAGGCGGGCTCCTCGTGTGGGTGTCCGCGACGATCGCCGCGGCGATCGGCTTTCTCGCCGCGCGCTACTTCGCGCGGCACCGCATCGAAGCGCTCGCCCGGGGGAACGACAAGTACCAGGCGGTGGATCGCGCGATCCGGCGCCACGGGTGGAAGGTCGTCCTCCTCCTGCGCATCTCTCCCCTGCTCCCGTACACGATCTCCAACTACATCTACGGCCTGACGGCCGTGGACTTCGTCCACTACGTGATCGCGACGGCCGTCGGAATCCTCCCGATGGTGGCGGTGTACGTCTCCATCGGAGCGGCGGGGCGCGAAGCCGCCCTCGCCGCCGTCGGAGGCGGACACCACAGCACGGTGGAGCTCGTCGTGCTCGGGGTCGGCATCGTCTTCACCGTCGCGGCGGCGCTCCTGATCGCGCGCGCCGCGAAGGCCGAGCTGGCCGCGATGCGGGTCGTGAAGGAGGACCCCTCACCCCAACCCTCTCCCCGCAAGCGGGGAGAGGGAGACGGTTTCTACGCCGCTTTCGGTACGGCCGCGACCTCGCGCTCGTGGGCGACCACGTAGCGCGGCCTCCAGAGCGTTGCGTCGAGCGAGAAGCGCCCGGGTCCCACGAAAAAGAGAGCGACCATCACGCCGAGATACACGAGCGGCAGCTCGAAGCTTCCGCCCGGACCCGACGAGACGAAGGCGTGGCCCTTCGGGATGTGCACCAGGAAGAGCGCGACGGCCATGTTGATCGCGAGCGCGCCCGCCACGATCGGCGTCAGGAATCCCAGGATGAGCGCGATGCCGCCCCCGAACTCCGCGACCGCCGATGCGAGCTGCAGGATCGGGTGCACCGAATCGCCCATCCACGCCATCGGGTTCTGGATCTTCGGCCATCCGTGGAGAATGAACGCGGCGCCGACGATGAGCCTGAGAACGAGCAGGCCGAAGCTCGGCCCGCCTTTCCATCCATAGGTATAGACACGGTGCATGAGGGACCTCCGGCCTACCCCGTCGCAAGCGGGATGCCATGGAGCGGAAACCCTGTAAGGTCCTTATCGTTAGAATCTTGTGAAGGCGCTTGCGAGCATGATCCGCGCGAGAACGATCCTGATCGTCGCCGTACTCGGGGTTTTGACCTTCGCCCCCCGGTGCGCGACTCCGTCCCGGTACGAAGCGGACTCCACCGTCATCCCGAGCGAACCAACCGTCATCCCGAGCGAAGCGGGGGATCTGACCGCCAGCGGTCATCCTGAGCGGAGCGAAGGATCTCTCCCTTTGAAAGAGGGAGATCCTTCGTCGCTGCGCTCCTCAGGACAGCGGATTCCTCGTCGCTCCGCTCCTCGGAATGACACCGGGAGGGAATCGGCTCCTCGGAAGGACGCCCCCGCGCCCGCCCCGGCACTCGAGACCCCCGCCGACCCGTTCCGCGAGACGATCCGGCCGATCCTCTCGGCGCGCTGCGGGCAGTGCCACGACCCCGGCGGCCGGATGTACGCGCGTCTGCCGTTCGACGACCCGCAGGTCGTCTCGTCGCACTCCGCCGCGGTCCTCCGTCGGTTGAAGGGCGAGGACCGCGCGGCGATGGAGAAGTGGCTCGCAGGCCTTGCTCCCGCGGGCGCCGAGAGATAGAAAGCCCGCGGAGGAAACACATGCGTTCGACACTGACCCGGCTCTTCGTGTGTCTCGGCCTCGTTTTCGCGGCCGCCGCCGCCATCGGAGAGCCGCCCAAGGCCGATCCGGCGCTACCGGCCATCGAGAAAGCGGGCAAGGCCTTCGCCGACGCGTTCAATCGGGGCGACATCGCCGCGGTGGCGAACATGTACGCGGAGGACGCGATCGCGTTCCCGCCCGACTCGGACATGCTGAAAGGCCGCGCCGCCATCGAGGGGCTGTGGAAGAGCTTCCGGGAAACGGGCGCGAAGTCGATGGAGTTCGAGATCGTCGACGTCGTCTCGAGCGGAAACCTCGCGGCGGAGACGGGCATCGCGACTCTTCGCGTCCAGCCGGCGGGAGCGGGCGAGGCGACGATCAAGGTCAAGTACGTCGTCGTCTGGAAGAAGAAGGGCGCGACGTGGCAGCTCTTCCGGGACATCTGGAACAACATGCCCATGCCGGCGGCGGCCGCGGCAGCCCCGGCGCCGACCGCGACGCCCGCGCCGCACCACTGAGGAGGCCCCTCACCCGGAACACGAGCTAGGGCGTCGCTTTGACGGCGACGGCGCCCTCGGGCCAGCCGCCGCGGAGGAAGGTCTCGACCGCCGGGAAGAACGTCTCGGGCGCCTCGACGTGCGGGAAGTGTCCGACGGCCGGGATGACGAGAAGGCGCGCGTTCGGATTCCCGGCGACCCACTCGCGGGAGCCGTTCATCGGGATGAAGTCCTTCTCTCCCTGGATGACGAGGCGCGGCGTCGCGAGCATGCGCGCCTCGCGGCGATAGTCCCAGTCCCCCATCGAGCCGAAGAGCGCTCCCCACCAGGCGCCCTGGCGCTCCTGCTGCTCGTTGGCGAACCGGCACGAGTCGAGCTCGAGCTTGTCGACGTCGCGTGGGTCGCCGACGAACGCGACGAGCGAGACGCGCCGGTCCTCGCGGCAGTACGCCTCGGGTCTGCCGTCGAACTCACCGGCCTTGCGCCGCTCCTCGAGGCGCGCGCGCGCGGCGGCGTCGGCCCGCGCGCTCATCGTCTGGATTCCCTCGTCGAGATAGGGAGTCCGACGCGGCGTGCCCGGAGTCATCTGCACGAGGCGCGAGACGCGGTCGGGGTGCCGGATCGTGTAGACGGCGGTCATCATCCCGTAGTGAGACCAGCCGAGCAGCATCATGCGCTCGAGGCCGAAGTGCCGGCGCACGGCCTCGAGGTCCGAGAGCTCGTTCTCGAAGGAGACCTTCGACGGGTCGACCGGGTCCGACGCGAGGCGGCCGCGCGGGTTGTAATAGATGACGCGGCGCCCGGCCGCCAGCCGGTCGAGACCGGGCGAGCCGCTCGGCCACGGGGTGACGAGAGTCTCCGGCCCGGATCCGACGATGCGGTACGCGAGGCGGACTCCCGCCTCGACGGGGACGAAGCCCTCCCGCGGCGGTTCGGGAGCGGAGGGCGGCGCGGTCGCGCAGGCGGTGGCGGCGAGGGCGAGAAGAGCGACGCGGACGGCGTTTTTCACGGTACCTCCCGTGGCCGATACGGATGCGACGTCATGGGGTTGCGGTGTGGCACCTGACCCCCAATGTGGCAAGTGGAGACCTGACCCCCAAATTATTGGTTTCGTCCCTCGTTTTTTGGATCCGGGCAGAAGGCGAACCCTCCGAGCGGCCCGTTCGTACTCAAATACGTGGCCCTGGTGGCCAACGGAGGTACCCCGATGAAAATCCGTGCCCTGATCGCCGACGACGAGCCGCTCGCGCGCGAGTGGGTGAGAAGCGCGGTGGCGGAGGATCCCGACCTCGACGTGATCGGCGAGGCGGGGGACGGTTTCGAGGCGGCGGAGTCGATCCGGCGACTCAAGCCGGACCTCGTTTTCCTCGACGTCCAGATGCCGGGCCTGGATGGCTTCGGGGTGCTCGAGGCGCTCTCGCCCGAGGAGATCCCGGCGGTCGTCTTCGTCACCGCGTTCGACCAGTACGCGGTGCGCGCCTTCGAGGCGCAGGCCGTCGATTACCTGATGAAGCCGTTCAGCCGCGAGCGCGTGGAGGAGGCGGTGCGCCGCGTCCGCGAGCTCGTCAAGGGGAAGTCGCTCGAAGACTTCCGGGAGTCGATCGCGCGGATCGTCGAGAAGATCCGGCGCGACCGGTCCTATCCGGAGTGGGTGCTGCTCAAGGCCGACGGAAAGAACGTCTTCGTCAAGGTCCGTGACATCGACTGGATCGAGTCGTCGCGCAACAACGTGCGCATCCACGTCGGTCAGAACATCTATCTGCTGCACGAGACGACCACGGCCATCGCGTCGCGCCTCGACCCGAAGCGGTTCCTGCGCATTCACCGCTCGGCGATCGTCAACATCGAGCGGATCCGGGAGCTCCACCCGTGGTTCAACGGCGACTACGCGGTCATCCTGCGCGACGGCACCCAGCTCACGCTGTCGGCGAGCTACCGCGACCGCCTGAGAGAGTTTCGCCGCTTCGGAACGTGATGACTTCTCCCTCTCCCCGCGAGCGGGGAGAGGGTCGGGCTGAGGGACGCGCCCGCTGGATCGCCGCGGCGTGGATCGTCGGCGTCTGGCTCTTCGTCGGCCTCCTCCAGGCCACGCAGCGCTACCTGCGCGGCCGCGAGCTCGAGCCGAACTCCTGGGCCTTCTGGAGCGCGCTCGGCGAGAACCTCGTTCTCGCGGCGATCTGGGCGGCGGCGACGCCGCTCGTCATGCGGATCGCGCGGCGCTACCCGTTTCCCGGCCGCTCGCTTCCGGTCCTCCTCGCCGTGCACGTCCCGGCGGGCGCGGTCGTCGTCCTCCTCCACACGCTCGTATCGAACATCGCCTACCGCATCCTGATCGCGCCGGGGGTTCCCTGGGAGGACCTCGTCGCCAACACGGTCCGATCGGCCCTCATGACCGGCGTGTCGCGCTTCGCGACGTATCTCGAGATCGTCGGCGTGACGTGGGGTCTCGACGGATACCGCGCATGGCGCGCGAAGGAGATCCATGCGTCGAACCTGCAGGCGCAGCTCGCGCGCGAGCGGCTCGAATCGCTGAAGCTCCAGCTGCACCCGTCGTTTCTGTTTCAGACGCTCGAACTCCTCCGTTCGACGATCCGTCGGGATCCCGCCGCCGCGGCGCGGACGATCGTCGCCCTGGGTGAGCTCCTCCGCCTGTCGTTGAAGAACGGCGGCCAGCGCCTGGTGCGGCTGGGAGAGGAGCTCAAGTACGCCGACCTCTACCTGAAGATCGAGAGCACGCGACTCGAGCGAAGCGTCCGGTTCGCGACGGACGTCCCGCGGGAAGTCCTGGAGGCCGCCGTGCCGAGCCTCCTGCTCCAGCCGCTGCTGGAGGCCGCCGTCGCCTCGGCGGGGACGGAGGCCGACTCCGTCGAAATTTGGGCCGGCCAGACGGACGGCCGTTTGCGGCTCAAGATCCACGCGGCCGGCGGCTCCCCGGGCGGAGACGGCGCGGCCGCGATCGGCCGGGCGCGGCGCCGGCTCGATCTCGAATACCCCGGCACCCACATCCTCGAGTGGAGCAGCCTCGCCCGCGAGGCGATCGTCGAGATCCCGTTCGCGTCGCTCGCCGAGCAGCCGGCATGACGATGCCCTTCACCCCACGAAAGAGGTGGAAGCGCGCCGCCGTCGTCTTCGGTATCTGGACGGCGGTCGGACTGTTCCGGGCGCTCGAGCGCTGGACGCTCGATCCGGTCTCGGCGACGCGGCTCGAGTTCGGTTTCCGCGAGGCGCTGTCGCAGAACCTGCTGTTTTCTTACCTGTGGGCCGCGTTCACTCCGCTCGTGGTGCGGCTCGCTCTGAGGTTTCCGTTCCCGGGCCGCTCGCTCCCGAGGACGCTCGGGGCGCACGCGACAGCGGGGGTTCTCGTCGCGGTCGTGCACGGCACTCTTTTCGCGCTCGTGTATCCGCCGCTCATGGGCGTGCCCTTCCACTTCGCGCACCAGCTCCGGGGAATCCCTTCGATCCTGAGCGTTTTTCTCCTCGCGAACGTCCTGACGTACTGGGGCGTCGTCGGGATCTGCTGGACGATCGAAGCGCTGCGGCTCTCGCGCGAACGGGAGCTGCGCGCGTCCCAGCTCGAGGCGCAGCTCGCGGCGGCGCGCCTGCAGCGGCTCCAGACTCAGCTCCAGCCGCACTTTCTCTTCAACGCCCTGAACAGCGTCCTGCCGCTCGTCTTCCGCGACCGCGATGCGGCCGCCCGCACGATCGGGCAGCTCGAGGCGCTGCTCCGGAGGAGCTTCGAGACGGACGCGGCCCACCTCGTGCCGCTCTCCCGCGAGCTCGAGTTCCTCGAGATGTACCTGGAGATCCAGAAGACGCGGTTCCACGACCGGTTGCGGGTGTCCTTCGACGTCCCGCAGGAGCTCGTGGCGGCGCGCGTGCCGAACCTGATCCTCCAGCCGCTCGTCGAGAACGCGATCAAGCACGGCGTGTCGACGCAGCCGGGCGCCGGGCGAGTGGCCATTTCGGCGAGACGGGAGAACGGGATGCTCGTGCTGCGCGTGCGGGACGACGGGCCGGGCCTCCTCGATTCGCCGCGGCCCGGGTCCGCGGCGGGGGCCGGGGTGGGCCTGGCGAACACGCGCGAGCGCCTGCGACAGCTCTATGGCGACGAGCAGCGCCTGGACCTCGTGAACGCCCCGGAGGGCGGCCTGGAGGTGAGCGTCGCGCTTCCCTTCTCAGCGAACAATTAAAAAAAATTGCCCGGAGCTGCCAGGAGGGACCGGCAACTCCGGGCCAGAGGGTCTTTTCAGCCCCTCACGCTCTGACTTAGAACTCCACTCGGAACCCGAGCTCGTAGCTGCGCGGCCGCTGCCACGCGGTCGCGAAATTGAAGCGGTCGTTCGTCGGCTCTTCGACCGTGCCGCCGGAGCCGACGTTGCCG
>DATIBN010000223.1:0-16485 GCA_035457525.1 Thermoanaerobaculia bacterium | reverse complement strand
TCGTGCGGCGCGGATCCGGACTGCGGGAGGAGATCTCCTCGCTGCCCGGCGTCTTCCGCCTGTCGCCCGACGAAGCCCTCGCCGAGGTCCGCGAGCTGTCGAAGCTGGGGGTACCCGCCGTGATCCTGTTCGGAATCCCGGATCACAAGGACGAAGTCGGCAGCGAGGGCTGGGACGATACGGCCGCGGTGCAGGAAACCGTCCGCCGGCTCAAAGACGCTCTTCCCGACATCGTCGTGATGACGGACGTGTGCCTGGACGAGTACACCTCGCATGGCCACTGCGGGGTGATCCGGGACGGCGAGGTCGACAACGACGCGACGCTCCCGCTGCTCGCCCGGATCGCGGTTTCCCAGGCGCGCGCCGGGGCGGACGTGGTCGCGCCGTCGGACATGATGGACGGACGCGTCGCCGCGATCCGCCGGACGCTCGACGCCGAAGGGTTCACCGGCGTGGCCATCCTCGCGTATGCCGCGAAGTCGGCCTCCGCCTTCTACGGTCCGTTCCGCGAGGCGGCCGACTCCGCCCCGAAGTTCGGCGACCGGCGCGCATACCAGATGGACCCCGCGAACCGGCGGGAGGCCATGCGGGAGATCGCGCTCGACCTCGACGAGGGAGCCGACGCCGTCATGGTGAAGCCGGCGCTCGCCTATCTCGACGTGATCGCCGAAGCGCGGCGGCGCTTCGACGCTCCCATCGCCGCCTACAACGTGTCGGGCGAATACGCGATGGTCAAAGCGGCCGCGGCGAACGGCTGGATCGACGAGAAGCGGATCGTCGGCGAGATCCTGACGGGCATCGTGCGGGCGGGCGCGGACTTCGTCTTGACCTACCATGCCCGGGACGCCGCCCGCTGGATCGCGGAAGGCTCGCTGCCTCACTAGGAGCCGAAAGTCCGAACTCCGAAGTCCCGCCGGGATTCGAAACGCTCGACGGCTCTGTTCCGCCGCGCGAAGGCGCTCATGCCCGGGGGCGTGAGCTCGCCGGTCCGTTCCTTCCGGTCGGTCGGAGGAGAGCCGTTCTTCGTCGCGACGGGTCGGGGCGCGCGCGTCCGCGACGCGGACGGGAAGTCACGCCTCGATTACGTGATGTCGTACGGCCCGCTCCTCTTCGGACACGCGCCCCCGTTCGTCGTCCGCGAGATCACGAAGGCGGCGCGCGGCGGGACTTCGTTCGGTGCGCCGACCGAACGCGAGGTCCGTCTCGCCGAGCGCGTCACGCGCATGTTCCCCTCCGTCGAGATGGTCCGTTTCGTCAACTCCGGTACGGAAGCCGCGATGAGCGCCATCCGTCTCGCCCGCGGCGCCACCGGACGCGCCCGCATCGTGAAAACCGACGGCGGCTACCAGGGCCACGCCGACTCCTTCCTCGTGGCCGCGGGCTCCGGGCTGGCGACCCTCTCGATCGCGGGGAGTCCCGGCGTGCCCGCGGAGCTGGCCGCGGCGACGACAGTGGTTCCCTACAACGACGCCGACGCGCTGGAGAAAGCGTTTCGCGCGCACCCCGGCGAGGTCGCGGCGTTCGTGGTGGAGCCGATCGCCGCCAACATGGGGGTCGTATCTCCGCGGCCGGGATACCTCGAAGCGGCGCGTGAAATCACCGCCCGGCACGGCGCGCTCCTCGTCTTCGACGAGGTCATCACGGGTTTCCGCGTCGCGCGCGGCGGAGCGCAGGAGCTCTTCGGCATCCGGCCGGACCTGACCATCCTCGGGAAGATCGTAGGGGGAGGGCTCCCGGTCGGCGCGTACGGCGGGCGACGCGAGCTGATGGAGAGGGTCGCCCCCTCGGGCGACGTCTATCAGGCCGGGACGCTCTCCGGGAATCCGCTCGCGATGGCCGCGGGGCTCGCGATGCTCCGGGAGATCGAGAGGCGCCCGCCGTACAGGGAGCTCGAGCGAAAGGGCGCGCTGCTCGAGGAGGGCGTCCGCGACGCCATCCGTGACACGGGCGCCGGCGATCGCGTCGCGTACCAGAGAGTCGGCTCCCTCTCGACCCTCTTTTTCACGGGGGGGCCCGTGACCGACTTCGCGGCGGCGAAACACTCCGACACCCGGCGATATGCGACGTTCTTTCACGCGATGCTCGACCGGGGGGTCTTTCTTCCGCCCGCACAGTTCGAGGCCTGGTTCGTCTCGACGGCCCACTCCGACGCCGACCTTCGACGCACGGCGCGGGCGGTCGCCGAGAGCCTGCGCGACGCGGGAATCGGGAATCCGTAGCCGGAGGCGGGACGTTCGAAGCGAAGGGCCCGACGGCGCTCTGTTAGCCTGTCGGCCGCGAGGGGGATGAGATGGCCCAGCCGATGACAGCCGAGAGGAAGTGGCTCGGACACCCGCGCGGGCTCTCCACCCTCTTCTTCACGGAGATGTGGGAGCGCTTCAGCTACTACGGGATGCGGGGCCTCCTGATCCTGTTCCTGGTCGCGTCCGTTGAGACCGGCGGTTTCGGCATGACCGACGCGACGGCCGCCGCAATCTACGGCCTCTACACCGCGAGCGTCTACCTGATGGCGTTGCCGGGAGGCTGGATCGCGGACCGCCTGCTCGGACAGCGAAAAGCCGTCTTCGTCGGGGGCTGCATCATCGCCGCCGGCCACTTCAGCATGGCCATTCCGACCGTCCCGAGCTTCTACCTCGGGCTCTGTCTCATCGTGATCGGAACCGGCCTCCTGAAACCCAATGTGAGCGCGATGGTCGGCGACCTCTATCCGGAGGGGGGGAGCCGCCGCGACGCCGGCTTTTCGATGTTCTATTCGGGCATCAACCTCGGCGCGTTTCTCGGCCCGCTCGTCTGCGGGTACCTGGGCGAGGGAATCAACTGGCACCTCGGCTTCGGCGCCGCCGGCGTCGGAATGGTCTTCGGCCTCTTTCAGTACTCCCGCGGCGGGCGGTACCTCGGCACGGCGGGGCAGCGGAAAACCGAAGGGGAGCGCTCCGGCGCAGTCAGTCGTGCGAAGCGTGGTCTTTTCATCGGGCTCGGAGTCGTCGCGGCGGTCGCGGTACTCCTCTTCCTGCTCGAGCGGTCCGGGGTCGTCAACCTGACACTTCAGGGCGTCGCGCAGGCGACCGGCGTCGTCATCGTCACCCTCGCGCTGCTCTACTTCGCATCGGTACTGCTGTTCGGTCGCCTCTCGACCGCCGACAAGAAGCGCGTGATCGTGATTTTCATCTTCTTCGTTTCCGCCGCACTCTTCTGGTCCGGGTTCGAGCAGGCGGGCTCCTCGATGAACCTCTTCGCCGAACGGCTCACGAACCGCGTCTTCTTCGGGTGGGAAATGCCCGCCTCCTGGCTGCAGTCGGTGAACTCCATGTTCATCATCCTGCTCGCGCCGGTGTTCGGCTGGATCTGGCTGCGCCTGGCCTCCCGCGCGCCGTCGACTCCCGCGAAGTTCGGTTACGGGCTCGTGTTCCTCGCGATCGGATTTCTCGTGATGGTCTGGGCCGCGCTCCAGACGCAGGGAGGCGCCGTCAAGGTCGGCGCCCACTGGCTCGTCGCCACGTACTTCCTGCACACCGTGGGTGAGCTCTGCCTCTCGCCGGTCGGCCTCTCCAGCGTCACCAAGCTCTCGCCGCCCCGGCTCGTCGGTCAGATGATGGGCACGTGGTTCATGGGTAGCGCGCTCGGAAACCTGATCGCCGGCCTCGTCGCCGGCGGTAGCGAGAGCATGCCGTTGCCGGAGCTCTTCGGGTTCGTGGCGAAGGTGACGGGCGTCGCGGGGATTCTCCTGCTGGTTCTCGCGAAGCCGATCCGTCGGCTCATGGGGAAGCTGCCGGAGGACACCACGACCCCGACCATCGAGCCGAAGATCGCGCCGGGAACCGCGATCTAAGACCTCGCGTCGGGTTCGGATTGTTCGAGGGCGACCTCGACGCGAGTCTGTCCGACGAACGTCGAGTCGAACGCCACGAAGGTCCAATGGACGGAGAGATTCCGGCTGGCGTTAGATCCCTTCATCCCGGAATTGCCGAGCGTAACCCCTTGAGGTTTCACCGGCGGCTCCGCGGCAAGTCGAGGATTCATTTTGAGAATAGAGGTGAAGGATGAAAGGGAAACCCGGTGGGACTCTTCTCTTCGTGCCGCTGGCGATCGTCCTGTGTAGCGGGATCGCGAGCGCGGCGACGTACCACGTCGGAGGACCGACCCCCACGGTTGCGTGTCCGGCGCCCAATGCATCGCTCGACTACGCCTTGACGGGCGGGGTCACGCCCGGACTCGCGAAGACGGACGACGTCAGCATCGAGTGCTCCCTGGAATTCAAGACGGTCACGGTCAAGGACGTTCACGCGATCACGGTGGACGGAACCCTCGGTGGTGGAATCAAGACCGGCGGAATCGGCGGGACGAAACTCCTCGCCGGCGTCACGACCAGCTCGAACGTCTCCTGCGCGGCGTGGGGCAACGCGACTTCGCTCGTGACGCTCACCGCGGCGACGATCGAAGATCAGAATGCCAACGGCGGGATCGTCCTGCGCGCCTGTGGCGGCGTCGAGATCGACCAGGTCGGGGGATCCATCGTTCAGGCCGGTCCTTCGGCGACGACGAACATCCAGTGCTACGGCACCCAGTGCCCGATCAACATTGAAGGCGCTTTCTTCGGAGGCAACGCCATTCGGATCACTTCCGACGGGGACATGACGATTCACAACTCGAACTTCGAGTTCACGGGCGGCCGTCCGAAGATCGAGCTCTTCGCGCTCCACGGCAACATCTTCGCCGGTCCGGGCTGTGACGAAGAGAACGCCGTCGGCTTCACCTGTGAACAGGCGGGCCAGCAGCTCACTCGCGAATTCCTGTGCTCGCAGTGCGGCGGCTGCTTCGGCCGCAACAAGTTCCGGGGGACGATCGAGAGCAACTTCCGCGCGTTCGCGGAAAAGGACATCGATCTTTCCAACTCCTGCATCTACATCGCCGAGAACATCTGGATCATGGCGGACGGACGGAATCCGGACGGCAGCGACGCCCCGCTTCTCCCGGGCGGCTGGGTGATCAACCTGGGGGATGCCGAGCTCCGTGACGATTTCGGAAAGACCGGGACCATCAAGATCTACGCTCACACGAACCAGATCGGCAGCCCGCTGAAGAACCTGGGTCCGGACGATTTCGACAAGGTCACCTCGGCGGACGGAGCCATCAACATCGACAACGGCGTTTTCATCGACGACGGCGCCAACGGCGGGGGCCCGGATCCGCAGAGGGTCTCCGACATGAATCTCGGGACCAACAACCAGGTCGGAAACTGCGGGGAAGCAAACGTCCCGCCGGGTTCCGGTATCGCGACGTGCCCGCTGCCCTTCGGAGGCAACGACATCCCGCAGCGCGGGTGGATTGCCGATCCGGTCGAACGGAGCAACCACAACGCACTGGGTGTCCCCCGGTGCGACTCCTAGCCCCTCGATAACCGGACTCTCCCTGGAGAGGCGGCGCCCGAGCGGCGCCGCCTCTTTTCTTAGAACTTCGCGACGAGCGCGGCCGACGTTTTCGTGTCGCGCTTTTCGAACCCGGGCACGGGCTGGTTCGAGTAGAGGATCGCGAACGACAGCTTGACGGCGAGCACCGTCGACACCTCGGCCGTCAGCGAGCCCGTGTTCACGATCCGCCAGTTGTCCGTGTCATCGAGATCTTCGATGAAGGAGAGCTCCTCCGAATAGACGGCCCTCTTCGAGATCTGCCACTCGTAGAGCGCGCCGATTCGAGCGGTGGGGAAGTCGCGATCCTCCGCATCCACCCGGCTCTCCGTCGTGTACCCGACGGCCCCCTCGAACTTGAGCTTGTGCGGCGGAGAGGGAAAGAGCGCGTATGCGACGCCCCCCTCGCCCGTCCAGCGGGACTCGATTCCGGAGAACTTGTCCTTCAGATAGTCGACGCGCGCGAACGCCTCGAACCGCGGAGAGAACGCGCGGGCTCCGCGGAGCGCGGCGGCAAGCGAGTTGGCCTTCTCCTCGCCGTCGGCCTCGTTGCGGATGAACGCGGCCTTGAACCCGAGGCTCCAGGGGAGCGGCTGGTAGGCGACTTCGACGCCCGCTCCGAGGGTCTGCGTGTCGCTGTTCCCCGACGTCGACACGAAGGAGAGCTCGCCTTTTCCGGACCACAGCGGCGGCGGACCGGGGGGCGGCTCCTGCGCGAGAAGCGGCAGAGCGCCCGCGAAGGCGACGACGGCGGCGGCGAGACGCATCGCGTGGACTGCGGCGGGTCCGTGGGACCTCTCCCCGCGACGTTCATGGAAGGACAACGATTTCCCCCTTCATCTTTCCGTGACCGAGGCCGCAGAACCGCGCGCACTTGAAGGGATACGTCCCCGCCTTCTCCGGCGTGAACCGGACCGTCGCCGGTTCGTCCTTCGTGAAGACGACCTTCTCCAGACCCAGTTGCTTGCACGCGAAGCCATGCTTCGTGTCCAGGCTCCGGAAGGTGATCTCGACCGGTTCGCCTGCCCGGACCTCGATCCTCGACGGCTCGAAAGCGAACTTCTTCGCCACGACCTCGATCTTGCGCGGCTCCTCGGCGCTCGCCGGCGCGGCGGGGAAACCGATCGCGAGCAGCAGCAGAGACAGGACGAGCGTCGACTTCTTACCCATGTCGAACCTCCGGGACGATTCTACGGTCTCGCTCTCTTCCAGATCTCGTAGAGGAGCGCTCCCGGAATCGAGCCTGCCGGCCGGGACTGGGTCGCGACGAGGGCGAGGCGCAGCGAAGACTCCCCGAACAGGTAGAGCGACAGCGGAAGAGACGGCTGCGGCAGAGGAGCGAGGGAGCCGCCGAACATCTGCACGAGGTGGCCGAGAAGCCCGACCATCCCGAGGACGAGGAGCGGAAAGGCCGACGCCGCAGTCATGGCGTTTGCCGGCGCCCCGAACTCGTGCTCCATCGCCTCCTGGACGGGACCCGGAAGATGGCCGAGAAGGGGAGCGAGCAGAATCGAGAGCCGCCGCCGGCGCACCGCCTGCTCCCTCCAATGCCGCTCGTCCGCCCGGGCCCCCTCGCTCTCCGCGTCGTAGCGCTCGAGGCTGCGGATGGCGACCTCCTGCCGCCACGGGGCGAGCTCGTATCGGATTCCTCCGTCGGCAACGGGCTCCGCGCTCACGACCTCGAAGATCTCGCCGCCCCACTTCACGGCGGTACCCGGATGCTCCGCGCGCCGTGCGGCGACCCCGGACGCGCGCGGTCGCCAGCCCTTGGACCTCGAACAGACGAGGACGGCCCGGCCGTCGGCCCCGGACTCCAGCCGGTCCGTTCCGAAAGCGGTCGGCACGGCTTCGGGCCGACCGCCGTTATCCGGCGAGAACGCGGTCGGCGTACTCCCGGACCGTGGTCAGACGGCGGGGATAGCGCCGCAGGGTGTCGCGCATTTCGATCTCGTCGCCGCGGGCGTAGAAGAGCATGAGGCCGGCGAAGGTCTCCTCGACCGGGTTCTTCGCGCTGGCCCTCATCTGCTCGATCGCCGTTTCCGGCAGGCGCTCGATCTCGAACTTCCGTCCCGCCTTTCCTTCGAAGATCCGGATGACCTCGTGGGGAGAGAGCGCCTCCGGACCGCCCACCGCGATCGTCTGGTTCTCGGCGTCCGCGCTCTCCGCGGCGGCGACGGCGATGGCCGCGACGTCGTAGTAGGAGACCCAGCTGATCTTCTGATCCCCGGACCCGATGACCCGCGCGCGTCCGTTCGCCGCGTCGAAGCCGAGGTGGGGCCCGAGCCACACCTCCATGAAGATCGACGCTTCGATGACGGTCCAGGGCATGCCGCTCGAGCGGAGGCGCTCGGCCGTCGCGCGCTTGGCGGCGCGCAGCGGGAAATCGACGTCGTCCCGCCCCATGCGGAAGGAGATGAAAACGAACCGTTTCACGCCGGCGGCGGCCGCGGCGTCCACCAGGTTCGCCTGGCCCTCCCGGTCCACGCGGTCGAGCGTGTTGCCCTCCTGTTGCGACTGGATCGCCGTCGCCGTCGAAAAGACCGTATGGACTCCGCGGCAGGCGGCGTCGAGCGAGGCGCGGTCGGTCACGTCGCCGGTGACGAGCTCGGCCCCGAGCTTTCGGAGGGCTTCCACCCGCTCGGGGCTGGAAGACTTCCGGACGAGCGCGCGCACGCGTTTGCCCTTCCGCGCGAGCTGCGAACAGATCTCCGTACCGAGGACACCGGTGGCGCCGACGACGAGGTTCATCGGAAGTCCTCCCTTCTGGACTGCTGCGGCTGCAGGCCCGCGACTTGCCCGAGGCTATCAAGGCCCGCTGGCGCGCGGAATGCTTCAAGAGTCGGGGTGCCGGCGCGGACGCTTTCCCGTGAGAGCGCGGCTCCGCTCGTGCCTCTCCGGCCGACCCTGCCGAAACTGCGACAGGCGGCGGCGGGATGCCGCGCGTGCGACCTGTGGCGGCGGGGGACCCGGACCGTCTTCGGCGAGGGATCCCCCCGGGCGCGCGTGATGTTCGTGGGGGAGCAACCCGGCGACCGCGAGGACCTCGAGGGCCGCCCCTTCGTCGGCCCGGCGGGACGCATCCTCGACGCCTCGCTCGAGAAAGCCGGGATCGACCGGCGCGAGGTCTACGTCACGAACGTCGTCAAGCACTTCAAGTGGGAGCCGCGCGGAAAGCGTCGCATCCACCAGAAGCCGAACGCCGTCGAGATCGCGGCCTGCCGGCCCTGGCTGGACGCCGAGATCGCCGTCGTTCGCCCACAGGTGCTGGTCTGTCTGGGTGCGACGGCGGCGCAGGCTCTCCTCGGGCGGGAGTTCAAGGTCAGCCGGCAGCGCGGAGTGTTCGTGGTCTCTCCGCTCGCGCCGCGGGTGATCGCCACGGTTCACCCGTCGTCGTTGCTGCGCGCTCCGGACGACGAGACCCGCCGCCTCGAGACGGCCCGGTTCGTGGCGGACCTGAAGATGGTTGCGCGAGCTCTGAAGTAGAGACGAAGGGCGTTGAGCGGCTCGCCGATGCGAGCGGAGTGAGCAGCGCGAGCTCTGTAGCCGTGCCCCGCCGGGTGAGGACGAAGGGCGTTGAGCGGCTCGCCGATGCGAGCGCCAGCGAGCAGCGCGAGTCCGCTCCAACGCCCGCCCCTATTTGGGCTTCTCGTTCTCCTTCCAGTCCTTCACGGTCGTGCGGCTGCCGCCCGGGACCGTCTCGACCTTCACGTAGTTGTCGGATGTGAAGATGACGTGGGACTGCTGGTCCGCCGAAGTGTAGAAGACCGGGTTCGTCAGAAACGTCGCGTTGGCCTGGTTCTCGCCACGGTCCGTGCCCGAATACGGGTCGCCCGTCGAATACTTGACCCGGTAGAACCGCGGGAGCCCCCGGGAGAAGCTGCACTTGACGAGGTTGTTGCACGCGTCACGCGTAACCCCGGTCGGGATCGGGTTGAACGTCGAGAAGAAGATGACCCCCTTGATCGCGAGCGAATCGGTGATGACGCGCTCGCCCGGCACGAACTCGATGAACCATCCCTTCGTCGGGACGCTCACCGCGACCGCCGCCGTCGGAGAGGCGATGTTCAACAGGTCGGTCTCGGTCCTCGTCGTCGCGTTGGAGTCGTCGATGACGTAGTAGAAGCGCTGCTTGAAGTTCAGACTCAAGGGATCGATCCCGGACAGGATGTCGTCTCGATCGCCAGTCCCGAATGCGATGCCGAGCGTCGGGTTGCCGCCCGAGCTGAACCCCAGCGACACGGCGGTCGGCCGGAAGTAGATCGGGTAGAACGGGTTCGTCGCCGGCGCCACGGGCTGAGGCGCCTGGAAGAACAGGAAGGGCTTGCCGGATCCGGCGACGAGATCGAACTGGTTGTTCCAGCGACCTCCCGGAGCGCTCCCGGAGCGCCGGAGGTCGGTCAGGCTGATCCTCCACATCTGGCCCTTCAGATCCCCGATGTAGACGTAGTCGAGATATCCGTCCCCGTTCAGGTCGAACGCCGCAGGCTCCGACGGCATCGATCCGAAATACGTCGGTGAGCAGCCGGCCGCGCCCGCGTTGATTCCGCAGCTGGAGTTCGCACGATAGAGCGTCTTGCCGGTCTCGACGTCGATCATGTAGATCCAGTTGCCGCGCCGGTTCAACCGCTCCCGGTCGAATCCACCGCCGTAGATCGCGACGTAGTGGTCCACGGTCGTGGGGAGCGGGGGAACCGTGTTGCCGCAGTTGGCGGTGCAGACCCGAACGCGGCCCATCGCCGGCTTCGACCAGGTCTCGCCCATGTCGGGGAAGCCGAAGCCCGACGACCCGCTCGCGTCGAGGTCGCCGGTGTCCGTGATCTCCCAGAGCACGGTCGGCCACGCACGAGCCGGCTGGGTCGTGCGGACCGCCGCCGTCGGAGCGTCCTTGCCGCAGCTCGCGTGTCCGTTCGCGTTCAGGCACCGGGGCGCCAGGAACGTTCCGGGGCCCGGGGGAGGTCCGACACCGCCGCTGCCGTCGTCGACGAGTTCGTCGGGCTGGGTGATGTCGAGAGCGAAAAGGGCACCGCGCGAGTGCTTCGGCGAGGCGCCGTCGAGGCCCTCGAAGGGCGATCCCTCCCTCAATCCGCCGACGAGTACCGTGTGCCAGGCGCGCTCCGATGCCGCCGGCGTTCCGTCGTGGCTGGCGTCGATGAAGACGTCGGCCGCGGACGGAGCCCCGTCGACCGTCCATTCCATCTTCTTGGTCTGGGGCCCAACGGCGTTCTTGAGGGGCTTAAAGATCTGCATCGTCTCGCGCGGTGCGTAGGCGAAGAGCTCCGCCCCGGTGCCCAGGTCGTAGCACGGCGGAAGGGTGCCGTCGGAGAGCGTGGAGCAGACGGACGGATCGCGATTGAAGACGCCGATCTCGAACGCGTGCAGCAGGCCGTCGTTCGCGCCCGCGTAGAGGACCCGGCGCCGCTGCCGGTACGTATTGAAGAACGCCTGGTAGTTGTTCAGGTTGCTGTCGAAGTATGCGAACTCCGCGGGCCGCCCGACGATGAGGGGGTTCGAGTGGAAGATGTCGCCGAGCTTGAGGCCGAGGTCCGGGCTCGGCGCCGCGGGCGCCGAGTAGCGCTGGTTCGCCTCGGTCGTCGTCATGACGGCATCGCGGTCTCCCCAGATGAATCGCAGCGAGTTGCCGGCGTCGGTGTCGGTCAGGGGCGGCCCGCCGACCGACGGGGGAGAGTTCTGAGGAGCGAGGAGAGTCTTCAAAGCGGGCCACCAGCTCGCGGTCGTCGTGTACGTCAGGTCGTACCGGTTCTCGGGCACCGCGTCGGCGGCCGGGATGGGAAGGGTGGTCACGGGATCCGGGTAGCTCTGCGGCAGCGAGAAGACGATCTTGCGACCCGGATAGAAGTGGGTGGCGATCGAATGGACGTCGTCGGTGGAGTTGTCCAGGTAGGTCCCCGTGGACATGGGCGCGCCCGGCGCGAGAACGGCACCGGGGACCGTGGCGCCGGTGCCGGGAGTCTGCGTCAGGTTCTCGCCCGCGTTCCATTTGAGGGAGTCCGGATGATTGGACGGCGCCGGCAGCGTCAAGCCGTTGTCCGGATCCAGCGGATCGTCGATCGTTCTCTCACCCATCTGAATCTGGCCCGACTCGTTCAACTTGTAACCGTTCAGACGGCCGTTCCAGATCGAACGGTTCTTGGCGGCGTTGAACGTCGCCAGGTAGACCATCTGATCTCCGCCCGCCTGGACGGACGAAACCGTCGCAGAGGCGAAGTCCTTGGAGGACTCGTTGACGAACGACGCGATGTCGGACAGTGCCGCGTAAAGACCTTCCGCGCTCGTCACCGGGAAGTACCCGACGGTCCCGTCCGGCAGGATTGCGCCGGAGTTCTGGGCGATACACCGTCCGGTGTCGGACGTGGAGACCGCGCTCGCGCCGAGCCCGATCACGTACACGGGAACGCCGATCTGCTTCAACTTCTTCAGCACGTGGCCGGTCAGGAAGGAGCAGCTGTCGTTCTGGCAGCCGTTGAAGTTGTCGTAGATGAGGATCGCGGCGGAGTTGCGGCAGGCCTTGTTCGGGTCGTCGACCCGCTTGCCGTTCGAGAAGCCGTCGACCGCGACGTTGCTGAAGTAGTCGTAGATGTTCTCGAGGAGGTTCTTGATCGGGGCCTGCGAGCCGTTGCGGGTCGTCAGGATCGCGTTGTTCTCGACGATGTCGAGACTGACGTCGACCGCCCCGAGAAGCTCGGGGTTACAGCCGTCGGCGTACTTGCTCCCCGAGCCGGTGTAGCCCGGGTTGTCGTGGTCGACGACCGTGTAGTTGCCGCTTCCCTGGTCGTAGCGGACGAGCGCGGCCTGGGGGCGCATCAGACGGTGGATGCAGGGAATCGAGTTCTGGACGGGCTTGCAGGTCGCTCCCCAGAGGTAGTCGCGCGGGATCTTGACGAGCGGCAGCGGCGCCGTGTTGACCTGGAACTCCCAGCCGGAGCAGTTCGCCGCGACCGTGAAGTCCGTCTGGGTGTCGTTTAGAAACCCGATGGCCTTCCCGGCGTCCGGATCCGTCTGGAAAAAGAGGTCCGAGGGGAGCGAACTGGGCGGCGCGTAGTAGACGGTCACCTTCCCGGGGTCGCCGTTGGGCGTCGAGGCGACGTCGTTCCAGTTGCCGGAGGCCTTCTCCTGGTACTGCTTCTCGACTTCAACCGAGTGAGGAGGGCTGGGGCTCGAGATCGCGTAGGCGGAGAGCGATCCGTCGCTGTACGCGTCCCCGTATTCCCCCTTGGTCAGGGTGACCTTGATGCGCCGGGTCGCGCTGCTCGAATTGCCGTTCAGGTAGATGAAAGCGGTGCCGTTCCCCTGGACCCCGAAGAACGGTCCGACGACCGTCGCGCCGGGATCGAGCGTGATGAACGCCGGGGAACGGTCGGCACAGCTCGGCGTCAGGGTCGTGCACGGCCCGCTGGACAGGTTGCCCCAGCGTCCGATGGTCCCGATCGGCTCCCGCCACGTCTCGGACGGGTAGTCCACCGTCAGCGGAGCGTAGAGCCAGTGCTTGCGGAAGATCGCGATCGAGCCCGCGTTCGGGTTGTGTGAAAAACTCGTCAGGCCGAAGTTGTACTGGCCCTCCTTGTCTTTGACGAATCGGGCGACCACGCGCTTGGACGCACCCATCTTGCTGGCGGGAGAGTCCGCGTCCCCGTCCCAGGCGCTCGTCGAGCCCAGGATCGGCTGCTGGGTCGTCTGCGAGTTGCCGAAGACGATCATCAGGTTGGCCGGCGCGTCGGTGCGGACGAGAAGCTGCTTGTCGTCGGCCGCGGCGAACCGCGGAACCGCGATCGCCGCGATGAAGGCGATCGCAACGAGGCCGAGGCGGAGACGGATGTTGGACATGTCGCTCACTGTGGGATCTTCAGCTGCTGCGGGTAGATCCCGATGTCCGCGGTGACCATCTTGGCTGCCTGTATGGCGCTGCCCTGCGCGGTGGAATTGAGGTAGTAGAAGTTCTCGACGATCTGGGTCGTGCCGTAGGCGCTGCCGTGCGACTGGATCTGGTCGCCGGGATGGATCGTGTAACCGACGTTGATCGGACGGCTCACCGTGACCTGGATGTCGGCGGTGAGACCCGGATAGTGGCTCGAGACGCCGACCGGCATCTGGCCCCCGACGTAGTTCTTGTCGGAGGAGAGCTTCGCCGTCGCGTAGTCGACGCCGGAGCACGCCGCGTAAAAGACCTTGGAGACCTTCGTCTCGTTGCCGGAGAGGCTCTGCTCGGTGGACGCCGTGAACAGCAGGGCGATCCCGAGCACGGTCAGGACGAGCAGCAGGAGCATCGAAAGAAAGAGGGCGAACCCCTCCTCCCGGCTCGATCGCACGAACCTCCGTCCCCTCACTGGTAATTCCTCAGCGCGACGGCGAACGACTGGAGGCGCCGGCGATACCTGCGCCCCGTGGCCGTGGAGGCCGACAGGGACACGGCGGTCGAGTCGAGCGTCTTGATCCCCGTCGCACCGGGGCCCTCGTACTTGAAGTCGGGCTCGCTCGCCTTGACGACGAGGGACAACCAGATCGAGCGAAGGGCCGGCGTGGCGAGCGAGGGGTTCGGAGGACCGCTCGCGATCGAGGTGTCCAGGAATGCGTCCACGTGCTTGGGATCCGACGACGAAAGAGTGAGCGTCGTCGCGACCTCGCTTGCGACGTTGCCGACCCACTCGTCCTTGTTGACCGCGGACGTGTCGATCGACGCGGGCGAGATTCCCCGATCCGAGGGGATGCCTGCCACGACGCCGTCCACCCCGTACGCGACCTGGAAATCCTCCGCCTCGTCGACCAGCGGCTGAATGTCGTAGTTTCCGGAGGACGGGTCGAACATCGCCTGGGCGAGCGCGGGGTGGGTGTCGAGATTCGAGCTCGACCCATCCGATGAACCTTCGTCCACGAAGAAGAGGATCTCGTCGACGATCCCTCCGGCGTACGGCTTCTCCAGGGCGGGCGCACCGCTCGCCGACGCGTTGTACTTCCGGGCGCCGGGATCCTGCGGGTTCATGGAGAAGGTGAAGGTGTCCGCCGTGCTCGTGTACCAGGTGCCCGCCGTGTCGACGAGTCCCACGTAGTAGAGCGGGACCAGGTACATGTTCGCTCCCGCGTTCACGGTCTGCGTGGACCCGTCGGCGACCACGAAGTAGAAGGGGCGGGTTCGGTTCGCGATCGCCGGCAGTGTGCCGGAGGGGTAGTTCTGGACGCCGTTGTTGGCAGTCGAGCGGATCGTGATCGTCAGGCTCGTGGAGGAATTGCACGTCCCGCTGCAGGTCGCGTCCCCCGTGGTCATGGAATACCGGTCGCCGAGCAGGATCCCGCGAATCGCGACGACGTCGGTCCCCTTGCGAATGTAGTGGCGGGTCCCGGAAAGGTCGGTGAGCGACGTGCCGCCCGGCGCGTTGTTCGTGACCGGAAGGATGGCGTTGCCGTAGTAGAGCTGCCCGACGCGGGCCTGCCGGATCAGGCGCGAGACCTCGTAGATCCCCACGCGGGCCGACTGCTGGGCCTCGGCGACGTTCGTCTCCTGCTTGGCGAGCTTGTTCGACGAGTCGAGAAGAGCGTAGAGGCCGAGCGCGATGGCGACCATGACGACGCAGGCGACGATCGCTTCGACGAGCGTGAGGCCTCTCTCGCTCGAGCCGAAGAGGCCGCGGCTTCGCCGGTCAGTTCGGGCTGGCATCTCGGAACCTCACGTAGACGGACTGGGTCGTCCGGCGCAGCCCCGGGAAGGGACCGCTCGTGGGACGGACGACCACTGTCAGGAGTTTGACTCCGTAGGTTCCCGGGGCCACGACGCGGGTGGTGAGGTCTTCGCGATACTGCTCGACGGTGTAGGTCCGGGTGTAGGGGAAGGAAAACCAGCCGACGCCCGGACTGGTCGCCACCTTCGACGTCTCGCCCGTCGAAGGCTTGTACCAGAGGGGCAGGTCGTTCTTGCAGAAGTCGTTCGTTCCCACGATCGACCCCGTCCCGGTCGACGTCGTGTCCGGGCCGGCGGCGTTGTTTCCCGCAGAGACCGCCAGGCGCGGATCCGTGGAGGGAAAGCCGATCAGCTCCTCCATCTTTTCGCGCGCCAGGGTGTTGGCGTTCGTGAGCTGCTGGGCGGAGGCGTTCGTGCGGACGGCGCCCGTGAAGACCGGCGCCATGGCGAGCAGCCCGAACCCGAGCATCGTGAGCGCGATCGGCACCTCGATGATCGTCAGGCCGCGCTCCTTCGCCGGGCGGGAGCCGGGGCGCTGCGTTCGCCGGACGCGGCCGGGCCACCACCCGGCCGACCGGCGCGTCTTCGCTAGCTCCATGTCCAGCCGGTCGACACGTAGCCGGTGCCGGGGACGTACTTGTCGACCCGGAACTTCCCGGAGAGATTGCTGTCGATCGTGATACGGAAGAAGTTCTTGCCCTCGTCGTCGGCGAAATAGATGCCGCGCCCGCCCGAGGGAGTGGGGAGCCCGCACGCGGTGTCCTGGGGCGGAACGATGCCGCCGCTCGGGAGGAAGACGATACGGTTGACGAGACCCGCGTCGCCCGCGTAGCGGTCGAAGGCGGCCGCCGCGGCGAGGTCATCTTTCGTACCGCCGTGCTTCCAGAGGTGGACGCCCGTGGTGAGCGTGAAGTCGGCGAGCGTGGGCTCGTCGGTGCCGGGGGACGTTGCAAACGTCCCGGTGTCCTGCACGAAGTTGCCGGCGGCGGCGAGCTCGTCGTTCGGGAGCGGCGTCGTCGAGTCGTTCGCCCGATCTTTGAAGGTCTTCAACTGGATCTGCTTGTTCTCGGTCAGGCGGATCTCGACGACGACGTTGGCGCCGTGCTTGACGGCCTGAAGCCGGGCCGCGGCGAGCACCTGCCGCACGCTCGCGAACGTTCCGAGGTCGCGCGAGTGGCGGATGATCTTGCCGGCGGCCGGCACGGCGACGAGCGCCACCAGGCCGGACAGGGCGAAGACGACGAGCAGTTCGACGACCGAAAAACCTGCCTGCGGGCGGTGACCCGGGTTTGTCCGAGCGGCTTGTCCCACCGTGCGCCTTCCTTTCGTCCTAGCCTTTTGTCCTACGACTTTGGTCTAGTCGGGCTCTTGGAGAGCAAGGGGGGTGCCCGG
>DATIBN010000222.1:0-46686 GCA_035457525.1 Thermoanaerobaculia bacterium | reverse complement strand
GATCTCCTCCTGCGAGAAGTCGGTCACCTTGTCGTTCCAGCGCTTGTCGCCCAGGATCGACGCGAACTCGGGGTTGTGGGAAAGCGTGTAGTCCCAGTGCTCCGCCAGCAGATCGCTCATCTGTTTGCGCCGCGCCTCGAGGTCGCCGGGGGGCGCCGCGATCGACATCGCCGTCACAACGAGAAACCCTGTCACACCCGAAATCCGACGGATCATGCGCCCTCCGAATCCTTTCGATACGGCGGCGAGCCCGCAAGGTTACGAATTCTCCGCTCTTGATGGTCGCGGGCGCCCTGCCGGTCCAATTCGTGCACGCGTATCGGAAGGAGATGGGAAGGAGCCGAACATGAACGCGCGAATGCGAGCCGTCACGATCGATCGCCGTGGGAGCGTCGCGGTCCGCGAGGTGCCGGAGCCGCCGCTCGGGCGACGGGAGGTGCGGATCGCCGTCGATACATCCGGCGTCGGAAGCTGGGACGCGGAGATGCGGCCCGAGGGACGGGAACGCCTGGTCATCCCGGGGACCGACGGCGCCGGCGTCCTCCGCGAGAAGGGAACGGGAGTCCGGCGGCTTCGCGTCGGACAGCGCGTCTACTCGTACAGCTACCAGAACCCGAAAGGCGGATTCCACGCGGAGTCCGTGGCCGTCGTCGAGCAGAAGGTGTCCTCCATTCCCCGGGGTCTCGACTTCCGGCGCGCGGGCGCGATCGCGACGACGGGCCTGACGGCGCTTCAGGGAGTCGACGACGCGCTGAAAGTGAAAAGGGGCGAACGCATCATCGTGCACGGCGCGTCGGGCGGCGTCGGGACGCTCGCCGTGCAGTTCGCGAAGTGGCGGGGTGCGCGCGTGCTCGCGACCGCATCGGGCCGCGACGGTGTGGCACTCGTCCGGCGGCTCGGCGCGGACGCCGCCGTGGACGGGAAGCGCGGGAACCTCGCGGCCGCGGCCCGCCGCTTCGCGCCGGATGGCGTGGACGCCGTGCTCGCGTTCGTCGGCGGGAAGTCGGTCGCGGCCTGTCTCGACGCGCTGAAGCCGCGCGGCGGCCGGCTCGCCTATCCGAACGGGGTCGAGCCGGTGCCGCGCAAACGCAAAGGCGTGAAGGTCGTCGCGTACGACGGGGTGCCCGGAGTGCGCGAGTTCCAGCGCCTGAACCGGGCCGTCGAGGGGTCGAAGCTGAAAGTGCCGATCCCGAAGGAGTACGCGCTGGCACGCGCCGCCGCGGCGTACAAGCATGCCGCGGGGCGGCACGTGGCCGGCAAAGTCGTCCTCAGGATTCGCTCGAAACGGAGGCCGATCGCCGCGAAGCGGCCCGGGTAGCTACTTCTTCTTGGTTTTCGACTCTGCCTTGCTCTTGCGTTTGATGTCCGCGCCCTGGGCTCTCTTGTACGTCTGGATGTCCTTGAACTTTCCCGAGCTGTCGCGCACCGCGTAGAGCTTCTTTCCCGACGCGCTCCGGTGGGTGGTTCGTTTGGCCGGCATTCAGACCTCCTGGTCGGAGCTTATGTCGTTTCGCGCAGCACGCGAAACCCGTAGTCCGAGTAGCGATAGCCCGCGGGCAGGCTCGACCGCGCCGACGGGGACGACCAGCGGATCTCGTGCCGCCACGAGCCTCCGCGGCTTGCTCGACGCCGCGGCTCGCGCGGCGCGGCGTCCCAGTCGAGACACCACTCGTGGACCATCGTGCCGGCGTCGAGCATCCCGTATCCGTTCGGCGTTCCGCGGCCGACTTCCCACGGTCCTCGCAGCGCGCCCTCCGGGATCTCACCCGGCGGAATCGCGTCGCCCCACGCCGTCTTCGCCGCGACCAGGCCTCCGCGGGCCGCGAGCTCCCACTCCGATTCGCGCGGGAGCCGCCAGATCCCACCGGCCGTGTCGGCCAGCCACGCGCAGTACTCCATCGCTTCGTCCCACGTGACCCCGACGACCGGCTGCCGCGGCGCCGAGAAGTCCGCGTCCGTCCACCACGGGGGCGGCGCGGCCCGCCCGCTCTCGAGAAAGCCGGCGTACTCCCCGTTCGTCACGGGAGTGCGACCGATCCGGAAGGGCGGATCGGCGGGAATGGCAATTGTCTCCGGAACGAGCACCGGCTCATCGTATTGCGGTGCGGGTTGATCTCCGCGGGAGCTCGCGAGAAGCTCCTCCCTGCGATGGCGACCGAACGAACGTGGGCCGGAGACGAGATTCCGCCGGACAGCGCGGTCATCGAGGTGCGGGTCGCGCAGATCGAACAGCTCTTCCACACGTTGGATCCCTCCCCGTTCCACGACAAGGACTTGGACGCCGACGCCGAGGAATACATCGTCAGCTCCGCGAAAGAGCTCGGTCACGACAAGCCCCTCGCGCTCCTCGTTCACCTCGACCGGCCCTTCGTGACCTCCGAGATGGTGGAAGCGGTTCGGAGCGCGGTCCACGCCTATTTCGCGCGTCAGTCGGAGCTCACCCGACGCCGGCTCCGCCAGCTGTTCCGGATCGGCCGGACGAGCCTCGCGATCGGGCTCGTCTTTCTCACAGCAAGCATCGCGGCCGGCGACTGGATGGGGCGGCGAGTCCTTCCGCAAAGCCACATCGCGCAGGTCATCCGAGAAAGCCTCCTGATCGGCGGCTGGGTGGCGATGTGGCGGCCGCTCGAGATCTTCCTTTACGGATGGTGGCCCATTCGAAACGAGCGCCGCGTCTACGAGCGCCTGAGCCGGATGCCGGTGCGGATCGTGTGCTCCGGAGGAGTCGCGGCGAGCACCGCGTGATCTCGCGGGTTCACTCCGCCGATTTTTCCGGGACGATGGCCGTCTCGGTCGCGACGTTGAACTTCTTGTAGTCGGAGTACTCCGAGCGCGAATCGATCCGAAGACCCTTCACGAGGAACACGCGGGCACTCCCGCGGAACGTCGCCACCGAGGGGAGCCAGACCTCGCCGTTGACTTTCCGTCTCTGAAAAGTCGCCGTGGCCCCTTCGTGCAGCCGGGCGAGAACGCCGAGGCCGAAGGACAATGTGTGATGAAGCTCCGCCTCCGCGCGAACGACCTGGTAGTCCGCTTCGTCCACCCAGGCGCGGCCCGTGAACTTCTGGAGGATCCGTCCCCGGCGGCTCGCCGGCTTGACGCCGGGCCGCGGCGTGAACGTCACGAGAAGCGCGTTGCGCCCCTCGATCGGCTCCCTCCGGACGATCGCGATGTCGTAGACGCCGAAAATGTCGTCGACGACCTCCCGCTCCCGCCGCTCGTTCTCGGCCATGCGCTCGCGCCGCTTCGCCTCGGCCGCCTCGCCCGACTTGTGAAGCTTCGCGACCTTCTTCTCGTGCTCGTGGTCCTGCTTCTCGAGCTCCTCGGCGGAGAGAGGACGCCCGTCGCGCTCGACGAGCTTGCGATACGTCTGGCGGGCCTGCGCCGACGGATAGACCTCGTAGACCTCGTGTTTCTCGTGTTTTACCTTTCCCTTCGCGTCGAAACGCTTTTCGGTGCGCCGCTCGGTGAAGGTGTACTGGTCGAGGAGGTAGTCGTCGCTGTGGAAGTGCTTCCGAACCTCCTCCAGGAAGGTGCGGGTCTCGGGCAGCGGGCGGTCCGAAGCGGCTTGCGCTCGGAGGGGAATGGGGTCCGCGACGAGGGCCGCGACGAGGAGGGCGGTCGGAGCGAAGAGGCGGAGGGGTCGGTTGGAGCGCACCGTGAGCACCGATCAGGAATCATACAATTTCGTGACTCCCGTCACAGAAGAGGCGCGCTATACTCTCGCGCTCAACCGAAACCCAATCAGGAGGCAGCCCCATGTCCAAACGTTGGTCGACCGTTCTGGCGGTCGCGTTCCTCGTCGCCGTCCCGATCTTCGCGGCGCCGGTCCCCCCTGTCCGTCTGGCCGCCGAAGGCGAAGATCAGGTCTATGACGTGTCCAATCGCGCCGCGCAGATGGCCGAGCTCCACCGCTCGATCGTCGCGCGCGAGTCGGCGCGCGGCCTGGCCCGTGCTCTCGAGGTGAAACTCACCGCGGCCGAGAAGGCCGAGGCGCAAACCCAGGTCGAAGGCGGCCGCCTTCGCGTCGGCATCGACAAAGCGCTCGGCGCCACCGGCAAGCTCGGCTCCTGGACGAAGTTCGGCGCCGTCGAAGCCGCGGAGGACGGATCGCTCGTGTGGACGGCGAGGATCTCGTCGCCCGGCGCGACCGCGCTGAGGCTTCACCTCGCGCCTTTCGATCTCCCCGAGAGCGCCGAGCTCTACGTGTACTCCGCCGACGGACAGGCTCACGGCCCCTACACCGGGCGGGGACCGGTCGACGACGGCGAGCTCTGGACCAACACGGTCTTCGGCGACGAAGCCCGGCTGCAGCTCCGCGTCGCAGCGGCGGACGTCGCCGCGGCCCGCCTCGTGATCCGGGACGTCGGACACCTGGGCGACGGCCTGCCGATGGCGACCCTTGCCTTCTGCAGCGACAACGCGTCCTGCGTCGTCAACGCGGCGTGCGTCAGCGTCAGCGCCGTGAACGACGCGCGCGACGCCGTCGCGCACATGCTGTTCCCCTCGGGCGGCTTCTATTACATCTGCACGGGCGGTTTGATCGCCGACAGCGACACGTCCTCGGTGGTCCCCTACTTCCTGACCGCGAACCACTGCATCTCGCGCAGCAGCGAGGCGTCCGGGCTGGAGACCTACTTCGACTACGAGACGACCTGCAGCAGCCCGAACTGCGCGTCCCCGTATCCGTGGCCGTCGGGCACGCGCAACCCGGACACGCTCGGCGCGCAGATCGTGTCCGGCAGCAAGACGAGCGACTTCACGCTGCTCCGTCTGTCCTCTGCTCCGGCGACCGACGACGGCGTCGTGCGCTACCTCGGCTGGACCTCGACGCCGGTCGCGAACACCAACAACGTTGCACTTCATCGCATCAGCCATCCGAAGGGCTCGCCACAGGCGTACTCGGCGCAGACCGTCGACACGTCGGCGGTGACGTGCAGCTCGCTCCCGCGCGGCAACTTCATCTACAGCCGCGACACCGTCGGCGCCACCGAGGGCGGCAGCAGCGGTTCTCCGGTGGTGAACGGGAGCGGCCAGATCGTCGGGCAGCTCTACGGCGCCTGCGGGTTCAACCTGAACGACGTCTGCGACGCCCAGTCGAACGCAACCGTGGATGGAGCGTTCGCGGTCTCTTACAGCCTAATCTCCGGAATCCTGGGTGGCGGCGGCCCGCAGTGCTCCCCCGTCGGCGCGAGCTGCAGCGCGAACTCCCAGTGCTGCTCCGGCAGCTGCAAGGGCAAGCCGGGCGGGAAGACCTGCAAGTGACCGCGAAGCGGTCATCCCGAGCGTAGCGAGGGATCTCTTCGGTTCTCGAACAAGGGGAGCCTTCGGGCTCCCCTTTTTCATGTGCCTCCTCATCGCGGCCGCCACCGAAATCGCTCGAGAGAGATCACGCCGCTGCCGTCGAATCGTACGGCCTCCCGCTCCAGGCGGAGCCGCTGCACGACGTTCGCCGGACTGCGGTCGCCCCGCAGGCTGATCCGACCCTTCGCGTTCACCACCCGGTGCCAGGGGAGGCGGCTCCCCTCCTTCAACGCACTCAGGGCGTAACCGACGAGGCGCGCCTGGCCGCCGAGACCCGCGAGGCGCGCGACCTGGCCGTACGTCGCGACGCGGCCCCGGGGGATGCGGGCGACGACCGAATAGATCCGACGGTAGCGGTCGGCAGATTTCCCGCCACGGCTGAGCCCGATTGACCCGGTCACGACACAGTCCTCCGCGCCCATTCTCCGCCTCGAGAAAACACGCCTCGCCGTGTCGATCCGGCGGACCCCTGTTCGTCGCTAGAGTGAGAGGCAGGGTTGCCACCCGGTCGAGAGCGTCCGGGGCCCGGCCCGAAACCAGAAGGAGTTACGAAATGCCGCGATTCATGGTGATCGTCAAAGCCGACAAGAACTCGGAGGCCGGCGTCCTCCCGGACCAGAAGATGCTGGCCGACATGGGAAAGTTCAACGAGGAGCTGGCAAAGGCCGGCGTCATGCTCGCGGGCGAGGGGCTTCAGGCGAGCTCCCGGGGCGCTCGCGTCCGGTTCTCGGGAGGGAAACGGACCGTGATCGACGGGCCGTTCGCCGAAACAAAGGAGCTCGTCGCGGGCTTCTGGCTCTGGCAGACCCGGTCTCTCGAAGAGGCGATCGAGTGGCTGAAGCGCGCCCCCTTCGAGGACACCGAGGTCGAGATTCGACAGGTCTTCGAGGCCGATGACTTCGGCGAGGCGTTCACGCCCGAGCTGCGAGAGCAGGAAGAGCGGGTGCGTGAGCAGGTCGCCAAGAAGAAGTGAGTCAATCGCCTCCGGAACCGGCCTTTCACTGACGGATCGAAAGATGGTGTGATCGGTAGCCGGTGACGGCTACCGACACCCATCGAGCGATCGACGCGGTCTGGAGGATCGAGTCGCCGAGGCTCATCGCCGGGCTGACCCGGATGGTCCGCGACGTCGGCCTCGCCGAAGACCTCGCACAGGACGCGCTCGTCGCCGCGCTCGAGCGGTGGCCGGAGTCGGGCGTCCCCGACAACCCGGGGGCGTGGCTCATGACGACCGCGAAGCGCCGCGCGATCGACCGGCTGCGCCGCGACAAGATGCTCGATGGCAAGCACGTGGAGCTCGGCCGCGAGATCGACGCCCGCCTCGCGGATGCCGCCGCGGACCTGGAAGCGGCGATCGACGACCCCGTGGGCGACGACCTCCTGCGCCTGATTTTCATCGCCTGCCACCCGGTCCTCTCGACCGAGGCGCGCGTGGCGCTCACGCTCCGCCTGATCGGCGGCCTCACGACCGACGAGATCGCGCGGGCGTTCCTCGTCGGGGAACCGACGGTGGCCCAGCGGATCGTCCGGGCCAAGCGGGCGCTCGCGGACGCGCAGGTTCCCTTCGAGGTCCCGCGGGGCGCGGAGCTCGCGTCGAGGCTCGCGTCCGTGCTCGAAGTGGTCTACCTCGTCTTCAACGAGGGCTACTCCGCGACCGCGGGGGACGACCTGGTGCGCCCCGCGCTGTGCGAGGACGCGCTGCGGCTGGGACGCATCCTCGCGGAGCTCGCTCCGGAGGAGCCGGAAGTCCACGGTCTCGTCGCGCTGATGGAAATCCAGGCATCGCGCCTGCGCGCTCGCGTGGGCCCGTCGGGGGAGGCGGTCCTGCTGCTCGACCAGGACCGCTCGCGCTGGGACCAACTGCTGATCCGCCGCGGCCTCGCCGCACTCGAGCGGGCCGGCCGGCTCGGTGGCGAACGCGGGCCGTACGCGTTGCAGGCGGCGATCGCGG
The DNA here is from genome assembly GCA_035457525.1 of Thermoanaerobaculia bacterium. Lineage (GTDB taxonomy): Bacteria > Acidobacteriota > Thermoanaerobaculia > UBA5066 > Gp7-AA6 > Gp7-AA6. The sequence continues at coordinate 39,431 of DATIBN010000222.1, read as the reverse complement.
CCTGCCACGCGCAGGCGCGCACGCCGCAGGAGACGGACTGGTCGCGGATCGCCGGGCTCTACGACGATCTCGCGACGCAGGCGCCGTCTCCGGTGGTGGAGCTCAACCGCGCGGTCGCAGTCGGGATGGCGTTCGGCCCCGCAGCGGGACTGGAGCTCGTGGACGCGTTGACCTCGGAGCCGTCGCTTGCGAGCTACCACCTGCTGCCGGCGGTCCGCGGCGACCTCCTCGCGAAGCTCGGCCGCTCCGCCGAGGCGAGGCGCGAGTTCGAGCGCGCGGCCTCGCTCACACGAAACGAGCGCGAGCGCGAGGTCCTCCTCGGTCGCGCCGCCGAAGCGGGACGGGCGGACGCATGATCGTCCACCTCGTCGACGGCACGTACGAGCTCTTCCGCCACTTCTACGGCCTCCGGCGGTTCAACGACGGCCCGGATCCGCCGTTCGGCGCGGTGATCGGCGTGCTGCACACGGTGCTGCAGATGATCGAAGGCGGCGCCACGCACGTGGGTGTGGCGACCGATCACGTCATCGAGTCTTTCCGCAACGGGGTCTGGCCGGGCTACAAGACGTCGGAGGGGATGGATCCGGGCCTTCTGGCGCAATTCCATCCGCTCGAGACGGCGCTCGCCGCGATGGGAGTGGCCGTGTGGCCGATGACGGAGCTCGAGGCCGACGACGGGCTCGCGTCGGCGGCGCGCATCGCGTTCCAGGACGAGCGGGTCGAGAGGGTCTGTATCTGGACCCCCGACAAGGATCTGGCGCAGTGCGTCCGCGGGAACCGGGTCGTCCAGGTGGACCGCCGGTCCCAGAAGATCCGCGGGGCCGACGGGGTCCGCGAGAAGTTCGGAGTCGATCCCGCCTTCATCCCCGACTTCCTCGCGCTCGTCGGCGACGCCGCCGACGGATACCCGGGGATTCCGCGGATCGGCCGCGTCACCGCCGCGCGGCTGCTCAACCGGCACGGCTTCATCGAAACGTTCCCGGCGGAGGTCCTCGGCGACAGCCGCGACCTCGCTCTGCTCTTCAAGAACCTGGCGACCCTCCGGACCGACGCCCTGCTCTTCGGCGACGTCGACGAGCTGCGCTGGCGCGGCCCGACCGGCGCGTTCGAAGCCTGTGCGGACTACCTCGGAGACGCCCGCGTGTTCGAGCGCTCCCGCCGCGCGTCGGGGTCGAGCCTCTAACCGAAGGAGCGGTCGTCCGCCGACGGTCCGTAGATCGCGGGCACCGGCGCGCCGAGCAACCTCAGGTACACCGTCAGCTGCCCGCGGTGGTGCGCGAGGTGCCCGAACGTGTCCGCGATCATCACGTGACGCGGGTTCTCCGCGACGACGTTCCCGGCGACGAGCAGCCTCCATGGCTTCTCGAGGTTCTCGTCCGACGCGTTGGCCAGGGCGTGCCGGGCCTTGGCGAGCGAGTCGTCGAACAGCGCGAGAAGCTCCCGGTTGTTTCCGGGCGCCGGCGGGCGCGGCGCGGATCCGCCCGGCGGATTCAAGTCGAGCTCTTCCCTCTCGACCATCATGGCGATCCACGAAGGAATCATCGCCACGAGCGACGCGAGGTAGCCGAACGGCATCGATTTCTCGTGGGGCTTCCAGTCGGCGTGCCCGTCGGGGACCCGTTCGAGCGCGCGGCGGGTTCCGACGGCCTCGCGCTCGAGCTGGGCGGAAAAGAAGTCGGTCATCTTCATCCGGTCCTCCTCGGTTCCCGGCGCATGGTAGCTTCGCGCGAGCACTGCGGAGGGAACGATGTCGAGATTTCGAATCGCAATCGTCGTGCTCCTGATCGGCGCTGCGACCGCCGGGGCCCAGTCCGCTCCGCGGAGGCAGGCCGCGGCGCCGCCGGACGCCGCGTCCGTGGACGCCATCATCTCGGCGCTCTACGCCTCCGTGAGCCACGCGGCCGACGCGCGCCCCGACTTCGACCGGATGCGGCGGATCTTCCTGTACGTCGGGATGCTCGTCCCACCGAAGGCGCCCGACGCCGCCGATTTCCGCGTCATGGACGTGGACCAGTTCGCCGAGCGCGTCGAGAAGGCAGCGGCGGCGCGGAAAGAGAAGGGGGAGCCGGCCGTCGGCTTCTTCGAGCGGGAGATCGCCCGGCGCACCGACTGTTTCGGCAACGTCTGCCACGTCTTTTCGACGTACGAGTCGCGCCGCGCCCCGTCGGATGCGGCGCCTTTCCAGCGCGGCATCAACTCGATCCAGCTCCTGCGCGACGGCAACCGCTGGTGGATCGCATCGGTCGTCTGGGACGCGGAGCGACCCGACAACCCCATTCCCGCGCAGTACCTTCCGACGGCGAAGCCCTAGCCCGGGCGGGCGCCATCCTCCGGCTCCGCTGGTGCAAATGCATCAGCGGGCGGAGCGCTCCCTATCCCACCATCGGCGCGGGGAAAAAGCGTGTTTCGAATCGTCGAGAAGAGACTGCTGTCGGAGAACGTCACCCTCTACGAGGTCGAGGCGCCGCGCGTGGCGCGACGCCACCGCGCGGGCCAGTTCGTCATGGTCCGCCCGCACGCGGGCTCCGAGAGGATCCCGCTCACCATCGCGGACGTCGACCGCGAGAGAGGCACCATCACGCTCGTCGTCCAGGCCGTCGGAAAGACGACCTTCGAGATGTCCGAGGGGTTCGCGGTGGGCGACGGCCTTTCGAACGTGGCGGGACCGCTGGGGAACCCGACGCACATTCGGATTCCCGGCCGGGACGCCGGTTTCCGCGGAACGGTCGCCTGCGTCGCCGGCGGGATCGGTGCGGCGCCGATTCTCCCGATCGCGCGCGCGTTCCGCGAGGCCGGTCACGAGGTGGTCACGATCCTCGGCGCGCGCCGAAAGGATCTTCTCGTCTTCGAGGACCGTCTCGGCGCCGCGTCGAGCGAGCTCCTCGTCTGCACCGACGACGGATCCTCCGGCCGCAAGGGGTTCGTCACCGACGTGCTGAAGGACGTCATCGAGTCCCGGCGGGCCGGGGGGGGCGACGTCCACCTCGCCGTCGCGATCGGACCGCCGGTGATGATGAAGTTCTGCTCGAAGACGACGTTGCCCTACGGCGTCCCCACGCTCGTCTCGCTGAACACCATCATGGTGGACGGCACCGGCATGTGCGGCGGCTGTCGCGTGATGGTCGATGGCGTCGCGAAGTACGTCTGCGTGGACGGCCCCGAGTTCGACGGCCACCAGGTGGACTTCGACGGGATGATGCGGCGCCAGGCCATGTACCGCAGCGAGGAGGCCGCGAGCCTCGAGCGCTGGCGCGGCGGGGTCCACTGATGTCGCCGTCGGACCGGGTCGCTCTGACCGCGGAGGATCTCGCCGCACGGATCGAGAGCCGCGCCACGTTCAACGCCCGGCAGCGCGGCCAGCTCCCGAAGGTCTTCTGGGCCGAGCAGGATGCGGCCGAGCGCGTCGGCAACATCCGCGAGGTGCCGTTCGCTTACACGCCCGATCAGGCGCGGGCCGAGGCGGTGCGTTGCCTGTCCTGCAAGAACGAGCCGTGCGTCACGGGCTGCCCCGTTGGCGTCGACGTGCCCGGCTTCCTGAAGCTCGTCGCCGACGGAGACTTCCGCGGCGCGATCCGGAAGATCAAGGAGACGAACCTGCTGCCGGCCATCTGCGGTCGCGTGTGCCCGCAGGAAAGTCAGTGCCAGCAGAACTGCATGGTCGCGAAGGTCCACAAGGACCTGGGCTTCGCCGTCTCGATCGGAAAGATCGAGGCGTTTCTCGCGGACTGGGAGCGCGAGGTCGGCGGCGTCGAGCTGCCGCCGGTCGGGCCGCCCACCGGCCGGCGGGTCGCGATCATCGGCGCGGGCCCGTCCGGCCTCGCGTGCGCCGGCGACCTGCGCCGCTTCGGCCACGAGGCCGTCGTCTTCGAGGCCTTTCACAAGGCGGGCGGCGTCCTCGTGTACGGCATCCCGGAGTTCCGGCTCCCGAAGGACATCGTCGCCGCCGAGGTGGACAACCTCGCGAAGATGGGCGTCTCGTTCGAACTCGACACCGTCGTCGGTCAGACGCTCTCGGTCGACGACCTGTTCGACGAGGGATTCGACGCCGTCTACGTCGCGACGGGCGCGGGGCTCCCCTACTTCGTGAACGTCCCGGGGGAGGACGCAAATGGCGTCTACTCGGCCAACGAGTACCTGACGCGCGCGAACCTCATGGGAGCTTTCCGGTTCCCCGAAGAGGACACGCCCGTCCTGCGGCGCGAGAACGTGGCGGTCCTGGGGGGCGGCAACGTCGCCATGGACTCGGCGCGCACGGCGCTGCGCCTCGGCGCGAAGAACGTCTACCTCGTGTACCGCCGCTCGCGCGAAGAGATGCCCGCGCGGCTCGAAGAGGTGCACCACGCCGAGGAGGAGGGCGTCCAGTTCCGGCTGTTGAACGCGCCGGTGGAGATCCTGACGACGGATGACGGCTGGGTGCGCGCGCTGAAGGTCCAGAGGTGCGAGCTGGGCGAGCCCGACGAGAAGGGGCGTCGCCGCCCCGTGCCGATCGAGGGCGCGTTCGAGGAGCTTCCCGTCGAGATCGTGATCGAGGCGATCGGCAACGGCCCGAACCCGCTGATCGGCAAGACGACGCCCGGACTCACGACGACGCGGCACGGGACCCTCGTCGTGGACGAGGCGACGATGATGACCACGCGAAAGGGCGTCTTTGCCGGCGGCGACATCGTGGCCGGAGCGTCGACGGTGATCCTGGCGATGGGACACGGCCGCAAGGCGGCCGCGGCGATCGACGGCTACCTTCGGGCGACTTCTACTGCGGAGGCTCCGGCGCCGTCCTGACGCGCCGCGGAAGAGCGCGAGATCCGCGGGTCGAGGCTCGCGGCGATGCACTCGAAGGTCCGGCGGCGCAGCGAAGACAGCGCGCTCACCTCGATCGGGTTCAGATCGAAACCATTCGCGGCGGCGAGCTCGAAGCTCTCCCCGCGGATGGGAAAGAAGGACCCGCGGAAGCCGTCGTCCGTCAGGATCCGTCCCAGAAGCTTCTCGACGCTCGTCTGCGACATTCTCCGTTTCTCCCAGGGACCGTGATTACAGGACTCGTGCCGCCGGAGCGCGAACCCGTTCACCACCAGAACCTCCGTGGGATGAAGGGTTTACGCGACCGCGCCGGGTCGAAGCCGGAGGCGTCGGTGCGGGGATTTCGACACGTTGCAGAAATGGGGTCAGGTCTCCACCTGCCACATCGGGGGTCAGGTCTCCACTTGCCACATCGACCCGCACACGTCGGATGATCCGGGTCACCGATGAACGTGGCGGCTCGCGGTCCCTGCGACGAGGCGATCCCGGCCGCCACGGCGCCATCGCCCTGCAGCCGGGCGGCGGCGCCCTGGGTCCTCGCGGCGACGATCCTCGGGTCGAGCATGGCGTTCATCGACGGGACCGTCGTCAACGTCGCGCTGCCCGCCCTTCAGGCGAGCCTGAACGCCTCCGTATCGAGCGTCCAGTGGGTGGTCGAAGCCTACGCGCTCTTCCTTTCGTCGCTCGTCCTCGTCGGCGGATCGCTCGCCGATCGGTTCGGACGTCGGCGGATCTTCGCGATCGGCGTGGCCCTCTTCGCCCTCTCCTCGACGGCCTGCGCGCTCGCTCCCGACGTCCGCGCGCTCGTACTCGCGCGTGCCGTGCAGGGCGTGGGCGCGGCGCTCGTCGTCCCGTCCAGCCTCGCGATCCTCGGTGCCGCCTTTTCTCCGCGGGAGCGGGGCCGTGCCATCGGAACCTGGTCGTCGCTCACGGCCGTGGCCGCGGCGATCGGCCCCGTGGCCGGCGGGTGGCTCGTCCAGGTCGCGTCCTGGCGCGCGGTGTTCTACGTCAACCTTCCGATCGCGGCGGTGATCCTCGTGATCGCCCTGCGGAAGGTCCCCGAAACACGGAATCCTCCGGAGGGACCTCTCGACCTCCCGGGCGCGGCGCTCGCGACGATCGGCCTCGCCGCTCTGGTGTTCGGCCTCATCGAGGCATCGACCTCGCAGTGGACCGACCCGCGGGTCTGGCTTCCGATTTCGGCCGGTGTCGCCGCGCTCGCCGGATTCGTGTTCGTCGAAGCCCGGAGCGGCCATCCGATGGTTCCGCTCGGCCTCTTCCGGATTCGCGCCTTTTCGGGAGCGAACCTGCTCACCCTGTTCCTCTACGCGGCGCTCTCCGCGACTTTCTTCCTCCTTCCGTTTCAGCTCATACAGGCGAAGGGCTATTCCCCCACCGCGGCCGGCGCGGCGCTGCTTCCTCTGATCGTCCTCATCTCCGCGCTGTCGCGGCCGGCGGGGGCGCTCGCCGACCGTATCGGTCCCCGGATTCCCCTGACGGCCGGCCCCGCGACCGCCGCTCTCGGGTTCTTTCTGCTCGCGTTGCCCCATGAGGATGCGCGTTACGCCACGACTCTGCTGCCCGCGCTCTGCGTCCTGGGTCTCGGGATGGCGATGACGGTCGCGCCCCTGACGACGACCGTGTTGAATGCCGTCGGAGAACGGGACACCGGAACCGCTTCCGGCATCAACAACGCGGTGGCGCGGGTGGCGGGTCTCGTCGCGATCGCGGCCTTCGGAATCGTCGCCTCGCACGTGTTCGATCGAACGCTCGACCGGCGCCTGTCCGAGAGGGGGCTTGCGGCGGTCGCCGCGAAGATCCCGGCGGTCGAGCGTCAGAAGCTCGGCGCCGCGCAGGCGCCGCCGGAGATCAGTCTGTCCGAAAGGCGGGGAGTCGAGCAGGCGATCGCGGCCACCCTCTCCGACTCGTTCCGCGTGTCGATGAGGATTGCCGCGGCGCTCGCCCTCCTTGCCTCCGCGTGCGGCCTCGCCCTGATCCGCGCCCCGGCCGGATCCGGTTAGGCCGAAGGCTCCTCACCTGAGGATGTGGCAAGTGGAGACCTGACCCCCAATGTGGCAAGTGGAGACCTGACCCCCTGGCTTAGACGATCCCGTACTTCTGCAGCCGCGAGTAGAGCTGCGCCCGCGTGATGCCCAGGAGCCGCGCGGCCTGCGCTTTGTTGTTGCGCGCGTCCTTGAGAGCGTTCTCGACGAGCTCGCGCTCGACGTCCTCGAGACTCTTGCCGGCGGTGGCAACCGACGCCGTTCCGCGGCCGTTGCCGCCGCTGTGCGGGAGCGGCAGGTGCGCCGCCGTGATCAGGCCGCCGCCGCACAGGATGACCGCGCGCTCGACCGCGTTGCGGAGCTCGCGGACGTTTCCGGGCCACGAGTAGGCGAGCAGCGCGTCGCGGGCCTCCTTGGAGATCCCGGCGCACGCGCCGACCTTGGGAGCGAGCTCCGCGACGAAAGACTCCGCGAGCATGAGGATGTCGTCCTTCCTCTCGCGAAGCGGGGGCAGCGCGATCTCGAAGACCTTGAGGCGATAGTAGAGGTCCTCGCGGAACTGTCCCGATTGGAGCGCCGCCGTGATGTCGCGGTTGGTTGCCGCGATCACGCGCACGTCGGCTTTCTGCACGCGGTTGCCGCCGAGCCGCTGAAACTCGCGCTCCTGCAGGACCCGGAGGAACTTGGCCTGCACCGACGGCGACATCTCACCGACCTCGTCCAGGAAAAGAACCCCTCCCGCCGCCTGCTCGATCTTCCCCATGCGCGACTGGAGCGCTCCCGTGAAGGCGCCGCGCTCGTAGCCGAAGAGCTCGGACTCCAGGAGCTGCTCGGGGAGCGCCGCGCAGTTGATGGCGAGGAGCGGCTTTGTCGACCGGGGCGACGCCGCGTGGATGGCCCGCGCCACGACCTCCTTGCCCGTGCCGGACTCCCCCGTCAGCAACACCGTCGCTTCCGTCGGGGCGACTTTCGAGACGAGGTCGAGCACCTCGCGCCAGCTCTGCGACCTCCCGATGATCTGCCGCGCCCCGCCGACGAGAGCGAGCTGCTCGGTCAGGGCGGCCACGCGGCCCTCGAGGCGGAGAGCTTCCTCGCGCGCTTCCGTCGCGATCCGCGCCTCCTTGGCGATCTTCTCGTGGGAGAGGACGAGCGCGACCTGGTCGGCGATGCGGCGGGCGATCTCCGCGTCCTCCTCCCGGAATCTCGCGACCTCGCGGGAAAGGAAGTTCAGGCCGCCGACGATCTCGCCCTCGAGCCGGACCGGGACGCGCAGCATCGAGCGGATCCCGTCGCGCTTCATGAGCTCGAATTTCTCCGAGCAGCATCCCGGCTCCCGCCGGATGTCGGGGACCAGGAAGAAGCTCCACTCCGCGCTGTCGCGCGCTTCGTCGTCGATCGGGATGGTCTCGGGCATCCCCGGCACGAGGCCTCCCGTGTAGGCGTGGATGCGGACCGATTGACGATCCTCGGAGAGGAGGCCGAGCGCCATCCGGTCGTGCGGGAGGATGCCCCCGACCGCCGCCGAGAGCTGATCGAAGACCTCGCGGATGTCGAGCGCCTTCGAGAGAGTCGGCACGAGCGCCTCGAGCGCCTCGCTCCGTTTCCGCCGCAGCTTCTCGGTCCGGAAGAGCCGCTCGTGCTGGAGGGCGAGCGCCACGACGTCCGCGATCGCGAGGACGGTCTCCTCGTCCTCCGGCAGGTATACGTCCGGCTCGTTCGAAGAAAACCAGATGCTCCCGAGGGGCCGCGGCCCCGGCAGGAACGTGACGAGGAGCGAACGGCAGCCGATCTCGATGACCCGGCGATCGAGCGCGAACGACGGGTCGAGCTGCTTCGCGACGTCGGAGTGGCGGACCACTTTTCCCATCGCCGTGAGCCGGAGCTGCGGCGAGACCTCGGAGCGCCGGTACCGGAGGCCGGTCTCCTCGAGCCCTTGCTCCCCCACGACCGAGTACATCGAGAAGACCTCGTCTTCCGGCATGGCATCCGGCGGGAGGTCCGGGTTCTCGGTGACGTTGACGCCCATGCTGTCGAACGGGAGAGCCAGCCGCGCCGCCTCCGCGACCCGCGTGAAGACGCCCTTCAGGCTCATGGTTTCCGCCACCGCGCGGGCGATGGCCGACAGGGCGGGCCCCAGTCCCTCCTCGCGGGACGGGCGGGGCGGCCGGGCGGGAGTCTCGACGGATTCCACGAGCCTCATTCTAGGCAAAGGCGCGGCCCTCTGCGGGCCGCGCCTCCGAATCGGCGTCTCGCTCACACCGCCACTTCGAGGAGCTCCGGAGCGGACTCTTCCGGGCTCTCCCCCGCGGACGCGACTTTCGTCCTCGTCCGCGCGACCAGCACGTAGATTGCCGGGACGAAAAAGAGCGTGAAGACCGAGCCGATGATCATCCCGGACACGAGCGTGATACCGATCGAGTTGCGCGCGCCGGCCCCCGGCCCGCTCGCGTAAACGAGCGGGAGGTGCCCCATCACCGTGGCGGCGGTCGTCATGAGGATCGGGCGGAGCCGGGTCGCGGCCGCCTCGATGACCGCTTTCAACTTGTCGCGGCCCTGCTCCTGGAGGTTGTTGGCGAACTCCACGATCAGGATCCCGTTTTTCGCCACGAGGCCGACGAGGGTGATGAGCCCGATCTGGCTGTAGATGTTCAGCGTGGTGGCGCCGAGGAAGGGAAAGAGCAACGCGCCCGACAGGGCGAGCGGCACCGAACCGGCGAGGATGATGAAGGGGTCGCGGAAGCTCTCGAACTGCGCGGCGAGCACGAGGTAGATCAGGATCGCGGACAGAAGGAACGTCCCGAGGAACTTGCTCCCCTCGGTGCGCAGCTGCCGCGACTCGCCCGCGTAGTCGATCGTGAAGCCCTTCGGAAGGATCTTGCGAGCCTCGTTCTCGAGCATCGTCAGGGCCGCGTCGAGCGAGATGCCCGGGGGGATCACGCCCTGGATGCGCACCGCGTTCAGCTGCTGGAACCTCTTGAGCTCGCGCGGCTCGGTGGAGGTCTTGAGCGTCGCGAACGTGGACAGCGGCACGAGCCTGTCGTCCTTGCCGGTGACGTAGATCTGCTCGAGCTGTTCGGGCGTCAGCCGTTCGGTGCGCTTGACCTGCGGGATGACCTTGTAGCTCCGTCCCTGGATCGAGAAGCGGTTGACGTAGTTCCCCCCGAGCATCGTCGAAAGGTCCTGGCCCGCTTCCGACAGGTCCACGCCCTGCGAGCGCAGCTTGTCGCGGTCGAAGACGACCTCGGCCTGCGGCTGGTCGAACTTCAGATCCGCGTCGGCGAACATGAAGAGCCCACTCTGGTATGCCTTGCCGACGAGCTGACCGGCGAACTCCGCGAGCTCGCGCGGCTCCGCCGTCGACGCGATGACGAAGTCGACCGGGAAGTCTCCGCCCCCGGGCAGCGCCGGCGGCACGAGGGAAATGACGCGCACCCCCGGGATCTGCGAGAGCTTCATCGCCGCCTCCACCTGGAGCTGCTCGACCGACTTCTCGCGCTCGCTCCAGGGCTTCGTCACCATGCCGCTGAAGCCTCCCGTCGGAAACGTGAGCTGGAAGATGCTCTCGGTCTCGGGGAACGAACGGAAGACGTCGTGGACCTGCTGCGTGTACAGCTTCGTCTGGTCCAGCGTCGAGTTCGCCGACGCCTGGATGATCCCGAAGACGACGCTCTGGTCCTCCTTCGGCGCGAGCTCGCGCTGCGAGAACATGTAGAAGGGCACGATGAGCAGAGCCACGATCACCCACACCGCGAAGACGACCGGACGGTAATTGAGCGTCGCGGCGAGCATCCGCGCGTAGGCGCCGCGGACCGCGTCGAACCGGCGGTTGATCCACCCCGCGAAACCGCGCTCGGGGTCTCCGGAGCGCAGGAGCTTCGACGACATCATCGGCGACAGCGTCAGGGCCACGACGCCGGAGATGATGACGGCGCCCGCGAGCGTGAACGCGAACTCGCGGAAGAGCGCGCCCGTCAGGCCTCCCTGGATTCCGATCGGCAGATAGACCGCCGCGAGCGTGATCGTCATGGCGATGATCGGGCCGACGAGCTCGCGCGCGGCCTTGAGAGCCGCGGCGAACGGACGGTCCCCGAGCTGAATGTGGCGCTCGACGTTCTCGACCATGACGATCGCGTCGTCGACCACGAGGCCGACCGACAGCACGATCGCCAGGAGCGTGAGCAGGTTGATGGTGAACCCGACGAGCATCATCAAAAAGACCGCGCCCACGAGCGACAACGGGATGGCGACGATCGGGATGAGCACCGAGCGCCACGAGCCCAGGAAGAGGAAGATGACCACGATGACGATCAGGAGGGTCTCCGCCAGGGTCGTCAGCACCTCTTTGATGGCGTCGCGGATGTAGGCCGTCGAGTCGTAGGGGATTCCGACCTTCATCCCCGCCGGCAGCTGGGCCTCGATGTCGGGCAACGTCTCCCGGACGCGGCGGATCACGTCGAGGGAGTTCGCGGTCGGGAGCACCCAGATGCCCATGAAGGTGGCGGACTCGCCGTTGAACCGGACGTCCGACTCGTAGTTCTCGGCGCCGAGCATGACGTCGGCGATCTCGCCCAGGCGGACGATCGTGCCGTCCTTCTCCTTGACGACGAGCTGGCGGAACTCCTCGGGCGTCTTCAGATTCGTGTTGGCGACCAGGTTCACCGACACCATCGATCCCTTGGTGCTGCCGAGCGCCGAGAGGTAGTTGTTCTTCGCCAGCGCTTCCTGGACGTGAGACGGCGAGATGCCGAGCGCCGCCATCCGCTCGGGCTTCAGCCAGATCCGCATGGCGAAGGTGCGGGCGCCCAGGATGTCGGCCCGCTGCACGCCCGAGACCGCCGAGAGCTTCGGCTGCACGACGCGCGTCAAGTAGTCGGTGATCTGGTTCTGGTCGAGCTCTTTCGAGGAAAACCCGATGTACATCGCGGCGAACTGCGTCTCGGCGGTCTCGACCTCGATGATGGGCGCCTCGGCCTCCGGCGGCAGGTCGTTGCGGACCTGCGCGACCTTGGCCTGGATCTGCGTGAGCGCCGAGTTCGTGTCGTAGTTCAGCCTCAGGTGAACCGTGATCGTGGAGACGCCCTGGGCGCTCGACGACTCCACGTAGTCGATGCCGTCGGAGCTCGCGATGACGCGCTCCAGCGGCGTCGTGATGAAGCCGCGGACGAGGTCGGCGTTCGCGCCCACGTAGGCGGTCGTCACCTTGACGACCGCGATATCGGTGCGCGGGTACTGTCGCACGCTGAGCGACCGGATGGCCTGCAGTCCCGCGATCAGGATGACCAGGTTCACGACGATCGCGAGAACGGGCCGTTTGACGAAGAGGTCGGTGAGTTTCATTTGAGTTGCCTCGTGAATGTCATCCCGAGCGTTCTTTCCCCACTGTCATTCCGAGCGAAGCGAGGAATCTCTCCCCTCTTCCGATCAGCTGTCTTCCGGCTTCGGGGCCGGGTTGTTCGACGGCTGGATCTTGTTGTTGACGACGACCGCGGCGCCGCTGCGCAGCTTGAACACGCCGGAAGTCACGAGCTCCTGGCCCGGCTTGACCCCGGAGACGACCGCGACCTGATCGCCGCGCGTGCCGCCGAGCTTGACGAACTGCTGGCGGACTCCGGTGTAGGGCTTCCCGTCCGGGCCTTTCATCGGCTCGACGATGAAGACCGAGTTGCCGTACGGCGCGTAGTTGATCGCCGACGCCGGGACCGCGACGACCGGGGCGCCCGCACCCAGGACGACCTGCGCCTCCACGAACATCCCGGGGCGCAGCTTGCCGTCGGGGTTCGGAAGAGTCGCCTGAACCTGGACGTTGCGGGTCGCCTCGTCGACGACCGAGTTCACGGCGGTGATCCGGCCGGTCGCAGCGGACTTCTCGATCCCCTGCGCCGTCACGTGGACCTCCGCGCCGATCGGGAGCTCGGAGAGCTGCTGCTGCGGCACGTCGAAGTTCACGTAGACGGGGTCGAGCGACTGGAGCTCCACGATCGGATCTCCCGGCTTCAGGTACTGGCCGAGGTTGACCTGGCGGATTCCGAGAACTCCCGAGAACGGCGCCCGGATCGTCTTGCGCCCGATCGCGGCCCGCGTCTCTCCGGTCTGCGCGACCGCCTGCTTGTGCTCGGCGGCGGCGCGGTCGAAGTCGGCCTGAGACGTGATGCCCTGATCGCGCAGGCCCTTCATCCGCTCGAAATTGACCGTCGCGAGATTGCGATGCGCCTCGGCGGCGGCGAGCTGAGCCTGCTCCTGCCGGGTATCGAGCCGCACGAGCACCTCGCCGGCGCGGACCTTTCTCCCGGAATCGAACTGGATCTGCGCCACGAGACCCGGCAGGTCCGCGGCCACCGTGACGCCGTGGACCGCCTCAACGGTCCCGATCGCTTCGACCGTCGCCGGCCAGCGCTCCGGGGTCGCCCGCACCGTGGTGATCGCCTCCGGCGGCGGCTGGAACGACGAGTGCTGGGCGATCGCCGCCTGGACCTGCCGGATCTTCACGAAGGCGATGGCCGCGATGAAAACGGCCACGCCGAGGAGCGTCAGGATCATTCGCTTTTTCATGACCGGAGCCTCCGAGATTGCTGAGTCGTTTGCTTCATTTCGTCCATCCCTATAGCCAAGGGATGTGCCACCCTCGCGGCGACGCCTCCGGGCCCCTCAAGGCCCTGACGTGAGAGAAGTTCACTGGCGAGCGCGCGGCCGGCCGACCGGACCCGGGGTGTCGACAAATCGACATGTTGTCGGTATCCCCGCAGGTTCGTGGCGACCATCCGGCCCTCCTGACCTGTAGACGAACGGCGCCCGCCCGATTCGACGCCTTCCGCTCGGCCGACCGGCCTCGGTCCCGTCCGTTATGCTCGGGACAGCGGTCGCAAAGGCGACGCGAAGCACCGCTCTCGAGTGAAGAACACCACCCAGGCAACCACGCTCCCGCAGTCGCTTCGCGCTCGTCTCGCGCAGACGGGACAGCTGCTCGCGCCCGAGGAGGTCGTCGCGAGTCCGGAGACGCGGGCCCGGTACCGCATCGACCGGCTGCTGGGCGAGGGCGGCTTCGGCCAGGTCTACCTCGCGAGCCGGCTCGGCCGGTCGCGGCTCGTCCCGCTCATCGTGTGCATCAAGGCGAGCGTGCGCATCGACGGCTGGCTGCGCGAGGCGTACTTCGGGCAGCTTCTCGACGGCCATCCGCGAGCGATCCGGGTCTACGACGCGTTCCCGCTGATACGCCCGGACGGAGGAGTCCTCTACTGCCTCGCGCTCGAATGGGCGCGGGAGGGAGACCTTCGGTCCTACCTCGACCGCACCGGCAAGGGGTGGCCGGAGAGGACCGTGCGGCGGGAGATCGCGGGCATCCTGGAGGTGCTCGGAAAGCTGCACCGCGGCCAGATGCTCCACCGCGACCTGACCCCGATGAACGTGTTCGTCTGCGAGGGCCGCTGTTTGAAGCTCGGGGACTTCGGGATCGTGCGTCACCAGAGCGATCGCCGGGGCATCCAGGCCCGGACCATGAACGTCCTGACGGCGCCGAGCGACATCCTCGCGGGCGCCGCTCCCAAGTGGCAGGCGCGGGACGACGTCTACCAGGTCGGGCAGCTCCTCGGGATGCTCGTGAAGGGGGACGCGGGGGCGCGGATACGCACGAAAGAGATCCGCGGTCTGCCGTGCAGCGATCACCTGAAGGAGATCGTCTACCGGTGCCTCGGCGAACGTCGGAAGCGGTACGAGAGCGCCCGGGAGCTGGTCGAAGCGTTGAGCCATCCGCCCGCTCCCCTTCGCGTCGGCGTGCTGCGGACGCTGAAGGGCGCGCACATCGCCTTCACCGGCATCCTGAGCCGTCCCCGCCGGGATGCGATCCGCGCGGCGCGGCGCGCCGGCGCCACCGTCCATGGAGGACCGTCCGCACAGACCAACGTCGTGGTGCGCGGGAAGCCGAATCCCCTCCAGGCCGCGGGACGCGACGCCGGCGTCAAGCTCATGGAGATCAAGCGGCTCCGCGAGAAAGGCCATCGGATCAAGCTCCTGAACGACGCCCAGTTCTGGGCGCTCGCGGGATCGCCCGGGCGCCGGCGGAAGCGCTGACGCCCGGCAGAACCCTGAACCGTCAGGCCACGTTCTCGACGCGCGACTCTTCGATCTCCTCCGACGCTTTCCTCTCCCGCCACAGGCGGGCGAGCCAGCGGGCGGCGTACAGGGCGACGAAGAGCTGAAGGACGCCGGAAACCTCGAAGAGGGCGTCGTCCGGCATCTCGTAGACGGAATCGGGGAAGAGCCGATCGAGCAGGTCGGCGCGAAGGCCGCCGAAAAAGAGAACGTCCTTCACCACGTGGTTGTAGGCGCCTTCGAAGATCCCGAGGACGACGATCGGAACGAACGCCAGCACCACGAAGGCCCACAACGCAGCGCCTCCGAGCGGCGTGTCCGGATTCCGCCGGTGAATCTCGTGGGCCGCGATCAACCCGAAAAGCACGGGCAGGACGATCCCGGCGACGTGATTGCGCCACGGCGTCCCGTAGAGGACCGCGCCGTAGACGTGATGAAACACCGTCAGCACCAGGAGGGCCGCCGACGCGATGAGGGTCTTCGTGGACGTTTTCATGGCCTCTCTTCCGCTCTTTACGTCTCGTCCCGGAGAGTGGATTCGGTGTTCCCTCTCCCCGCGTGCGGGGAGAGGGTCAGGGTGAGGGGTCTTCACGCCACCTCGAGGACGATCTTTCCCCGCGCGTGGCCGGTCTGCGACAGCTCCTGAGCGCGCCGCGCCTCGTTCAGCGGAAACACGGCCTCGACGATGGGCCGCACCATCCCGGCGTCCACGAGCTTCGCAATCTCGGCGAGCTCGCCGGTGTCCGCCCGCGTCGAGACCAGCACTGCCCGGACGCCGTGCGCCGCGGCCTTCTCGGCGGAGGGCTCCTCGACCGTCGAGACGAGCACTCCCCCCTTCTTCAGCACCTTCCACGAACGCTGGAGTGTCTCGCCGCCGATCGTGTCGAAGACGACGTCCGCGTCGCAGACGAGCCGGTCGAAGCGCGTTTTCTCGTAGTCGATCGTCAGGTCGGCGCCGAGATTGCGCAGGAACTCCTGGTTGCGGCCGGACGCCGTGGCGACGATGAAGGCGCCCTTCCACCGCGCGAGCTGCACGGCGAAGCTTCCGACGCCGCCGGCCCCGCCGTGGATCAAGACCTTCTGGTCGGTCCGCAGGCCGCCCGCGTCGAAGAGTCCCTGCCACGCCGTCAGCGCGGCGATCGGAACGGAAGCGGCGAGCACGTGATCGATCGAGCGGGGCTTCAAGGCGAGCTCCGCCTCCGGGACGACGGCGTACTCGGCGTACGCGCCGTTCCTCACGACGGAGGGATAGCCGTAGACCTCGTCCCCCTTCGCGAGCAGCGTGACGTTCGGTCCGGTCGCTTCGACGACGCCCGAGACGTCCCAGCCCGGGACGAACGGCATCCGGTAGGCGAGGGCTTCCCGCCGATGTCCCTCGCGGACTTGCCAGTCCACCGGGTTGACGCCCGCCGCGCGGATTCGCACCAGGACCTCGCCGGGCCCCGGCTCGGGCCGCGGAGCCTCCTCGTACCGGAGGACCTCCGGACCGCCGTACTCGTGAACTCGGATCGCTTTCATCGTCTCCATGGAATTTCCTCCTGGATCGTGTGCCTCCTCGAAGCCTTCGACATAGCAAGACGACGTGCCACTTCGCGCTGTACGAATGGAAACGCACGCGCGTCCCCAACGTTCTTGAGTCGAACGGGTTCGGCTCGTTTCGACACGCGCGCGCGGGACGCCGGGAGCGAAGCGGCCTGTCGAGAAATCGACAACCTGTCGGATTTCGGACGCGGCCGATCCGGAACCGTGACGCTTGAACTCGCTTCTCCCTTGGGATGAACTCCATCCACGATGAGCCCGCAGGACCCGACGGCCGCGACTCTCTTTCACCGCCTGCACCAGGAAGGTCTGCTGATCCTCCCGAACGCCTGGGATGCCGCCAGCGCCCGGCTCTTCGAAAGCCGCGGAGCCCGGGCGATCGCGACGACGAGCGCCGGGGTGGCCTGGTCGCATGGCTGGGCGGACGGAGACCTGCTGCCGGTGCCGATGCTCGTTGCGACCGTCTCGGAAATCGCGCGCGTCGTGAAGGTGCCGGTCAGCACGGACGTGGAGGGCGGATACTCGAGCGATCCGGCCGCGGCCGGCGATGCGGTGGCCCGGGTGATCGACGTCGGCGCCGTGGGAATCAACATCGAGGATGGAACCGGCAGCCCGGATCTCCTCTGCGCCAAGATCGAAGAGGCGAAGCGGGCGGGTGTCCGGCTCGGCGTGGACCTGTTCGTCAACGCCCGCGTGGACGTCTACCTCCGCGGTCTCGCGCCCGCGGAGCGCCGGCTCGACGAGACGGTGGCCCGGGCGGAGCGCTATCGCTCCGCCGGAGCCGACGGGATCTTCGTGCCGGCAGTGACGAACGCCGACGAGATCCGGAAGATCGCGTCGGGCGTGCGGCTGCCGCTGAACGTCCTGGCGCGACCCGGGCTGCCGCCGGCCTCGGAACTCGCGGCGCTCGGAGTCCGGCGCCTGAGCGCGGGCTCCGGGATCGCGGCGGCCGCGCTCGGAAGAGCCGGCTCGCTCGCGGACCTGTTCCTGCGAACCGGCGCCTCCGAGCCGCTGGCCGAGGGGGGCATTCCCTACGCCGAGTTCAACGCCCTCATGGCCGGCGCTCGGCGGGCTTGAACGCCCGCACCTTGACCGACCGCACGGCCTCCGCGGTCCGGGCGGCGGTCTCCCCGTGCTCTTCCAGCCCGGCCGTGCCGTACCGTTTCTCCTCGACGACCTCCACCCGCTCGAAACCCGCGTCCTCGAACATCCGCAGGTAGTCGTCTTTCATCGACGCGCCGGCCACGCAACCGACATAGGCCTCCACCGACTGCCGGACCGACTCGGGAAGCTCCGCCACGAGGACGACGTCGCTCACGACCATCCGGCCGCCGGGCCGGAGCACGCGCAACGCTTCGCGGAAGACGCGCGGCTTGTCGGGAGAGAGGTTGATGACGCAGTTGGAGATGATGAGGTCCACCGCGCCGTCGGCCACCGGCAGGCTCTCGATTTCGCCCAGCCGGAACTCGACGTTCTCGAACCCGTGCTTCTCCGCGTTCGCGCGGGCGCGCGAGAGCATGGACGGGGTCATGTCCACGCCGATCACCCGGCCGGAGGGTCCCGTCTCGCGCGCCGCCAGGAAGGCGTCGATCCCGGCGCCCGATCCGAGGTCGAGAACTGTCTCCCCTTTCGCGACGCCGGCATGGGCCAGCGGGTTGCCGCAGCCGAGCCCGAGGTCGGATCCCGCCGGAATGGCGGCGCGCTGCTCCTCCGTGTAGCCCAGCGCGTCGACCGATTCGGTCGCTCCGACGCTGCAGCCGCATCCGCTGCCGGTTCCGACCGCGACCGCGACCGCGTCCGTCGTCTCGCAGCAGCCGGCCGCTCCGCCTCGATCCGCGATGGTCCCGTAGCGCTCCCGCACCGCTTCCCGGATGTCGTTCGTCATGATCCGCTCCTTTCGTTGCCCGGCGCGAGACCCCGCGCCAGAGCGACGAAGCGCTGGAGCGTTTCCGGACGGGCGCAGTAACACACTCGCGGTCCGTCCACCTCGCCGGTGATCCAGCCCGCCTGCTTCAAGACCTTCAGATGCTGAGAGACCGTCGCCTGTGCCAGCGGCAGCCGGTCGACGATGTCGCCGCAGATGCAGTCCCCTCCGCCGAGAAGGAAGCGGACGATCGCGGCCCGCGCCGGATGCGCCAGCGCCTTCGCCAGCCGCGCGAGCTCTTCGTCCTCTCGGCGGAGCGCCCGCGAGGCGGATGGCCTCGAGGGAAGCGGGACGGTCCGCGTCGGCCCGGTTTTGAGCTCTTTCATCGTTAATCGTCAATATACGATGAATAAGAGCCCGATGTCAAGGGCCTCCATTCCCGACCGTGACTTACTTCTCGGGCAGGGCGCCCGAGTAGTGCGAGGCGAGGGCGTCGATCTCGCCGTCGGAGAGCCCTTTCGAGACGTCCCGCATGACGCGGTAGACGTCGTTGCCCCGCTCGCCCGACCGGAACGCCCGCAACTGAACGACGATGTCCTGCAGCTTCTGGTTCTTCAGGTACGGCATCCCGTAGAAGCCCGGATTGCCGGCGCCGCGGTCGCCGTGGCACGCGTCGCAGGCGGGAATCAGGCGCGGACCGTCGCCGATCGACGCGAGCGCCGCCGCGGCGGCGTTCCCGGGCGCCGGTGCCCCGGCGGCCGGCGGAGCCTTCTGCGCCGCGTAGAAGGCCGCCAGGTCGATCATGTCGCGGTCGGACAGCGGCTGCACCGCCTCCGTCATGATCGAGCTCACGCGCGTCCCCGACTTGTAGTCGGCGAGCTGCTTGTAGGTGTAGAGGGGGTCCTGCCCGCCGAGGTCCGGGACGTCGGGGATGTCGACGTTGCCGGCTTCGCCGTGGCAGCCGGAGCAGTCCTCGTGGAGCTTCCGGCCGCGCGCGACGTCGCCGCCGCGGGCGCGCTTCACGGTTTCGAGCGTCCACGCGACCCGCGAAGACGGCGCGCTGACGAGCGCGGTCGCGGCGAGGGTCGCCACGAGGCCGAACGCGCTCACGCCCCGCAGCCTCACCGCGGCCCCCACGGCAGCGCCTCGTGCACGTCGAGGAAGAAGAACTGCCCGATGGGATAAGCGAACGCGATCAGCATCAGGACGAGGACGAGCCAGTTCCACACGGCGAAGCCGTTCAGGAGGCCGGGCACCGTGACCACGGGTTCCAGCGGGTCGGCGTAGGACATCCCGCGATCCGGCTCGGCCGCCCGGTTCCAGTGCGTCAGGAGAAGGTTCAGCAGGAAGAGAACCGCCGAGACGACCATGAGCAGGCCGCCCACGATCATCGGCGTCGTGTACGACGCCCAGCGCGCCACGATTTCCGGGTCGTAGGGGCTGTAGGCCGTGCGCCGCGGCATCCAGAGGAGCCCGACGACGTGCCACGGGATCGTCAGCGCGAGGATCCCGACGAACCAGAGCCAGAGCTGCGCGACCGCCATTCCGCGGGAGCGCAAACGCCGGCCGGTCAGTTTCGGCCACAGGTGGTAGGCGCACGCGAGGTAGACGATCACCACGGAGCCGCCGAAGATGAGATGGAAGTGGGCCGGCACCCACATCGTGTTGTGCACCATCGTGTCCATCGCGTAGGAGGCGTTGATCAAACCCCCGAAGCCGCCCGGGAGAAGGAGAACCGCCGCGAGGATCCCCCCGACCACGACCGGCTCGCCCCACGGCAGCTTCCGGATCCAGCCGAAGAGGCCTCTGCCCCCGCGCAGGCGGCCCGCGGTCTCGAGCGATGCCGCGACCGTGAACCCGGTCAGGAGCGTGGGCAGCGCGACCAGGAACGTCCCGAACGCGTGCATGAGCTTCCAGCCCGCGGCCTGCTGGGGATCGACGAAGATGTGGTGCAGCCCGACCGGCAGGCTGAAGACGAGCAGCATGACGAACACGATCCGTCCCATCTCGTCGGAAAAGAGGTAACCGCCCGCGGCCTTCGGCACGATCGTGTAGAGGGCGACGTAGGCCGGGATCAGCCAGAAATAGACGATCGGATGGAGCGTCCACGCGAACAGGGCGCGCGCGAGACCGAGGTCGATCGTCTCGATGAGCCCGAGCGCGAGCGGCAGCAGCTGGAACACGACCTCGATCACGACGCCGACGAGAGTCCACGACCAGAGGATCGCGCAGGCGGTCATGCCGAACTGCGGCAGGGGGATCGGGAGGCCCGGGTTCTCCCGCTTCCACCGCACGGTCATCGCGATCGTGATCACCGTCCAGGGCAGCGACCCCACGAGGAGGAGCGCCGCTCCGGCGTAGAACGACCAGTGCGCCACCATCGGCGGGTAGAAGGTGTAGAGCACCGTCGACGTACCGGAGGCGATGGCGCCCGCCGCGACGAGAGTGCCCGCCAGCATCACCGCGAAGCCGAGCCAGGCGAGGCCGCGCCGGGGAATGGGACGCCCGAGGCTCGTGACCGTCACGAAGTACCCGTAGCCGACGATGAAGAACGTCGTCAGGACGAAGGCCATGACGACGCCGTGCAGCGTCATCGACTGGTAGTAGGTCGCCGCCGACGTCGAGACGAGGCCGTTGCGCTCGAGGAGCTGATACAGCCCGAGGAGCGAGGCGACGCCGAAGAGCGCGAACCCGACCCAGAGGTGCGCGAGCGCGAGGCGGTCGGGGCGGTCCGGTTGCGCGACGGCGCTCACCGGCGCGTGACCTTGATCCGGCCCCACATGGACTGGTGGCCGAGGCCGCAATACTCGTTGCAGTAGATCGGGACGGTGACGCTTCCGTCGGGGTTCGCGCTCCCGATCTTCGCGACGTCCGCGAAGTGGATGGTCGTGCGCACCTGCGAGACATAACCCGGCACGACCTGCGTGCCGATGTTGGTCCCCGCCACGTGGAGACCGTGGAGGACGTCGGCGCTCGCCACGCGAACGACGATCGGGACGCCGGCGGGAAGCGTGATCTCGGAGGGGCGGACCATGTAGCGCGCCATCACGAGGCGCGCGACCACGGTCCCGTCGGCCGCGCGCGGGACGCCGAGGTTGTCTTCGGCGAACTCATCCGTCAGGTGGAGCTGCGTCGAGTCGATCGGCTCCACGTTGCTCGGCGGGTGGATCTTCATGCCGACCGCCGTCCAGGCGACGATCACGATCATCACGACGACCATCAGCGTCGCGATCCAGGCCCAGCGCCGCTCGAGCGGATGGATGTGCATCAGCGAACCGGCCCGAAGCCGAGGAATCGGCCGAAGTACAGAAGCGCCCACCCGGTGAAGAGAAGGACGGCCACGACGATCATCAAAGCGAGCGTGCCCTTCGGCGCATCGGCCAACCGGGCTTTTTCATCGGCGGTCGGTGGCATGGGAGTCTCCGGTTCGAGTTGGCGGGATCATAATCCGACTCCGATGTCCGCGCTCCTCGTCACCGCCTTTCTCGTCGGTCTCGCGGGGGGCGTCCACTGTGCCGCGATGTGCGGCGGGATCGTCGCGGCGCTGAACGTCCGCGCGCCGAACTCTCTGCCGGCGAGGTCCGGCGCGGGCTTTCGCCGCCAGCTCGCCTACAGCGCGGGGCGCGTCGCGAGTTACTCGCTCGCGGGCGCGATCGCGGGCGCAGTGGGCGGTCTCGGCCTGCTCTACGACGACGTCCTGCCGGCGCGCATCGCGCTGCTGATCCTCGCAAACGCGCTCGTGATCCTGCTCGGACTCTACCTGGCCGGGCTCGGGCGGGCGGTCCTCCTCCTCGAGCGCGTCGGCGCCGTGGTGTGGCGCGGCGTCACCCGTCTCGGAGCACGGCTCGCTCCGGCGGACACGTGGCCGCGCGCGCTCGCCGTCGGCGCCGCGTGGGGCTGGATCCCCTGCGGGCTGGTCTACAGCGTTCTGGCGACGGCCCTCGTGTCGGGGAGCATCCTCGGCGGCGCCGCGGTCATGGCGGCGTTCGGCCTCGGGACCCTCCCGAACCTGCTCGCGATGGGCGTCGCCGCGGCGAGCCTGCAGCGATTACTGCGCGCGCCCCGGATGCGCCTCGCGGCCGGCCTCGCGGTGGTCGCGCTCGGCGTCGTGGGCCTCGTCCGGATCCCGGGGCTCGCCGAGCACCTGCGACACGGCCTGCACTCTCTCCACTGACGTCCGGCGCCGCTCCGCCCGCGTCGGCCGCGCGAGCCGCATCGCGTTCGCGACCACCGCGAGGGAGCTCGCCGACATGCCGAGGGCGGCCGCCCAGGGCGGCACGAGACCGAACGCGGCGAGGGGCATGGAAACGAAGTTGTAGGCGAGCGCCCAGCCGACGTTCTGCACCAGCAGGCGCCGGGAGCGCCGCGCGATCCGCCGCGCGGCCGTGAGGGCGCCGAGATCGTTCCCGAGCAGCACGAAATCGCTCGAGAGGCGCGAGAGCTGCGGCGCCTCGGCGAAAGAGGCGGACACCCCGGCCGCCGCGAGCGTCGGCGCGTCGTTCAATCCGTCGCCGACGAAGAGGAGCCGGTCCCCGGCGCCCTTCCGTGAACGGATCCACTCGAGCTTCTCTGCGGCCGACATCCCGGCGCGCGCTTCGTCGAATCCGAGGAAGCTCCCGAGGCCCTCCACGGATCCGCCCGCGTCGCCCGAGAGGAGCGCCGCGTGGCCGATTCCCTCGCGCCGGAGCTCGCCCACGATCTCCCGCGCTCCCGGCCGGAGCTCCTCGGCGAACGTGAAGACCGCCTCCCGGCCGTCGGAGGTCGTCAGTGCGGCCGCGAGATTCCCGCGCCTCCCCCCTTCCCCGCCGCCTGGCGATCCGAGCCGCCACCGCACGCCCGCGACCGTCCCGGAAATACTCCGATCGCCGTGGCGGACCGCAGTCGCCGCGGCGCGGAGCGGCGCCGCCGCGCGGATCGCTCGCGCGATCGGATGCGTCGAGCCGGCCTCGAGCGCGGCCGCGATCGCGAGCGCCTCGTCGCGACCGAGGCCCGCGGAAGTCTCGACGTCGTCGAGGATCGGCGCCGGCATCGTCAGCGTGCCCGTCTTGTCGAAGGCGACGGAGTCCGCGAGCGCCAGCCGCTCGATCGCCGCCATCCGCGCGGGCAGGACCCCGATCGCGGCGAAGCGCCCCGCCGCGACCGCGAGAGCGATCGGCGTCGCGAGCGCGAGCGCGCACGGGCACGTCACGATCAGGACGGCAACGGTCGCGGGCAGCGCGACCGCGGGATCGCGCACCGCCCAGAAGGCGGCGGTCGCGCCGGAGAGCGCGAGGACCGCAACGACCAGCCGTCCGGCCAGCCGGTCGGCGAGCTCGGCGAACCGGGGGCGGCTCGCGAGCCCTCTCTCGAGCAGGCGCCGGATCTCGCCGAGCGTCGATTCGGCGCCCACGCGCGTCACGCGGACGAGGACCGGTTGATCGCGGTCGATGCTCCCGGCGACGACTGGATCTCCCGGGCCGCGCCCGCGCGGCCACGGCTCGCCCGTGACGACCGACTCGTCGAAGCTGGCATCGCCTTCGAGCACGGTTCCGTCGGCGGGCACCGTCTCTCCGGGGCGCACGCGAATCACGTCTCCGGGTGAAAGCTCGACGGCGGCGACCCGGACCTCGCGCCCGTCGGGGCCGACCCGGTGCGCCGTCGCCGGCCGCACGACGGCGAGCCGGTCGAGGACGGCGGCCGCCCGCCGGCGCGCCCGGGTCTCGAACGCGCGGGCGAGCAGCACGAAGAAGAGCAGCATCGCGATCGCGTCGAAATAAACGGGGCCCGCGCCCTTCACCGTCGCCCACGCGCCGCCGATCCACGCCGCCGCGAGGCCGAGCGCGATGGGAGCGTCCATTCCCGCCCGACGGTTCCGGAGGTCCCGCCACGCGCCGGCGAAGAACTCCTGCCCCGGGTACGCGAGCAGCACGGCGCTCGCGACGAGCGCGGCCCAGCGGCCGAAGGTCTCCCACATCGGAAGGCGGCCGGCGGCGTCCGGCCCGCCCAGGAAGTACGCGGCGAGCGCGAGATTCATGACCATCATGCCGAGCGCGCCGGCGAAGAGAAGCCGCGGTGCGCTGCGTCGAGTGGCGTCGGAATCGAGGCCGGCCCGATGAGACGCATCGAACGGCTGCGCGTCGTAGCCGATCTCGCGCACGGCGATGCGGATCTCCGAGAGCTTCGTCCGAGCCGGATCCCAGACGACGCGCGCCGTGCGGCTCGCGTACTCGACCGCGGCGTCCGAGACCCCGGGCTGCGATCGGAGTCGCCGCTCGATCAGCCACAGGCACGCGGGACAGCGGACGCCGTCGATCACCAGCGAAGCTTCGCGGCGGTCGCCGACCGCCCGGACGAACGACGCCTGGAAGTCTTCCCGGTCGAAGATCCGGTCGTCCGGGTCGTCGCGCGCCGCCGGCGTCGGCGCGGGCCCCGTGCGAAGCCGGTAATAGTCGTCGAGCCCGCCGCGCGAGATGGCCTCCGCGACGGCGCGGCACCCCCCGCAGCAGAAGTCGCGGATCTCCCCGAGCACGCTCGCGCGCCACGGCTTTCCGGCGGGGACCGGCAGCCCGCAGTGGAAACAGGCCGGGGCCGGGTCGATCGTCGCCGGAGAGGACACGGTCACCGCATTCTCCCTCTCCCGCCCGAGGCCCGAGGGCGGAACGTCGCGAACTCTACGGCGGTGCGCCGAGCTTCCGGATGATCTTCTGAAACCGCGGGTCGGGACGGAGTGTGTCCCACACGGTATCCACGCCGGCATAAACCAGCAGCCCCACACGGCCCTCGTACGCCTTCTCCAGCCAGCGGATGGCCGTCTCGTCGTCCCATCCGGAATGCGCCACCGCAAAGTCGTGCTCGGAGATGAACCGCCGCTTCTTGAGCTCCTCCATCGCCCGCGCCGCCTTGCGCGCCTCCTCGACGTTTCCCATCACGCCGTAGGAACGGGCGAGGGCCGCCCGAGGAATCATCTCGTTCGGTGACGCTTCACTGATTCGCTTCGCCGCCTCGATCGCTTCTTCGAACCGCCCCTTCGCCTGGTACGCGAAGATCGCGAAAGTGCAGAAACCGGCGACCGTGGGGTCCGCCACCCGGGTCTTCTCGTACTGCGCGATGGAATCGTCGTAGCGGCGCGCGTAATAGAGGAGCCGCGTCCTCAAACAGCCGGAGCTGCTGCTGACCGGGTCGAGCCGAACGATGAGGTCGGCTTCCGCCAGCGCCGCTTCGGTGCGCCCGCCCGCCGCGAGAAAAAGGCCGTTCGTCTGGTGGATCAACGCCGAGCCGCCGTTTCTTTCGAGCGCTCTTCGCAACGCGGCTTCGGCGTCCTTCCACTCGAACTCGTAGAAGAGCTTCACCTGACCGAGCGACGCGTACGCCTCCGCGAGATCGGGATCGAGCTCCAGCGCCCGGTCGATCGCCTTCCTCGCTTTCGGCATGGCCTCGCGGGGCGGGCGGACGCGCCCGGCGAGCTGGATGTACGTGTCGGCCAGCCCCG
Source organism: Thermoanaerobaculia bacterium (assembly GCA_035457525.1). Taxonomy (GTDB): domain Bacteria; phylum Acidobacteriota; class Thermoanaerobaculia; order UBA5066; family Gp7-AA6; genus Gp7-AA6. The sequence goes on along the minus strand of DATIBN010000222.1, from coordinate 13,675 downwards.
CGTACGCGAGCGCGTATCCGGGGTCCTTCGCGATCGCACGGTCGAAGTACTCCTCGGCCTCGGCGAGCGACTCCGGAGTGAACCGGGAGTACGCGACCCGCCCCTGCAGGTACGCCTGGTAGGCCACCGGGTCGACCGGCCCTTTGCTCGCGAGCTGCGTGCTCTCCTCGGGCGCGACCTTCACGCGGATCTCGCGCGCGATGGCGCTCGCGACGTCGCTCTGGATCGAGAGGACGTCGCGGAGCTCCCGGTCGTAGCTCTCCGACCACATCTGCCGCTCGGCGGCGTCGATCAGCCGTGCGTTGATGCGGACGCGATCGCCCTCACGGGCGACGGAACCTTCCACGACGGCGTCCACCTGGAGATCGCGCGCGATCTCCGGAAGCGACTTCTTCGATCCCTTGTAGCGCATGGCCGAGGTGCGCGAGATCACACGCAGCGCCGAGATCCTCGAAAGCCGCGAGATGAGCTCGTCCGTCATCCCGTCGGCGAAGTACTCCTGCGCCGGGTCCTGCGAGAGATTCTGGAGCGGCAGGACGGCGAGCGACCCGATCTCGGTCGGGGCCGCGGCGGGCGCCGGCTTGCGCTCCGCTTTTCCGAATCTCCAGAGGAGGACGAGCGCAAGAAGAACTCCGATCCCGACGCCGGCGATCCACCGCCAGGGACGCCCGGTGGGAAGCGGCGCCACGGCGCCCGTGACTCGAGGGCTCGACGACATCGCCGGCGTCGATCCGGTCACGGCCCCGCTGTCGATCTCGCGAAGCACCCGCCGCAGGTCGACGAGCATCTCGCGCGCCGACTGATACCGCTCCTCCCGGTCCTTTTCGAGCGCCTTCAGGATGATGTCCTGCAGTTTCGCGGGCAGGCCCGGGTTGACTTCCTGGGGCGGCACGGGGTTGCGCTCGAGAATCCCGGCGAGCTTTACCGCGGGCGTCGTTCCGCGGAAGGGCGGCTCGCCGACGGCCATGTCATAAAGAAGCGCGCCGAACGAGAAGAGATCCGACCGGGCATCTACTTCTTCCCCGCGGACCTGTTCCGGCGACATGAACGACACCGTGCCCATCGCGAGCCCCGGCGTCGTCAGGTCGGAGGTCTGCGTGACCTCCGACTCCGCGGCGGTCAGGGATTCGGCGGCCGGCGACTGGAGGATCTTCGCCAGGCCGAAGTCCATGATCTTGACGAGGCCGGTCGACGACACGAAGACGTTGGCCGGCTTGATGTCCCGGTGAACGACTCCGCGGCCGTGCGCGGCCACGAGGCCTTCGGCGATCTGCACGGCGAGCTCCAGGAGACGCCTCACGGGCAGCGGACCGCGGGTGAGGAGCGCGTCCAGGTTCTCGCCCTCCAGGAGCTCCATGGCGATGAAGTGGTGGCCCGCCTCCTCGCCCACGTCGTGAACCGTGCAGATGTTGGGGTGGTTGAGCACGGATGCCGCGCGCGCTTCCCGCTCGAACCGCTCGACGGTTTCCTGCCGATCGAGCTTCTTGTGGACGACGAACTTCAGCGCGACGTGGCGGCCGAGGCGGACGTCTTCCGCCTCGTACACGACGCCCATTCCGCCTTCGCCGAGGAGGCGAAGAACGCGGTAGTGAGAGATGGTCTTGCCGATCACGGAGCCGCCCTATCATCCCGCACCGCCGTCGGAATCCGAGAGACCGACTAACGTCGTAGGACGAACATACTGCTCGGCCTTCGAAATGAGGTCGTTCCCCGGCCGCTTCTGAGGTTCTGCCCTCATCGCTCCTCCTCCCGCACCCGGCTAAAAGACGAAGGCGTGAGGAGGAACCCGATGCCGAAACATTCGATCTGGATCGTTCTCGCAGCGAGCGTCGTTCTTCCGGCGGTGGCGACCGCCAACCACGGGCAGGGCTCGACGAAGGTCAATCTTCTCTACAACAAACTGTTCGCGACGCCGGTGGGCGCGCGTCCCGCCGACGGCGGCGCGGGCAAGGCTCAACCGGGCGAGGAGTGGGACGGCACCGCGCCGGCGCCCGATCCCACCGGCCTCACGGGCGGCGGTGACCTGCGCGAGTTCGAGGTGTCACCCGATTTCACGACGGTCAGCGTGACGGCGGCGATCACGTGGGACGCGGGTCTGGCCCTGAGCTACGACCTCGACCTCTTCATCGACCGGCAGGACCCGCTCACCGGCAACTGGGTGCAGGTCGGCAGCGGAACCGACGGCCAGCTCGCCGGCGACGGCGAACCGACCGAGGTCGCCGAGGTGAGCTTCCCGATCCCCGGCCGGTATCGCACACGCGTGGCGAATTTCGCGTCGACGGAGCTCGCCTACCACGGGGTTCTCGGGTTCACGAACGGAAAGAAGGGCGGAAGGCCCTCGCGCGGCCGGGCGACTGCGGACCGGCCGGACGTCGCCGTGGGCTCGCAGGCGCACGCGATCTACTTCGTCCCCTCCGACGCTCCCGACAACACGCTCGACACCAACGGCACGATCGAGAACTCGATCCTGTCGACGAAGGGCTGGCTGGAGGCCCAGACCGGCGGGAAGCACATCCGGCTGGACACGTATCTGGATCGAGGGAACCCGGTGCTGGACGTCTCCTTCGTGCGCGGGAACCGAACGGCCGCCGAGTACGCGGCCACCGGCGACGCGTTCACCGCCGTGACCGACGAGCTCGAGGCGCGCGGCTGGAACGCGGACCCGGCGCTGAAGCGCTACTACGTCTATTACGAGGGTCCGGCCGAGGACACGAACATCTGCGGGACCGCGTTCGTCAGCACGCTCGGCACCACGATGGCGCAGTGGTCGGTCGTGTGGCTCGGCGCCTCACCGGGCTGCGGGGCCCGCGACTTCGGAACGCCCGAGACCGGCCCCCAGATGTCGGAGTCGATCCTGATGCACGAGAGCACGCACAACGAGGGGTTCGTGCGGCCGGAGTCGCTGCACCAGTGCTGGGCGTTCAGCTTCCACCTCTGCTCCGCCGGCGCGGGAGCAATCCTGGACACGCTCGATCCGGAGGCGGTGGACCTGATGTTCCCGTTCGTGACGTATCCGTTGAAGGACAAGGTCCTCGACCGCGGCCACGACGACTACTACAACCACCCGTTCCCGACGAAGGACCTCGCCGACAGTCCGTTCTGGGAGGATTAGGCTCTTCCCTCGCCCGGTCTTCACTCCCTGCGGGCGGGGGGGAGCCGTCTTCCCACCTCCCCTCCCGACCCTCTCCCCGCTTGCGGGGAGAGGGGATCACCGGGCACCAACTCACGCCGTCTTCCGCGTCCTCCACCACTTCCGCGCGTCCTCGGGACGCCAGGGCTCGACGTCGTCACACGCGTCGAGCCGGCGGAGCAGCTCCTGCGCGCTTTCGGGACGGCGGGCCGGGTTCTTCTCGAGGCAGTCGAGCACGACTCTCTCGAGCTTCGCCGGCAGAAAGCGACCGAGGCGCGTCGACGGCCGCTCCGGAGGCCTCTGCAGGTGGTCCTGGATCAGGTCGATGAACCGCCCCTCGAAAACGGGAGTGCCCGTGAGGAGGTAGTAGGAGACGGCGCCGAGCGCGTAGAGATCGCTTCGCGGATCGGAGGACATCCCGTCCTGAATGGTCTCGGGCGCGAGGTACTGCGGCGTCCCCGCGAGGAGTCCCTCGCGCGTGAGCCGGGTCTCCTCCCCCTTCACGTCCTTGACGAGCCCGAAGTCGAGAACCTTGACGAAGTCGGACACTCCGCCGAGCTCCGACAGCACGATGTTCGCCGGCTTGATGTCGCGGTGAACGAGGCCGGCGCCGTGCGCTTCGGCCAGGGCCTCGCAGACCTGCCGGAGTATGTGGACGACGCGGCCCGGCGGGAGCGGCCCCGCCTGGCGTACGAGCCGCTCCAGGTCGAGACCGTCCAGGTACTCCATCACGTAGTAGAAGGCGCCGTCCGGGGTGCGTCCGAAGTCGTACACCGTGATGGTGTGGGGATTCGTGAGGCGCGCCGTGAGCTGCGCCTCGCGCTCGAAGCGCCGGAGGGTCTCCTCCCCCGCGCTGTGGGGGGCCAGCAGCTTGATCGCCGTCGGACGGCGCAGCATCTCGTGCTCGGCGCGATAGACCGCGCCCATCCCTCCCTCCCCGATCTTCTCGAGAAGTGTGTACTGGCCGAGCCGGCGGGCGCGGACGATCGAGCGTCGCAGGTGGAACGTCACGTTCGAGATGAGCGTCGCGAGCACCACCGCGAACGACGACCAGAGAGTCGCCTGGATCACGACCGCGGCGGGGACGAGGCCCTGCGGCCCGGCTCTTTCGAAGAGGAGCCAGGTCGCGACGGGGATCGCGACGACGGAGGCCGCCGAAATCCACGCCGTCCGGCGCGGTTCGCTCGGAACGAGGGCGGCCCGGCCGAGGAGCACGGCGTTGGCAATCAGCAGGACGAGCTGGTCGGGCCTCCACGGGACCGACATCGTCGGAATCATCATCGCGTAGGCGAGAGCGGCGCCGATCGTTCCGGCTGCGTCGAGGCGACGGAGGCCGCGGTCGGACAGCGTCCGCCGGCCGGCGAGGATCCAGACGACGAGGAAGATCGCCGTCGCCGCCAGGTGGAACGCGGGAAAGCGCTCGAGGTTCCAGAGCGCGTTCAGGACCAGCCGCATCACGAGGAAGCCGCTGGAAGCCAGGCAGGCGATGCGGGCAAAGAGGGCGAGCCGTTCGGCCAGGAACTCGCGCTCGGCCGAGGCGCTCGTCGGTGCGAAACCGGCAGAGGGCTCCGAGTGGCGGATCCGGGCCGCCTCGACGTGCGAGACCGGCGTCTCGGGCCCCTCCCCGGAAAGGGGCACCGTGGCGCCGCTCACGACCGTCGCGTCGGAATCGGACATCCCGGTCACACTCGCACACTCGCGCGGGTCAACGCAACGCGGCCCGGCGCCGCTACTCTTCGACGAATCTCTTCAGGACGTGCTACTTCGAGAAGTCGAAGTACCAGGTCGCGCCGAGCGTGTAGACCTCGCCGTCGTGCGCGTCGCGGCCCCAGACGTAGCTCGAGACCGACGCGAACACGTCGGCGGGGCCGACGTCGTACGAGAGGCCTCCCCCGACCTGCAGGTACTTGACGCGCCCGATCCGATCGCGCTGCGCGAGGAGGTCCGGCCGGCCGGCGTAATCGCCCGGCGGGAAGAAGGGCCTTCCGGTGATCGAGCCGAAGCGCAGCCCGTTCGGAGTGTCCTGCCAGCTGGCGCCGGCGCGGACGTAGAGCCGCCGCGTCGCGGCATAGCCGACATCGAAGAAGAGGTTGTTCCGGTCGATGTCCACGTCGACGGGTTGCTCCACGAACGCGTGGCTGTAGCTCACCTGGACGCTCGCCTTCGAGAAAACGCCCGGCAGCCGCGCCCCCGCGCTCGCGCCGACCTGGAGCTCCTGGAGATTACGGCCGACGACCGCCTCTCCCCGGAACCGGTAGTCGTGGCTCGGGAGGGCGTAACGGACGTGCGGAGTGAAGGCGATGCTGTCGGTGCCGAGGCGATAGCGGGCGGTGAAGGCGAAGTCCTGCCAACCCGAATGCCAGCACTGGCACGCGTCGACGGGGAGCATCGACGGCGGCGGCAGCGCCCCCGTGTACTTCGCCCAGACGTACGGCACGCCGAACGAAGCGGAGAGCCGGTCGGTGATGCCGTACTCCGCCTCGAACACCGCGCTCTGCGTGACGCTCTCCCCGCGCCTCACGAGGAAGCCGTCGCTCAGGCGATGACCGGTGTTGTCGACGTACTGGTAGGCGAGCGTGACGGCCACGACGCCCTGAGGGAGCGTGAACGCCTGAGCGAATGAGAGCGACGGGGCGAAGCCGAGCGCCGCGACGACCGCGGCCGCGGCGAAGAAGCGGAGTCTTCGCTTCAATCGCCGGCGTTACGAGCGGGCGGCAACCTTTCGGGCGTTCTGGTCGTGGCGCTCGACCGCACGGTCGATCGCTTCGAGTAGCGTGCGCTCCTTTGGCGGAGCCTTCAGGCTGCACTTCTCGACCGCCGCCTTCTCCTGTCCCTTGAGACAGACCGCGACGAGGGCCGGAGCGTCCGAGCTCTTCGCGAGAAGCGTTTCGACGGCCGCCGCCTCGCCGCTGTCCGCGAGAACGACGTCGAACTTGCCGCTCGCCAGAATCGCCGACAGCTGATCTGCCGACACGACGACGGTCGCGCGATGGCCTTCGCGCTTCAGGATCGACTCCACGGGAAGCTTGCGGAGGGCCGCATCCAGACTCGAGGACGGGTTCGCGTAGATCAGGACCGACGCGGCGCGGAAGTTCTTCGGACGTTGATAACGCGTGCCGCGGCCGGCCACGAGAAACTTCTCGCCGCACGCCGCCAGGTCAGCCGCTGCCAGGAGTCCGACGGCTGCCACCGCGATCGTGACCATTCCGACTCGACTTCTCATGGGTCCCCTCCTGCGTTTTCCAGTCTATACCTGGCACGTCACGGTATTCCGACCCGCCGGACGACCCCGGCGAACCGCGGGTCGTCCCGAATACGGTCCCATGCCCGATCGACCTTGAGGAAAACGAGGCCGGGCGACCGCTCGACGAGCGCCTTTTCCAGGTTCGCAAACGCGTTTTCCCGCTCTCCTGCCTGTGCCTGGAGCCGGGCGATGTCGAGCGGCGACACGTAGCGCTCGGCGGAGAGCCCCTGGACCCCCTCCAGGCGCTCGAGCGCGACCGCGGCCTCCGCGTTCTCGTAGTCATTCGCGGTCGAAGCGGCCGCGAGCAGCCGGGCGCCCTCCTTCTCCCCCGACAGCTCGTACGCCTTTCGGAGCGCGCCGATCGCACCGGGAAGATCGCCCTTCCCGCGGAGCGCTTCCGCGAGCCCGTACAGGGGCTCCGGACTGGATGGGTCGGCTTCTCCGATCGACCCGTACTCGGCGACGGCGTCGTCGAACCTTCCGGCGTGCGTCAGCAGGTTCGCGTGCATGAGCTTCTCGCTCACGTTTCCCGGGTCGATCCGGAGGGCCCGTTCGGCCACGGCGATCGCGTCGTCCGTGCGGCCGCGCGCCCAGTAGTAGAGGGCGATGGGACGCCACGTGTCCGTGCGGAGCAGTCGCGCGTCGGTCGCGAGGTCCCGATATTCCGTTTCGCAGCCACTCCAGTCCCAGTCGAAATAGAAGCGCCGGTGGGCCCGCGACGCCCGCACGAGGACGTTGCCGGGATCGAGCGCGAAGGCTTTGTCGATCTCGTCCTTCTGACGCGCCCAGGCCTCGGCAGGGAGCCCGTACCCGATCACGGCGATCGTCGCGTACGTCGCCGCCAGGCCGATGTGCGCCTCGACGAACTTCGGATCCTTCGCCGCCGCTTGCTCGAAGAGACGCCGAGCCTCGTCGTTTCCCTCTTCGGTCGCCTGCTGGAAAAAATGGCGCGCCTTGAGGGCGAGCTCGTAGGCCTCGGGGTCCTGCGTGCCGTGGAGGTTCAGTGCCCGCCGCTCGTCCTCGGAAAGATCGAGCCGTAGCCCCTGCGCAACTGCGGATGCGATCGCATCCTGGACGCGAATCAGCTCGTCGAGCGGGCGCTCGAACTTCTCTCCCCACAGACGGACGCCGCTGGAGGTCTCGACGAGCTCCGCCGAGATCGAGAGGCCGCTGCCGCGGCGCGAGACGCTGCCCGTCAGGATCGCTCCGACACCGAGCTTCCGTCCTGCCTCCTGCGGATCGGCCGCGTCCTTGAAGCGGAACACCGTCGCGCGCGCCATGACCCGGAGCGCCGGCAGGCGCGAGAGTTGTTCGATCAGATTCTCCGTGAGGCCGTCGCCCAGGTATTCGAAGTTCGAATCGCCTTGTCCGCTCGTGAACGGTAGGACCGCCAGCGATTCGATGGGGCGTTTCGCCGCGCCGAACCGCATCCACGCGGCGGCCGCGAGCGCGACGGCGAGAACGGCGCCGATCGGGACCGCGGCGCGCCGGAACCTGGGGGGCCTTTCGACGGGCGTGGGTGCGGTCGGAATCGGAACCGGAGCGGAGACCGCGGACACCGGGGCGACCGAAGCGGTCGAAATCCCGGTCCCGAGGTATTCGATGGCGACCACGATCTCCCGCGTGGCCGCGAACCGGTCGTCGGGACGCTTGGCGAGGCAGCGCGCGATCAGGTTCTGGAGCGCGGGCGGTGTGTCGCCCCGGATCGACGCGAGCGGAGCGGGCTCGTCGGTGATGATCGAAGAGAGGGTCTGCACCGCGGTCGGCCGCGAGAACGCGCGGCGCCCGGCGAGCATCTCGTAGAGGATCAGACCGAACGCGAACTGGTCCGAGCGGAAGTCCACAGGGTGGCCGGACGCCTGCTCGGGGGACATGTATCCGACGGTGCCGAGGATCGACCCCTCGACCGTCGGGTCGCTCGGGAGGGCGGCGAGCGTATCGATCTTCGATCCCGAGCCTTCCAGGGAGTCGGCGATCGTCTGCCGAGCGAGGCCGAAGTCCAGGATCTTGGTGCGGCCGTCGGTCGTGAGCATGACGTTCTCGGGCTTCAGGTCCCGATGGACGATTCCCTTCGCGTGCGCGGCCGCGAGCCCCTCGGCCACCTGACGGGCGATCGAGAGCGCGCCGCTGACGGAGAGCGGCCCCTCGACCAGCGCCTCGCGGAGCGTTCGCCCCTCGACCCACTCCATGGCGATCCACGAGACGCCGTCGCTCTCCCCGACGTCGTAGATCGTGACGATGGACGGATGGTTCAGGACGGACGCGGCGCGCGCTTCGAGCTCGAACCGGCGACGATGCTCGGCGTCGCCGACCCGGTTGGGCGAAATGACCTTGAGCGCGACGTCGCGCCCGAGTCGCGTGTCGCGGCCGCGATAGACCTCTCCCATTCCCCCGACCCCGAGAAGGGCCTGGATCTCGTAAGGCCCGAGTCGGTCCCTCGGCTGCAGCGGCATGAGGAAGTCCGCGGTAGATCTTAAGGGTCGCGTGCGGATCTGGGGGTCAGGTCTCCACTTGCCACATCGAGGGTCAGGCTGCCACAGAAGATATTCCCTCTCCCCGCGACGCGGGGAGAGGGTTAGGGTGAGGGGTGAATCTCGAGGAGGACATCGATGTCAGAACCGTCCCCGGACCTCTTTGCCACGATCTCCCCGACTTCCCACCCGCTCGTCGCGCGCTACGCGATCACGCTCGTCAAGGGAGCGAGGATCACGGTCGATTTCGGCCCGACCACCGGCTACGGCCGATCGACCGCGCCCGTGCCGGCGCCGCCGGGCGGCGGCCCCGTGTCGATCTTGATCGCCGGGATGACGGCTTCGACGATGTACCACGTACGCGCCCGGATCCAGCTGCCCGACGGCAAGTGGCTGACCGGACCGGATCAGACGTTCCCGACGGGCGCGCTGCCGGACATCGCGCTCCCCACCCTCTCCGCGACGACCACTCCGGGCCAGACGCCGAACCCGGGAGTCGAGCTCGTGAACATCATCGACCCGCGCGGCATCTCCGTCGTGTCGGACCTGCAGGGCAACATCATCTGGTACTACGACAACGCCGCCGACGCCTCCTGGCACGGCTACGCGTTCCCGATCAAGCCGCTCAAGAACGGCAACATGCTCGCGTCGATCACGAACCTCTACAACATCCCGTCGGGGACCCCGTACAACAGCGTGCTGCGGGAGATCGACCTCGTCGGGAACCCCGTGCGCGAGCTCTACCTCGCGGACCTCAACGCGGCACTGAAGGCGATGGGCTCCGACGTCCAGGCGCTCTGCTACAGCCACGACGTCCTGCCCCTCTGGAACGGGCACACGATCTTGATCGTGCAGCAGCAGAAGTCCGTCCACCTGAAGGCGCCCCCGGGTCCCGGCGAGTTCACGATCCTGGGCGATGCCCTCGTCGATCTCGACGAGAACTTCCAGCCCGTGTGGACGTGGTCGGCGTTCGACTGGTTGGACGTCAACCGGCACCCGATGGGGTTCACCGCCGACCAGGGCTACGACTGGACCCACTGCAACGGCATCCAGCGCGCCCCCGACGGCAACCTGGTTCTCTCGTCGCGCCACCAGAACTGGTTGATGAAGCTCGACTACCAGGAGGGATCCGGGAGCGGCGCCATCCTCTGGAAGCTCGGCTACCAGGGCGACTTCACCCTCGTCGGCAACGCGACGCAGCCGACCGACTGGTTCTTCGCCCAGCACTTCCCGAACCTGCTGACCGCGAAGGGCGACCAGATCACGAGCCTGTCCGTGTTCGACAACGGCAACGATCGCTGCTACGCGACGCCCGCCGGCTGCCCCGCGACCGGGCTCTCTTCCCCGCCGCCGTTTTCCCGCGGCGCGATCTTCAAGATCGACGAGACCGCGATGACCGCGCAGCTCGCCTGGCAGTATCCGTTGAACTTCTACTCCTGGTGGGGCGGCAACGTGATGCAGCTCGTGAATGGCGACATCGAGATCTGCGCGTCCGAGCCCGTGCCGATCGGCCAGCCGATTCCCAAGGAGGACACTCCTTCCCAGGTCGTGGAGCTGGCGAGCGGTCCGACCGGTCCCGTGATCGTCTGGCAGATGACCGTGGCGCAGGGGGGCACGTACCGCTCGTACCGCATCGGGAGCCTGTATCCGGGAGTGATCTGGGCCGGCTGAGGCTGGGGTCAGGTCTCCACCTGCCACATCGGGGGTCAGGTCTCCACTTGCCACATCGGCGCTAGGCTCTGGGGCTCGGACGGAGGTCGAGATGCCGAGACTCGTCGTCTTCGAGAACGTGACGCTGGACGGTTTCTTCTCCGGAGAGAACGGCGACCTCTCCTGGGCCCATCGGGAATCGAAGGACCCGGAGTGGGACGAGTTCGTCGCGGAGAACGCGAGCGGCGACGGGCAGCTCCTGTTCGGCCGGGTGACCTACGAGCTCATGGCCAGCTACTGGCCGACGCCGCAGGCGGCCCGGAACGACCCGGCCGTCGCAGAAGGGATGAATCGCTCTCCGAAGACCGTGTTCTCGAGAACGCTCGACGAGGTGTCGTGGCCGAACACGCGGCTCGTGAAGCAGGGCCTCGTCGAGGAAGTCCGGAAGATGAAAGCCGCCCCCGGAAAGGACATCGCGATCCTCGGCAGCGGCAGCATCGTCTCGCAGCTCTCGCAGGAAGGTCTGATCGACGAGTATCAGATCGTCGTGAACCCCGTGATCATCGGCAAGGGGAGGACATTGTTCGAAGGGGTCAGGAACAAGCTCCCTCTCGAGCGGACGAAGACGCGCGCCTTCGCGAACGGCAACGTCCTGCTCTGCTATGAAAAATAGATCTGTCCCTTTTTCCCGATACAGGAGGAAACCGCATGCAGAAGATCACTCCCATGCTCTGGTTCGACAGGGAGGCCGAGGAAGCCGCGCGCTTTTACACCTCGATCTTCAAGGACTCGAGGATCAAGAACATCAGCCGCTACGGAGATTCGGGCGCGCAGGCGTCCGGAATGGCGAAGGGCTCGGTCATGACGGTCTCCTTCGAGATCGAGGGGCAGGAGTTCGTGGGGTTGAACGGCGGCCCGCAGTTCAAGTTCAGCGAAGCCGTTTCGTTCGTCGTGAATTGCCGGACGCAGAAGGAAATCGACGAGCTGTGGGCGAAGCTCACCGAGGGAGGCGGGCAGCCGGGACCGTGCGGCTGGCTCAAAGACAAGTTCGGGCTCTCGTGGCAGGTCGTGCCGGCCGAGCTCGGCAAGCTGATGGAAGGAGACCCGAAGAAGTCCGAACGGGTCATGGCGGCGTTGATGCAAATGGGCAAGATCGACATCGAAACGCTCGAGCGGGCGGCGGCGCAGGGATAGGCCGCCGGGAAACCGTGGTCTGTCCCCGGTGAAGCTTCCCTTCGCTCCGCCTCTCGCGCCGATGCTGTCGGCCGCCGCGGACGCCCTGCCCGAAGGCGACGGATGGCAGTTCGAGCCGAAGTGGGACGGTTTCCGGACCCTCGTGTTCCGCGACGGCGACGAGATCCTCCTGCAGAGCCGCGACGAGAAGCCGATGAACCGGTACTTCCCCGAGCTCGTCGCGCCACTCGCCGCAGCGCTCCCGCCCCGGTGTGTCCTCGACGGCGAGATCGTCATCGTGGGCGCCGCCGGGCTCGACTTCGAGGCGCTGCTCCTGCGCATCCATCCCGCGGAGTCCCGCGTGAAGCTCCTCGCGGCGCAGACGCCGTCGTCCTTCGTCGCGTGGGACCTCCTCGCTCTGGATGACGAGGATCTGCGCGAAGAGCCGCTCGCGGCGCGGCGCAAACGGCTCGAGCGGGCGCTCTCGGGCGCGGCGCCGCCGGTCCACCTCTCGCCGGCGACGCGGGACCGCGCGATGGCGCTCGACTGGTTCCGCCGCTTCGAGGGCGCCGGCCTCGACGGGGTGATGGCCAAGCGCCTCGACGAACCGTACCGCGCGGGCGAGCGGACGATGATCAAGGTCAAGCACAGGCGCACCGCCGACTGCGTCGTCGCCGGCTTCCGCTGGCACAAGAACGGCGCGGGCACGATGGTGGGCTCGCTCCTGCTCGGCCTCTATGACGACGAGGAGACTCTCCACCACGTCGGCGTCACCGCCGCGTTCACGACCGCGGTGCGCAAGCAGCTCGTCGCCGACCTGGAGCCGCTGCGCAGGAACGCCCTCGAGGGCCATCCCTGGCGCCACTGGGCCGAGGCACAGGATGACGCGGCCGCGAAGGGACAGCGCCTGCCCGGAGCGACGAGCCGCTGGAACCGCGGCAAGGACCTCTCGTGGGAGCCGCTCCGGCCCGAGCGCGTGTGCGAGGTCGCCTACGACCACATGCAGGGGACCCGCTTCCGCCACGCCGCGCAGTTCGTGCGCTGGCGGCCCGACAAGCGGCCGAAGGACTGCCGCTACGACCAGCTCGACGTCACGCCGCCCTACGAGCTCGAGCGCGTCTTCGGCGCGCGGGACCGGGGCGGCCGGTCTCGAAAGCCGCGCCAGGGATCGTAGTCCGGATCGGGCGGCTCCTCGGCCGGTCGCTCCTCCTCCGGAACGTGGCGCAGGTTCACGCGGATGCGCGTCCACGTGCTCGAGCGCCCGCGCATCGAGTCCACGAGCACGTCGTTCGGTTCGAGCTTTGCCGCCGCCTCGGGATGCCTCGCCTTCCACCGCTCGAGGCCGGCGAGCGCGTCCCCCCTGTGCTCGGCCTTCGCCACCGTGACGAGCGGCTGCGTCGAGCGACGCTTCGACGGCGCGACTCGAGGCGGCTCGCCGCGCTGCTTGCGGTAGTGCGGCGGCCAGGGAGCGTCCCCGAGCCCCGCGGCTTCCTGTTCGGCGGAGAGCTCGAGTAGCCCGTCGAGCGAACCCGCCGACTCGTCGATCCCGGCCGACGCGTCGCCGCGCTCCGCGAACCGGGACGGCGCCGTGACGAGGGTGAACGCCGCGGGATCGCAGTCGGGCACCTCGTCCCACTCGAGCGGCATCGAGACGCGCGCGTCGGGCGTGGGACGAACCGACCACGCCGACGCCACCGTGCGGTCCTTGGCGTTCTGGTTGTAGTCGAGGAAGACGCCGTGACGCTCCTCCTTCCACCACTTGCTCGTCGCGATCTCCGGCGCGCGCCGCTCCACTTCGCGCGCCACCGCCAGCGCCGCCCGGCGCACCTCACCAAATGTCCAGCGCCGCTCGATGCGCACGTTGACGTGCATGCCGCGCGACCCCGACGTCTTCGGCCAACCGGTCAGCCCGCGCTCGACGAGCACGTCGCGGACGATCCAGGCCACCCGCCGCACGTCGTCCCAGGCGACGCCGGGCGTCGGATCGAGATCGATGCGGAGCTCGTC
>DATIBN010000221.1:0-29606 GCA_035457525.1 Thermoanaerobaculia bacterium | reverse complement strand
GGCGGGAGCGTCCCCGAGCGTGGCGGCGTAGTGGAGGTTCTCCACGGGAAACGGGTCGTAGAGGTCGGCGGCCACCGGAACGGCCGGCGCCTGGTGAAACCAGAAATTCGCGGCGTGTCCCGACACGACCGCGGCGCTCGCTCCGGACGCGGCAACCGCGAGATCTCCGTCGGGTCGCACACCGACGACGGGAATCGAGCCCGCGACCTCCGCCGCCTCGGCCGGATCGTTGGGCACGAGGAGCCGCACGTCGAATCGAGTCCCGACGGCTCGCGCGAGCTCGAGGGAGCGGATCCCCATCCCGGCCATGCGTGGACGGATGGGCTCGGGGGCGAGAACCGCGACGAGCGGTCGCGTCGGCGCCACTCCTCCCTCCCTATCGGCCCCGAAAGCGCTCGAGCAGAAGGTGCAGCTTCCAGGTCCGGGAGCCGTAAATCTCGCGCAGGATCGAGTTCAACCGGTCGATCTCGGCATAGGTACCCATGAGCTGTAGGTCGAACTCCTCGTTCTTCGCGAACAGCTCGGCGAGCCGGGCGTGGACGAGCTCGTTCTCGGCCTGGAGGCGCGCCCTTTCCGTCTGGAGCTTTACGGCCCGGAGCTCGCTTTCCGCGAGGCGTAATTCCGCGTTCGCGAGGTGGCTCTCCGCCACGGCGGCGCGATCCGAAAGACGGCGGTGCGTGTCGCGCTGGTAGCGGAGCTCCCCCTGCGAGACCGTGTCGCGCTCGTACCAGAACGCGATCTGCTTTCGCATCCGGTCGAACGCGCGGGCGAGCCCCTCCTCGGTCCGCTTGCCGGCGTACCGCCGGTAGATCTCGGCGCGGGCCGACTGGAACGAGCTCGACCCGGCCGAGGCATGGGCGGAGTCCGCGTCGCTCCGCTCGAAGACCCGGTACTCGCAGGTCACCGCACGCACGTGGCGAAAGGAGGTCTCGAAGGAGGCCCGGATCAGGAAGTCCCAGTCCTCCGAGTAGTCCATTCCGGTGTCGAACCCGCCGAGCTTTCGATAGAGAGCGCGCGGAAGCAGCAGGGTGTGGAGTGGAATGTAATTGGCGAGCAGCAGGTAGTCGCGGTCGAAATCGAGAGAGTACTGGAGCGTCCGGGAAGCCGGCTTCCACTCTTCCCCCTCGCGCCCGTAAACGACCGTCACCGCGTCGGAGTAGACGACCGGCTCGGGGCCGGCCCGATGCGCCTCGAGGAGCCGCTCGAAGTGGTCGGGGAACAGGACGTCGTCGTCGTCGAGAAAGGCCACGAGCTCCTGTCCCGCCGATTCCACGCCGCGGTTCGCGGCGGCGGAGCGGCCCCCCCGCTCCGGGACCTCCTCCAGGAGAATCGGGAGGGCGTCTCGGAACGGTTCGACCACGGAGCAGACCGACGCGCCGCCGTCGTTGACGACGACGACCTCGACCGGGCGCGCCGCCTGCGCGCGGATGCTCTCGAGCGCCGCCGCGAGAAGCGCCGGCCGGTTGCGGGTTCGCACGACGACGGAGAGCGGCGCCGGACCCCGGCTCCCGTCGCGGATCGTGCCGGGCCCGATCGCCCGGCGAAATTCTTCGAGCGATCGGCTCGACGCGTCGGCCCACGACAGCACGCAGAAGGCCTCCACGGGCCCCGACCCCGGCAGAGTCAGCCGGCGATACGCGTTCAGTCCCTTGAGCGCGGCGGCATAGTCGCGCACGGCCTGCTGCGAGGAGTAGGCGCGGAGCGCGTCCTCCTTCTTCGAAGCGACGCCGGAGATGTCGACGAGGGCGCTCGGCAGAAACGGCTGCGAGATCTCGTAGAACGCGAGATGGAGAAAGCGGTACCGGTCGTGGTCCGGGTCCTCCGGGCGCGAGGCCGCGACGATCCGGTAGAGCGAGTCTGCCAGCGCGCGGTGATCGGGGTGGATCTCGGCCGGCGACGGGCAGAGAACCAGGTGCGGGTCAAAGTCGGCGATCTGCCCGGCCACGGCGGCGGCGAGCCGGTCGCCCTCCGAGCCGAGCCCCCGGTCCGGCAGCCCGGCAAACACGGGCGGCGGTACGCCCAGGGCGCGAGCCGCTTCCCGCGACTCTTCCCGCCGGCGCTCCCCGTAGGCCGCGGGATCGCCCCCTTCGCTGCCCTCCTGGGCCGTCCCGTCGGTCGCGATCCAGATCCGGACGTCGCTCCCCCGCTCGGCACAGAGAGCGAGGAGACCGCCGGCGCCCAGGACCTCGTCGTCCGGATGCGCCGCCAGAACGAGGACCTTTTCGGCGGTCAAGTCGCTCGCCTCGTAGGGGATGAGCTCGTCTTCTCTCAAGTGCGTCATCTGTTTACGTTCGAGGGAGTTTAACCGTCTTGCGCCCCGCGCCGTGCGCCCGGAGAGGTCCGGCCTAGGATTGCGCCGTGACCGGGTTCCTCGAGCGGTGAAACAACCGCCCATCTTTCTCCTGGAGGAGCCGCACTACCACCGGGTCCGGGCCGGCGTCGTGAGCCGGTTCCGGGGTGTCGCCCTCGCCACGCACGGCCGCGAGATCGAGGAGCTGACCGTCGCCCGGCGTAGCGAGACGATCATCCGCGTCTCCGTCGACCGGCCCAGCCCGGAGCTGGTACCGCTCGCGCGCCTGCCCCGGTCCGCCCACTGCCGCTTCGAGTTCCCTCTCGTCGTCGACGGGTCGGAGCCGTACGAGATTCGCGCGGAGATCCCGGGAGAGGGCCGGATTCCTCTCTTCTCCTTCGACGCGCCGCTCGTCGAGCGGGCGGCGGCGCGGCTCGAGAGTCTCGCGCGCGACGTGTCGTCTCTTCCGACGCCGCCGGCCGACCTCGTCGCAGCCACGCAGGGCGGGAGAAACGTGGAGGCATACCGCGACTCCATGGTCTCGGGACTCCTCACGATCGAAGAGCTGCTGCGCTCCGCGGACGCGTCGCCTCCGCTGCGCCGCATCCTCGACTTCGGGTGCGGCACGGGACGGCTCCTCGCCGGCTGGCATTGCGACGATCGGAGCCGGACGCTCGTCGGGGTCGACGTGAACGAGGATCTCATCCGCTGGAACCGGGAGAACCTCGCCGGCCTCGCTGCCTGGCAGGTCGCCGGCGCCCGGCCTCCGCTGCCGATTCCGGACGGCCGCTTCGACTTCATACAGATCGTCTCGGTCTTCACCCACCTGCCGCGCGAGCGCCAGACCGCCTGGCTCGCCGAAATCCGCCGCCTTCTGGCCCCGGGGGGCGTCGTCCTCGTCACGCTCCACGGAGATCTTTACGGGCAGCTCGTCCTCGACCCCGCGAGCCGCGACGAGTTCGAGCGCGCGGGCTATGTCGAAACGGCGGGCGGACCCGAGGGCAGCAACACGTTCGCGACTTTCCACTCCCCCGCCTGCGCGCGGGAGCTCTTTCGATCCTTCGAGGTCCTCGCCCACTTTCCCCGGGGCAACCCTCCGGGCCGCGTTCCGAGCACGTTTCCGATCGCATCGTTGCAGGACGTCTACGTCCTGCGCGGCTGACCGCCGCGGTCAAACGACGTCGTAGAGAGACGGGACGAGATGCGCGCTTGCTGCGAACAGCCGGCCCGCGCGGGCGTCGGCGATGCGCGCGTCCAGGCCGAACCCCGCGGGCGTGCTCTCTCCCGGCAGCGCGTCGATGACCGGACCGGCCGGCCCCGGCGTCCGCCAGAAGACGAGGCGGCCCGCGCCCAGCCTTTCCGCTTCGGCCCCGGCCGCGGCGAAGAGCGCGGGGAGATCGCTGCCGTCGGCGGCCCGGCCGAGGTGGTCCGCCACCAGCGCGTTCTCCCCGTGGACGGAGAGAGCCGCCCACCCCACCAGCCCCTCCGGACCTTCGCGCCAGACCATCCGGTACCAGCGATCCGGACGGGCGTGGAAGCGCCAGTTCACGCGCGCGCGGTCGCGGATCGCCCTCGCGCCGCCGGCGCGGCCCGAGACCTCCCGCCAGAGGGGATCGAATCTCTCGTCGACGAAGTCGCCGGAAGCCGCATCCGCGGGTGGCGCCGGAAAAGCCGCGAGCGGCACGCGTTTCTCTTCGATCGGGAAAAGGGTGCGCGTGCCCACGACCCGCTGGCTGATGCGGACGTGGCGCCCGCCCGGGAATCCGAAGCAGAAGGGAGCGCCTCGGCGCCCCTCGACCTCCGCGTAGAATGCGTCCGTCATCTCGCGAAACGCGCTGCGCTTTCCGAGTACGCGCACGGTCGGGTCCGTCGCGACGTCGCCCACCGCGTAGACCACGCGTTCGGCCCCATCGAGCAGGAACCGCACTCCCCAACCCGCGTAGTTGCCCACGATCTCGCCGTCCGCCTCGGCGACGACGCCGAACCACCCGTCCGGATTTCGCTCGAACTTCCAGCTCCACTCCTCGGCCGTCATTTCCCTCTCGAAGACGCGCGCAAACAGCCGGCGGATGCCGGGGGCGTCGGCGGCGGTCGCCTCGCGAACGACGAGACCGCTCACGCCTGCTCCTCCTCCCACGCGCAGGTCTCCATCGGTTCTCCGTCGGACGCGCGGAAGGTCCGCAGGTAGAGCGGCACCGGAGGCAATCGCCCGGCGACCTCGGAAGGCAGCACGAAGTCTTCCTCCAGCGGGGCTCCCGCGAACGGAAGGAGCGAGGGGTTCGTCGACAGAGCCACCCACGCTCCCTCGCGCGCGGGGACCCGGGGCTCCTCCAGGAGCCGGGGTGACGCGGCCTCCGGCTTCCGCCGCGCGGCCCGCTCCAGGATCGCGCTTCCCACCCTCCCGTATTTCCTTCTCCAGTAGAGGCGCCGCGAGCGAAGGCGCCGCTCGGCCGTCGCACCCGCGGGCGCGGCGCTCGAACCCCATCGGTGGATCACGCGCGATCCGGGCACGAGCCGGAGCGTGAGCCCGAGGCCGCGAACGCGATCCTCCCACTCGGTCTCCTCGTACTCGAACGGGAAATTCTCGTCGAATCTCCCGGCCCGATCGAAGGTCTCACGCCGTGCGGCGAGCACCGCGCCGGAGAGGTGGCGGGCGTCACCGCCGCGCAGCCAGAGCTCGAGTGTCTCGCGAGCGGCGGACGCGAATCGGCGCCGGTCCCGCGAGGGCCGGCGGCCGGCCGAGAGCTGCGCAAGATCGGATCGGAAGGTCGGCCGCCACCCCGGGGGAAGGCGCAGGCGCTCCTCCTCGTCCCAGAACGTGAGCGGCGCGGCGGCGCCGACTCGGGGATCGTCGACCGCATCGAGGAGCGGGCGGATCGCGCCCTCCCGGAACGCGACGTCCGCGTTCGTCAGGAGGAGGCGAAACGATCTCGCGCGGGCGAGCCCGGCGTTCGCTCCCCCGGAGTAGCCGCGGTTCTCGGCGAGAGCCAGGACGAGGTCGGCCCCGGCGGACTCGAGGCGGCGGACCTCGGCTGGTCCCGATCCGCAGTCCACGAGCAGGATCTCGCCGGAGAGGTTCTCGCGGGCCAGCGTGCGCCGGAGAGTCGCGATGCACCCGGTCGCTTCCGTCGCGCTGCGATGGGTGACGACGACGACGGAGACGTCGGGCGCGGACACGTCCCTAGAGCGCGTCGCGGAAAGCCGTCTCGAGCCGCTCTCCGACGGTCGCCGCGGAGAACTTCGCCGCGGCGGCAGGCCCTTCCCGCCGGGCGTGCGCCCGCGACGAATCCGAAAGCAGATCCGGCAGCCGGTCCGCGATCGCGGCGGGATCCCCGTCCGGGAAGTACCAGGCCGCGTCGCCCGCGAACTCACGGTGGCCCGGCGTGTCCGAGAGCAGGCACGGCAGACCGCACGCGAGCGCTTCCAGAGCGGGAAGCCCGAATCCTTCCTCGGGACGGGACGGGGAGATGAAGAGATCGGACGCGCGGTACGCGAAGGGCATCCGCTCCGGCAGCAGACGCTGGTGGTACTCGTCGGCGATCCCCCAGGACTTCTCCTCGTCGCTCGCCGCGAACGGCGATACGCGCCGCAGCCGGAACCGGCCGCCGCGCCGTCGCCAGAGAACGAGCCCGGCGAGCGCGACCGACACCCCCTTGACGTCGGCTTCGTACGCGCCCACCACGAGCA
Organism: Thermoanaerobaculia bacterium; assembly: GCA_035457525.1. Lineage (GTDB taxonomy): Bacteria > Acidobacteriota > Thermoanaerobaculia > UBA5066 > Gp7-AA6 > Gp7-AA6. Next base: position 23,629 of record DATIBN010000221.1, on the reverse strand, counting down.
CGACCGGCGGATCGGAGGGGGGCCTCTCGGGGCCCGGCGCGAACCCGTCGGGCTCGAATGCCTGCCCGACGTCGATCGCCGGTCCGAACCCCTTCTCCTCGAGGAGGCGCGCGAGAGTCTTCGACACCGTCAGCTTCACGGCCGGGGAACGGTATGCCATCTCGATCGCAGGCCGCGACGCGGCGTAGAAGCTGAAGTCCCCTTCGTATCCCTGGCACAGGTGGAACACGGGACCGCGGGCGCCTTCCAGCGCCGGGGCAACCGTGCTCCAGAACGTCGCCACGCGGACGTCCGCCCGCGCGAGCTCGACCGAGTCGCGGAACGCGGACCTTTCGAAGTGCGACCGCGCGACCGGGAACCAGTCGGGGCGGGAGTCGGGCGACACGATCCCGACGTGGTGTCCTCGGCGCGCGAGGGCCTCCGCCTGGAGGAGGACCACCTTGACTCCTCCCGAGAGCTCGGTCGACTCCAGGAGGTAGGCGATCCTCACGTTCGGTCGGCCCGCGCGACCGCGACCCACTGGTAGGTCGTGAGCGCGACGGGATCGGTCTCCGGAAACGCGCGGACGGCCCGCTCCACGAAATCTCGGGCATCCGGCGCGGGCGCCCCCGGGAGGCCTTCCACGTGGGTCGTCTTCCAGCCCGCCTCCTCGAGCGCGTCCTCGAGGGAGGCGCGGGTGAACCATCGCAGGTGTCCGGCGTCGGCGAGACCCGCCGGCAGCGGATCGAAGCGCCCGCGCACGAGGTCGCGCACGATCGACAGGTGGCCGACGTTCGGCACGCTCGCGACGAGAGTCGCGCCCGGCAGGGCGAGGTCGTGCGCAAGAGCGAGCGCGCCGATGGGATCCTCGAGGTGCTCGAGCACGTCCGCGAAGAGGAGACCGTCGAACCGCTCGCCTTCCCGCGCGAGTGCGGCGAGAGCGCCGGCGGCGTCCCCCGCGATCACACGGTCGATTCCGGCCGGCGCCGCCGCGGCCGACGTGCGCCGCTCGATCCCCGTCACCGACAATTCCGGCCGGGAGCGCCGGAGGCCGAGGGCGACCGCTCCGGAGCCGAAGCCGACGTCGAGGAGGCGTCGCGTGCCGGAGGGAACGTGTCGCGCCACGTCCGGACGTTCGTCCGCCGACTCCTCGAAGACGACCGCCGCGAACTCCGGCGGGCTCGAGGTCGGCGTCGACGACGACAGGAGCCGTTCGACGTACGCTCCGACCGTCTCCCCCTCGTCCGCCGGGAAATCGGCGGTGGAGAAGAAAAGCGCCGGGGCTTCCCGTCCGGAGGAGGTCTGCGGCGCGAGCGCGGCGAACGTCGCCCGTTCGAATTCCGCGAGGGTGTGAACGACCGGCGCGTCCGCGGGAGCCCGTGCGGAGGCGAGAGAGACGCGCCCCGGAAGCAGGGAGATCTCCCCGCCGGGAAGCGGAAGTGCGATCTCGTCGCGAACGACGATCCACTCTTCGCCCCGGCGGAAGGTCGGCGCCGCGGGACCTTCTCCGTCGAGCCGGGCGGCGCGCTTTCCCGCGAACCGCCTCCGCCAGCGCAGGCGCGCGAGCCGCCGCCCGTAGTCGTCGGGCGCGCTCCCCTCCTCCGATCGCGGAAGGAAGCCGATCCGTCCGACGTCGCCCGTCAAGAAGAGGCGGCCGACGAACCGGCGGTGAGGGGCAGCGGCTCTTCGGCGCTCGCTTCGGTCACGGTCCAGAAGTGGCGCGGCTTGACCAGGCCCACGCTGTAATCGGGCGATACGACGGTGAACCCGGGGCGGAGGATCTTCAGGTCGTGGAGGTGCAGCGCCGTCTCGTCGCCCAGGAACGCGTAGAGGCGGAAGTCGCCCGACGCGATCGGCAGCTCCGGAAACACCAGCCGAAGCCGGTAGCCGTGCCGGCCCGTGAGCGGCGCGAACGGCTCGGCGCGCGTGTCCACTGCGAACGCCTGCACGCCGTCCTCCCGGTCGGCGCCGACGCGCAGGTGGAATGCGAGGCTCGGATCGTCGCTCTCGAAGGCGAGGTCCACGGCGACCGTCTCGCCCGCGCCGAACTCGGCGCGCGGAAAACCGGAACCGTCGTGGACGAAGACCTCGGTGAACCGGGCGGGCCGGCGTCCTTCGAGGATGGGCGGGGCGGCCTCCGAACCCTCCGCCGCGGCCCGCTCGCTCTCCTTCTGCTGCAGAAACGCCTCGTACGCCCGCACGACCGTGAGAGCGGGCCCGGCCGCCGCCACGTCCCCGTTCTTCAACCAGATCGCCCGGTCGCACAGGAGGGCCACGTAGTAGAGCGCGTGGGAGCAGAACAGGAGCGTCCCCCCGCGCTTCTGGAAGTCGGTGATCCGGTCGACGGACTTCTTCTGGAAGTACCCGTCGCCCACCGCGAGCGCCTCGTCCACGATGAGGACGTCGGCGTCGGCGTGCGTGGCCACCGCGAAGGCCAGGCGAAGCGCCATCCCCGAGGAATACGTCCGCACGGGCCGGTCGAAGAACTCGCCGAGCTCGGCGAAGTCGCGCATCTCCGGCAGACGCCGGCGGATCTCGGCGCCCGTGAGACCGAGGAGCGCCGCGTTCATCCGCGCGTTCTCCCTTCCCGTGAACTCGGGGTGGAAGCCCATCCCGAGCTCGAGAATCGAGGCGACCACGCCGTTGCGTTCGATGGATCCGGACGTCGCCCGCGTCGTGCCGGCGACGACCTTCAGCAGGGTCGACTTGCCCGCGCCGTTCTCGCCGATCAGGCCGAGCGCGCCGCCGGCCGGGAGCTCGAAAGAAACGTTCTTGAGGGCGTGGAAAGGGCGATGCCGGGGTTTGCGGAAAACGAGCTCTCGAAGGCGGTCGAACGGTCCGTCGTAGAGCCGGTAGACCTTCGAGATCGAGTCCGCCCGGATCGCCAGGCGCGCCGTCACGTCGTCACCGCCCGAGCGCGAACTCGCAGCGGCGGCAGAGGAAGTCCTCCGGGGCCTCTTCGACGCCGTAGGTCCAGCGCCGGAGTCGCGCCATCACGTCGCCGCCCAGGATCTCCGCGACCGTCTCCGTCTTCAGGTCGCCGACCGTGAGCTTCTCGTAGTAGTCCTGGCAGCACAGGACGGCCTTCCCCGTCGCCGTCACGTGGAGGTGCTCGAAGGGTCGGGATCCCATGAGCTCGCAGCCGCGAAGTTCCTTCACCGGCGGGGGTTCGGGGACGAAAGTGCCGCTCGCGGGGCGGCTCCGGATCCGGAACGGCTTGACCGCCCAGCCGAGCGGCTCGAACCGCGCGCGGATCTCGGCGACGTCTTTGCGATGCGGCTCGTCGTTGTTCCCGAGCACGACGATCGCGGTCTCCTCTCCGATCTCCCGCGCTCGAAGCGCGGCGATGTTTCCGAGGACCCGCGCGAGGTCGCGCGTGCCGTGCATCTTCTCGTAGCGCTCCGGATCGAGCGTCGGAAGGTTGATCCCGATGTAGCGGAATCGGCCGGCGCGGGCGATACGGTCGGCCCGGTCCGGATCGAGGTGGGATGCGTTCGTCAGCAGCGAGACCGGAAGGCCGCGGGCGAAGAGCGCGAGACAGCGCTCCTCGAAGAGCGGGTCGACGGTCGGCTCGTTGTAGTTCGACAGGAAGACGACCACCTGGGGGCCACCGATCGCGAGCACCTGGTCGGCGATCGACTCGAAGAGCTCCTGGCTCATGACCTCCCGCTCGCGCGGATCGACCGAGACGGGGCAGAAGGGGCACCGGTGGTTGCAGCTCGTGCACGTCTCGAGAGAAACGTAGAGCAGGTGCGACCGGCGAGTCTCGGCGTCGATGTCCTCGATCAGGAACCGCGCGGCGCGGAGGTGCTCGAGGACCTCGGCGCTCGCCTCGGCCGGAAGGCCCTGGCGGATGCGGGAGAGCGCGATGTAGCCGGGCGCACCCCGTGCGAGCGACTCGCCGCTCGTCGGGTTGTAGAGGATGGCGCCCCGGTCGTGAAGGTAGGGAGAAACGGTTCCGGCGTCCAGGACCGCGGAGATCTCCCCCGCGGGCGCCGGACGGGTGAACTGTGTATCGGCTTCGTTCATCGGTTCGCCGGAGGTCAAACGGGCATTGTACCGTCCCGTTTCAGCGGTTCTACGTTTGCCGCCGCGCTCTCATCACCACGAAAAAAACCCCGGCCCAGGGGGGCCGGGGTTCCATCGAGGCTGGGTCGATCTCAGTTCGCGAGGCGCGTCGGTTTCCCCTGGACGAAGACGGTGTCCGAGCTGATCTGGTCCACCGTGACCACGTAGGCGCCGATCCGGCTGCCGGAGAGGACTTCGACCCGGATCGTCATTGGAGCGCCGACGATCCCCGGAATCGCCGACATGGGGAGCTGGGCGTAGTGCCCCGACCGGGACCCGTCGTTCAGGGTGAAGTCGAACGACCCCGCCGCCGTGCCGTCCTGCTTGACGGCGGTCACGCGGACCGCGGTCGGCAGGTCACCCATGGCGAAGAAGCCGATGTTCGTCCGGAAGCGCAGGTTCTGCTGCGCACCGGGGAGAACGAGGGGGCTGCCCGGCTCGACGCTTTCCCCGTTGGAGTAGACGAAGAGCTGCATTCCGGCGGTGCCCGCGCTGCCGCGATCGTCGTAGATCCGCCCGCCGATCAGCAGGGGCGCGGTCGCCGAGTCGGAGGCCGCGCGATACGAGATCCGCAGGACGCCGAGCGTCGACTCCTGCTTCAGCTCCACCGGTGTGTAACCGTCGAGAATGCTGCCGACGACGTCATCGAGGGCGAGCGACTTGCCCGACCCGATCGTCACCGGCGCCAGCACCCGCTGCTCCGCTCCGTTGCGGTCGGTGTAGCGGTACTCGAACGTGAGATCGCGCGGGAGCCCGCTGCTGCTGTAGAGCGTCAGGTCGGTCTTCCAGTGCGGGTCCGCGGGGACATCGTCGCGCCCGATCCGGCCCACGCCCGGGATGAAGTACTCGATGGTCGTATCGGAGGGTGCGGAAATCCGGGGCGTGTCGTCGCTCACCTGGACGAGATCGTTGTTGCGCCGATCGAGGGCCGACGCGGCCGCGATCAGAGACGCGCTGCCCGAAACCGCGGTGGCCTTCAACACGTACCGCTTCGTCGCGTCGTCGAGCCCGAGGTCGCCCGACTGCAGGAGAGCCTGCTGGAACGCCCCGATCGGCAACTCGAGGGCGCCCGACTCGTTGCTCCCGCGGATGGGGATCGCCGAGCCGTCCTCGCCGAACGCCGTCAGGCGGTAGAACCCGCTCTGACCCGACGCGTTGAACAGGGAGACGTTGAACCGGTAGTTCGAGTCGTTCCGCAACCCGACGAGCGTCTGGTCGGTTGCGATCTCCGCGGCCTGCGTGGTCGATCCGTACGGTCCGACCTTGAACGTCGGGAGCGAGGAGCCGAACGAACGCCCCTGTTGCGTGTAGTAAACGGTGGCGGTCGCGATCGGCTCGGCGTTGCCCCCCTCGTACTTGAGGATGATCACTCCCCGCCCGTCCTTGCCGAGCGGTGTCTTGACGACGTCGGTCGCAGACCAGGACTGGCCCGCGGCGAGCGGGACGCTGTTGACCGAGTTGAACGGAATCTGCGAGAGGTCCGACGGGAATTCGGTCCCGAACGTTTCGAAGTGCAGGGTGATCGTCATGGGCTGCGTACCCGGGTTCGTGACGGCGAGGTCCGTGGCCCAGGTTCCGTCGGTCGCGGGAGGCACCGGGTCGAGGTGGCCCGCTCCCGGGATCATCAACGCCTGGAATCGCGGCGGAGTCAGGGTCATGCGGATCGTCGTGGACGTGACTCCGGAGGTGACGGTCCCGCCTCCCGTGACGGTCAGCTCGATCGTCTTCGACCCGGCCGATGTGAAGGTGTGCTGGACGCTGCGTCCCGTGAGCGTCGGCCCGTTCGTGATGGCCCACGAGAACGTCGCCGCCGTGTCGGGCTCGGTCGCGGCGAAGGTCAGCGCCTGTCCGGCCTCCGCCTCCCACTGGCCGTTGAACTGGTTCTGCGTCGCACCCGTGATCGTGTAGCCCGCGGACGGACGCGGAGGACCGCCCGGGACCACGTTGACGTTGGCGGTCGCGGTGGCCGAAGAAGTCCCGCTCGTGACGTTGACCGTGACCGTGTAGGGGCCGGCCGCCGAATAGGTATGCGAGTTCGTCGCCCCGCCCGGCGTGAAGCCGCCGAGGACGTTGTCGCCCCAGTTCCACTGGTAGCTGAAGCTGCCCGTTCCGCCGAACGCGGTCGCCGTGCACGAAACCGCCGTGCCGGTCGCCCCCTGCGCGGGGCACGAGAGCGAGGCAGTGACCGCGCCGCCGCCGCCACCACCGCCGCCTCCGCCTCCGCCGCCGCCTCCGCCGCCACCGCCGCCTCCGGTCGGGGTCGAGACCACGATGAAGGAACCGTTCGTCACGCCGCTGACCACGGCCTTGATGGAGCAGTTCGAGCAGACCGCGGCGGGCGTGTAGGTAACCGGTCCGTTGCCGGTCGACGAGCCGATGAGGGTGTCACCCGCGGTCGTCGAGATGTTGCGGTTGGTGCTCGAGTAGAACTGCGTGCCCGGATGGGCCACGCCGGCCGGGAGGGTCTCGTCGTCCGAAAGGTAGTACGTCGTCCCGGTCGTCAGCTGGAAAGCGCCGAAGTAGGAAGCCGGCTGCGTTCTCCCCGAATCCTGGTAGACCACGACCGAAGGGAGCGGCGCGAAGCTGGTCGTCGTGAACGGCTTCGACACCGTCAGGACCTGGTTCGATCCCTGAGGTCCGTTGAAGGTGTACTGGAGGTGTGCGAAGAACGCCCCATCCGCGGTCGGAGCACTCACGGTCGCCGTGCCGTTCACGGAGAAGAAGCTCGAAGCGAGGGCGTTCCCGAACGTCCCCGGCGGGGTCGCGCTCGAGGTGAGCTCGTAGCGCACTGCGGTCACGGTCGTCGACCCGCCGATCTGCATCAGATTCGTCAGCGTCAGGTTCCCGCCGTGGAGAACCGTCGCCGGCGAGATCGAAAAATTCGGGACCAGATCCACCTGCTGGATCGAGCCGGTGAGCGCCGGGGCGGCGTAGCCGCCCGCATAGGTGACGGCCAGCCGGAAGCTGCGGGAAGCAGGCGGCAGGGTCGCGACGGAGCCCGACGGATTGCCGACGATGTTGCCGGCCTGGCCGGGCTGGTCCCAGAACGTCCACTGAAAGAGGGCGTCGGCGATGTTGCCCAGCGAGCTGCGCGCGTCCACCTGTCCGCCCGAGAGAGCCCGGAGAACGCCATCCGAGAAACCCGCCACCTGCGCGGTCGGGCTCTGAACGGTGACCGCCGACGAGATGAATGCGGGCGGGTTGCCGCCGCCGTTCGTGTTCCATCCGTTCGCGTTGTGGGACCGGACGCCGATCCGGAAGTTCGACGAGCTGCCGGGGCTCCCGATGCTGGCGTAGCAGTTCGTTCCTGCCCGGGGATCGCCGGAAACCGGGCCGCTCGGATCGCAGGGAAAATAAACCGGGTTCAAGTCCGACAGCGTCGCGTTCGGCAGAGCGCCGCTGAATGCGGGATCCACCTGAAACGTGTCGGTTCCCCCGACGTTCAGGACGTTCAAGTCCCACTCGATCTGGTCGAGAGTGGCGCCGGACGAGGAGGAGTTCTGCACCCGCCAGCGATCCCCGTAGTAGTTCTTCGCGGCCTCCGCGCCGCTGCGGCTCGCCGCGGAGAGATTCGTCATCGACGCGCCGGCCACCGGCGGCGCCGACAGGTCGGCCGCGATGCACGAGATGTCCACCACGTGCGCCACGGCGATGGCCTCCGCGTTCGCCACGCCGGGGGACTTCAGCCGGTACACGTAGGCGTGGACCTGCGACCCGGACGTGCGGACGATGGCCTCGAAGCTGTTGTCGAAGTACGGCTCCGGCGCGCCGATCTGGGCGAGCGACCCCGCCTTGACGGCGCTGCCCCCCTGAGTCAGCCACTTGCTGTCGTAGATCTCGATGAAGGACGACGTCGGAGAGACCTTGTTGTGGCCGAAGATCGCGGGGAACTGGCTTCCGCGGACCATCACGCGATCGAAGTTACCCGGGATGGACGTGGCCACCGGCGTCAGCGTTCCGCCGAACTGCGAGGGCGCGTACTCGTAAGCGTGCAGCCCCGCCGCGTTCTCGGCGGCGAATACGAAGATGCGGCCGTTGACGACCCCGATCGAAAGGGACCCCGGCGCTCCCGACGTCGACGCGCTTGCCGCTTCGGTGACCGAGCCGTTCGCCGGGTTGATGGTGCCGACCCGGATCGTGTTTCCGCCGACCGCGCCGGCGAGAAGATAGAGGTCGGTACCGCCGAAGTTGACCCGCGCCGCCGTCAGCCGGACCGCGCTCGCGGAGGACATCCACCCGAGGAAGGAGCTCGGCGTGAGCGCGTACGACTTGGCGGTCTGACCGCTCGTCGTCGTCATGTCGACGATCGCGACTCCGTTGTCCGCCGTCGGGACGTAGCCGTAGTACTTGCCCGAGGACGCGAGGTAGATCGCGGCGATTCGCCCGCCCTGCGCCATACGACCATCGGATCCGCTGCCGAGCTTGGCCTGCTGGCCGAAGCGCACGTTGCCCGAGCCGTCCGCACGGCCGACCTCGGCCGGAGCGAGCACCGTTGGCGCCAGGCGTGCGGCGTTGAAGTCCGAGATCATCCGGGAACTGCCGTCGGCCGCCTCGGCGACATCGAAGACGCTCCCGCCCTGGTGGCAGTCGCACGACAGCTGGATCAGGCCTCCGTTGCCGGACCCGGGCTCGTCGGCGATCACGACCTGCGTGAATGCGGTCGGAGCGGCGGGATTGGCGAGGCTCGCCCGTGCGAAGCCCCACTGGGTCAGGACGTAGAGGTAGTTGCTCGTGCCGCCCGCCGTCGAAAGGTTGAAGGATGTGAGCGTCCCCGCGAAGCGCGGCAGGGCCTGCGTCGCCGGAGCGCCCTGAAGGGTCGCGCAGCCGGGCGTTTGCGCCGAGGCGCCAGTGGATCCAAACCAGACGAAGGCAGCCGAAATGAGCAGGGAGAAGGTGCGGGCGGCCGATTTCATGGGGTTCGATTCCTTTTTGAACGAGTTGGCCAGTGACGACTCCGGAGCAGGGGTTAGAGGTCGGATTTCACGCCTTCCGTGTAGTACTCAGAAAATTTGAAATCAGGCCTTCCTGAGGAACTCCGCGACCCCGTCTCCGGAACCAGAGAAAAAAGTGGGCGGGACCCGTGTCCCGCCCACTTGATCGAATCCGAAACTATGGACCCGTTCCGACGACCGTCGGGATGACCGGGTTCACCTGCTGAACGCTGCCACCCACTACCAGCGGGTTGCAAGTCGACGGATCGAGCTGCGTCGCCGGCGTCGAAGCCGACAGGAACGCACCCGGACCCTGGAAGTCGTACTCAACCCAGGCCTGATCGAGAGTGCCGCCCAGAGGGGCGCTGGTGTTCGCGAAGCTCATGCTGACCCAGCCTGCCGCAAACGAGGGGATCGATCCCGCAAACGACGAAATGTTCCGGCGCTGCGTCTCGAGCGGGAAGTTGAAGGTCGGCTGAGTGCAGGGCGACGGGCAGACGCCCGACGTGACCGTGTTCTCGTCTTCGTCGAAGAAGATGAGCGTCACGACCGGCTCGACATCGGTGCAATCGTTGCCGAGCAGATCCGTGAGCGATCCGGCGGAGGCGCGCCAAACGTTGAAGTTCGACGTGACGCCGGCGGTCGAGAACCAACGGGCCGCGTACTTGAGGCCCAGAGGCTCGCGCTGGTCACCGATACCCTGGTTCCACGGGTTGTCCGAGAAGTCGGCGCAGTTGCCGGGCGAGCACAGGACGTCGGCGCCCACGTAGCGGGCATAGAACGTCCGGATGCGCGGCGACGAGTTGACGTCACCGGCCAGCGACGGATCCGCTTCGATGTTGACGGTCGAGCCGCCCATCGTCGGGATGCCGGTGCCGGAGGTGAAGATCACTTCGCCGAACAGGTTGTTCTCCATGCCGATCGCGTCCCGCAGGTAATAGTTGGGATCGTTCGGGTTGGAGAGGTTGCAGTAGTTCGCATGGTCGATGACGACGTACCCACGAATCGGGTTCGTGATCTCGCCGTCCACGCCGCCGCACGCGACGGAGTCATCGGTCTCGTCGAGCGAGTCGAGGACGCCGAACGCGAACGAGCTGCCGGCCGGCCATGCGGGCTGCGGATACAACGTCGTTGCGAGGGTGTTGTCCAGCGGGGTCGCCGTGTCCACCGGGCGAATACGCAGGTACTCACCGGTGACGGTCGGCGGGCTGTAGACACCCGCGTTCGAATTGCGCTGGCACGCGTCCGCCGTAGCGGGAACGTGAGCCGTGGTTACCGGGGTCGCCGGCAGGAAGCCTTGGAGCACTCTCGCCATCGACATCGACTGACAGTCGAAACCGGTCAGAGCGATGTTGAAGTCGAGAACGAGCTCCGTCCGCTCGTTGAACACGTTGACGTGCGCGATCATCGGCGCCGAAGAGGCGTTGCAGATCGTCACGAGCGTGTCACGCGCGTTTGGCCCTGTTCCCGAAGGCGTCCCGTCCGGGTTGAACGTCGCTTCGAAGTACGGGACCAGAAGCGTCGCCGCCGGGCGCTGGTCAATGGTGCACGTGATGGCGCTCGCGCTCCCCGCAATCGCGAAGAGGGCCGCGATGGCCAAACACGTCATCAGGGTTTTCTTCATTGAGATCTCCTCATCACAGTTAGATACAAAAAAACGACACCGTGAGAGTACCTTGCTCGCGATCCCATCACCTCCCGACTTTCAATTTTTTCCACCTAAAAGGGCTTGGTCTCTTTAAGTTGGAACGTGTGTCGTTCCGGCTTGTTCGGCATCTTCGGCCCCTTCCCCGTCCCTGTCAAGATGAAAAAGCGGGAAATATGCTCCTGGATCATCTTTTCCGGGGAAAACCATTAGCCCGCTGCAGGTTACCTTCGGTTCAGGTAGACGTCCCAGCCGCCGTGGTCGTCGGGCCGTGCCGAAGACACGGTCTTGGACAGCACGATGTCGAGCCGGCCGTCCTTGTCGAGGTCCACGAGACGCGCGCACTGCCCCGGCGAGTCCAGAACCGGCTCGTCCTTCTCGGCCGCCTCGACGAAGGAGCCGTCGGCCTGCTGGAAGAAGAGCTTCAGACGCCGGTCGTCGCTGTCGGGAAAGACGATGTCGTCCAGGCCGTCTCCGTCCAGGTCTCCCATCGCGAGGGCGTACTGGAGGGTCTTCGACTCCTTCTTGCGCCAGACGCGGTGTCGCGTCCAGCTCCCGTCGCGAAACGCGTAGAGGGTGATTCCAGCCGCGCGCGCGACCTGCGGCTCCATCGTGGTCATGTAGAAGGCATCGGCGAACGCCGGCACCCGGTCCTTCCCGAACGTTCCGGGCGCCGTTGCAAAGTGGTACGCGTAGATCTCGATGTCCGGGAACGACACGGGCGTGAACTCCGCCGTGCCCTCGTTGCGCCAGATGAGCGAGAGCGCTCCGTTGTAGTGGCTCCCCGAGAGCACGTCCTGCAGCCCGTCGCGGTCGTAGTCCCAGGCATGGAGGCTGTTCGAGTAGAACCCTCCCACGATTCCGTCGTGGAACTGCCATCCCCGGTCGCCCACGTTGACGTAGAGCCGGACCTGCTGCTTGTCCACGGCGCCCGACCCCGTCTCGACCACGTCGCGGGAGGCCACGATGTCGAGCCTCCCGTCGCGGTTCGCGTCGAGCAGGATGACCGCCTGCGCCGAAAACTCCCCTGCGGGCAAGCCGGCGCGAACGACGCGGAAGCGCCCCTTCCCGTCCCCCATGAACGCGGCGAGCCCGCCGCCGTGAGACGCGACCACGACGTCCTGGTGTCCGTCGCGATCGACGTCGCCGACCGCTGTCGCGCCGTAGTCCACGCCGGGGTCCGCCCTTTCCTTGCCGGCCTCGGTGAATGTGAGCGGCCATCGGGTGAACTTCCCCTTGCCGTCTCCCACCCAGACATGGAGCACGGGGTTGCCGCCGATCCGCGACGGCGGCGACACGATGTCGAGCTGACCGTCCTCGTTGATGTCGGTGACGACGAACGACGACCGCCAGAGCCCGTCGCCCGGGAGCCCGGAGTCGACCTTCTCCAGCCGGAACTTCGCCGGAACGCGCGGGGGCAGGAGCGACTCGAAGTCGGAGAGCGGCGGACCCGGACGGGGGGCTTCCTCCGGCCGGCGGACGTCGGCGGGCCGTTTGGTCGGCTCGAGACCCGCGGCGCGCCTCAACTCCCGCTCCTCGGCCAGCTGTTTCGGCACCGAGACGTAGAAGTACTTGTCGTCTTCCCGGAAGAACTCGATCGTCGCGCCGAGGATCGGGTGCCGGATGTGCCGATCGTCCACCCGGATGTACTCCTCCTTGGGATAGCGCTGGATCGTGTACGTCTCGGTTTCCTCGACCACGTAGGGATTGACGCGAGAGACCGCCGTCGCCGGCGGAGTCGGGGTCGGTGCGGGAGAGGGGGAAGTCCCCGGCGCGGTCGCCGAAGAGCAGCCAATGGCCGTGGCGGCTGCGACGAAGCCGATCGCTGTCAGTACTCGTTTCACGAAACCTCCTGGAATCTCGGTGGCAACGGCGGCCCTAATCGCCGCGACATTGCCGAAATTTCCGCTTTCGTCCCCGGGATCACCCCGGGCTCAGATCAGATCCGCAAAATGGGGCCGCGCCCGCAGGAACAGGACCTGTCCGAGGACCGCCGCGAGCAGAGAGAAAGCCGTCAGGTACCCGATCGAGACCGGGTCCGGCGCGGTGTGCAGCGTGAACGCGCAGCGGTACCACTCGACGAGGTGCGCGATCGGATTCGCCTCGAGAAAGGGGCGATAACGGTCGGGCACGAGCGACGCCGGGTAAACGATCGGCGTGGCGAAGAAGACGACGGTGAGCAGTATGCCGATCGCCTGCCCCGCATCGCGCACGAAGGCGGTGAGGGTCGCGGCGAAGCAGCCGATCCCGTACGTGAGGAGGATCTGGAGCACGAGAGCCGGAACCGCCAGCAGGACCCACGCCGACATGTGGCCCAGGAAGGAGACGTAGACGCCGAAGACGAGAAAGGCGACGAGTTGGTTGACGACCGCGGCGAGGATCACCGAGAGCACCAGGGTCTCCAGCGGGAAGACGGCCTTCTTCACGATCACGGAGTTGTCGGTCAGCACCGAGGCGGAGCGGGCGATTCCCTCGTGAACCGCCATCCAGGGCAGCAGCCCGGCCATCAGGAACTCCGGGAACGTCCGGAAGCCCTGCTCGACGGGGACCCGGAGAACGACCGCGAAGACCGCCGTGTAGAGGGCCATCCACAGGATCGGGTGGAGGAAGGCCCATACGAGGCCCAGCCCCGAGCCCGCATATCGGGCCCGGAGATCCCTGACGACCATCTCTTTCAAAAGAAAAAGCTTGGCGGACCAGCGATGGCTGTCTCTTGACATTCGGCGCAGACGGAGGATTATAGTTGCGCGCTGTTTTATGGCGCAATAGCATCCCCCCACATGGCCTCCCATCCGTCTCCGCGCAAAGTGAACCTCGTCGGTTCCCGCATCCGCGAGCTGCGGAAGGGCCGCCATCTCACCCAGATCGAGCTCTCCGAGAAGATCGGCGTCGCGCAGTCGGACCTCTCCCGCATGGAGCAGGGCGAGTACAAGGTCGGGCTCGACACCCTTTTCAAGCTGCTCCAGGTTTTCGACCTCAAGATCAGCGAGTTCTTCGGGGAGAGCGAAACCACCGGACCCGAGGATCGCGCGCTCGTGACCGAGTACCGCGAGCTCTCCGATGAGGCCCGCCAGGAGGTTCGCGACTTCATGCGCTTCAAACGCATGCAGGAAGCGTCCCGCCAGGACGACTCCGGAGACGCCCCCGGTGAGGAAAAAGAGTGAGAAACCTCCCCCCCGGGTTTAGAATCGCCCGAGTCTCTTCCAACAAATAGGTGGGAATGACCGAGCGTCGCAAGCATCTGGAATTTCTGCGCCGGACGGCGCGGGACGCGATCTGGGCCGGCGATTACGACCGGGCGCTTTCCCTCTACGAGGACGGCCTCGCTCTCGCACGTTCCTGGAAGGACCGCGACCTCGAAGACCTCTTCACGTGCAACCGAGCAACGACGCTCCTCGAAATGGATCGCCAGGACTTCGACCTGTCCGCGCTGAAGGAGATCCTGCTGCGCAGCCCGCGGAGCCCGAACGGCGTTCTCGCGGCGTATGCGTCGGCTCATGCCCACGAGGTCCGCGGGGAGAACGCGCGCGCCGCCTTCTACGCGCAGACGGCGCTGCAGAAGAGCCGCGACCTCGGGCTCGAGGAGTGGACGGCAGCCTCCATGAACCTGCTCGCGAACCTCGAGCTGCGCGAGAGCCGGTTCGAGTCGGCGAAGACTCTCTTCGAAGAAGCGCTCGAACGGCTGGAGTCCCGCGGCGAGGGGCTCTCCCGCGAAGGCGCGGTCGTCTCCGACAACCTCGGGTACTGCCACATCGCGATGGATCGCGTCGAAGTCGGCCTGCCCTACGTCCAGAAGGCGCTCTCGCTGCTCGAGAGCCTCGGCGCCCGGCAGGCGATGGACTACCCGTCCCTCGATCTCTGCTTCGCGATGCTGAAGCTCGACCGGCTCGATCAGGGTGAGAGCTGGGGCATCCGCGCACTCGGTCTCGGTCAGGAGTTCGGCCGCGAGGACGTCGTGAAGAACTCGCACTACCTGCTGGCCGAGATCTACTCGACGATGGAACAGCCGGAGCGCGCCGACGAGCATTACGACGCCCTGTCGAACTACTATCCCGACTTCCCCGCCCTCAAGCACTACCTTCAGCAGATCAGCGTCACCACGATGCTGAATTTGAGGGCCTGACGTGAAGCGCGCGACGTCGATCCGATTCCTGCTCGCCGCGGCGACGCTCGTGGCCGGGCTCGCCGCGCCGCTCGCCGCCGAGGAAAAGACACTGCTGGCCACCGACGGGACGCTGTACGAAGTCCGGGCGGGCCTCGCGGTGGACCTCGGCGTCTCCGAGGTCGCCCCGGACGACTACCTGATCGAATGGACCGAGCGCAAGCAGGACGGATCCGTCCGGATCGGACTCGTCCCGGGCACCGCGAGCCGCAACGTCAAGCGCAATCTCGACCTCGCGTTCGACGAGAGGACCGCGTCGCTCCTGCTCCTCTGGAAGGAGGAGCTCCCCCCGGTCTCCGTGCTGCAGCTCGGCGTGCTCCGGGACGGGGAGTGGAAGACATCGGTCCTCCTGCCCAACGTCGGGTTCGCGAAGTCGTTCAACCCGCAGATGCGCCTCTCGCACATGACGGTGCGCTATGCCACGGAGGATCGCGGCGTCATCCTGGAGGACCGCTCGATCCTCTCCATCGTCTGGTGGGAGGAATCCCAGTATGCGCAGGCGCGCTATGCGCCGATCTTCCTGGACGAAGATTCGCTCGACGCGTCGAACGTCACCGTGTACGACCTTCCCACCCTCGCGGGAAGCGGAGGTGAGACCTCCTACGAGGACCTTCCCGCCGGCGCGTACATGTTCCCCTCGCTCCATTCCGACGGCCCCGGCGGCGCGATCCTCGCGAGCTTCGCCGACCTGCACTCCGGCAAGAACGTCGTCGTCCGCATCACGTTCCCCACGGACCTCGGAACGCCCGACTCGGGGAGCGTCACCTGGATGCGCCGGCACATTCCGATCGTCGGAGTCGTCGGCGAGTCGCCGATCGCTCCGACGGCGCCGGTTCGTGTGGCGTCGGTCGGGACGAGCCTCGGGACCGGATACCGGCCGACGTTCCACTGGCGCGAGGGAGACCGCCTCCTCTACACGCGCTTCGACGGCCGTGAGTGGGCGTCGGTGAAGGCCATCCAGCTCTCCGAGACCATGTCCTACGAGCGGGCCCTCTCGCTCGTCGTGAGCATGGCCACCTCGAACTGACGCGCGAAGCGCGCAGCGCCTTCGCGCGTCATCCCGAGCGAAGCGAGGGATGACGCCGGTTCAGAGCCCCTTCGGCAGGTCGGCGCGCACCGGTTTCTCGTAGAGCGAATCGAGAAGCGTCACCGCATCGGCGCCGGCCGGCGTGCGGTTCGTCGGCATCGCGATCTTGACCGTGTAGATGTGGTCTCCGGTCTCTCCGGTCCGAGGATTCTTCACGCCCTTCCCGCGAAGCCGGAACTTCTGCCTCCCCTGCGTCCCGGGCGGGATCTTCGCGCGCACCGTTCCGTGGACCGTGGGGACGTCGATCTCCGCCCCGGAGTACGCCTCCTTCACAGTGATCGGGACGATTCCGTGGACGTCGTCCCCGCTGCGATCGAAGTACGGATGCGGCTCCACCCGGACGGTGACGAAGAGGTCCCCCGCCTCCCCTCCGCGCATTCCGGGTCCGCCTCTCCCCGGTATCCGGATGGTTCCCCCGTCTGCCGTTCCCTCGGGAATGCGGATCCGGACCCGCTCGGTCTCCGCGACGCGCCCGGCTCCCCGGCACGTCGCGCAGGCGTTTCGCCCGACCCGCCCCGTCCCGCCGCACGTTGGACACTCCTTCTCGCGCCGCAGCGAAAGAGACGCCGTTCCGCCGAGGACCGCGTCGCGAAACGGGACGTCGATCGTGCCGTAGGCGGGCTCCCCTTTTTCCGGCCCGGTCCGGAAGCGCGAGGCTCCACCGAAGATGTTTCCGAAGAGATCGGAGAAGTCGGTCGACTCGAACGAGGCATCCCCGAAAGGTGAACCGCCGCTGCGATAGGTTCTCCCGCCGCCGAAACCCGCGGCAGCGGCCTCCGCGTCGAATCCGGCGGACGTCGCGGCGTGACCGAAGCGGTCGTACGCCCGGCGCTTTTCGGCGTCCTTCAGGACGTCGTAGGCCTCCTGGACTTCCTGGAACTTCTTCTGGGAGGTCTTGTCACCCGGATTGACGTCGGGATGGAGCTTTCGGGCGAGGCGGCGATAGGCCTTTTTTATATCGGCCTCGGACGCGCTCTTCTGCACGCCCAGAACCTCGTAGTAATCGCGCTTTTTCATGACTTTGGCGCGATTATACGCAGCCGAAATCAGACCATTGACACCCGACTAGGGTCTAATATTATTAGCCGCAACTCGTCTGATATCTAATTCTATAAGGTTTAAAAACTCGAGCGGGGACGGATGGCTATCGACGACATCGATCTCCGGATCCTCGACATGCTCCAGCGAAACGGGAAGCTGTCGCAGGCGAAGATCGCCGGCGCGGTCGGCCTGACGACTCCCTCGGTCAACGAGCGGATCAAGAAGATGGAGCGCCACGGAATGATCAAGGGTTTCGTGGCCTTGCTCGACCACGAGAAGATGGGTTTACCGCTCACGGCCTACATCGACGTCACCCTGGAACACCCCCGGTTCGAGAAGAGCTTCGTGGACGACCTCGAGAAGTTGCTGGCCGTCCAGGAGTGCCACTACGTCGCCGGCGACTTCGCCTACCGTCTCAAGGTCAAGGCCGCGAACCCCGGCGCGCTCGCCGACTTCATCCAGCACCGCCTGCTCGTCATGAAGGGGGTCTCCGGAGCCCGGACCTGCCTTTCCCTGGCCTCCAAGAAGGAATCGACCCTTCTCCCGCTGGTCGAAGAACCCGAAAAAGAGAAATAGCTGCCTGGGCGCGGCGCGGGCTTTCGGCTCGCGGCGCGAGGAGTCTCCTGAGGTAATCGAAGGAGGAGCCTCGCGCCGCGGGAGCGAGCGCGCGCGGAGGGAGCAGGCGCTCGGTCGAGACCCGCTTGTCGAGCCGAGCGCCGGTGGCGTGAGCCAGCTCCCGAGCGCGCGCTCGCGACGGAAATGGAGGGCCTCCGCCCGGCTTTCGCCGGACGGATCGGCCTCACGGCCTTTTCTTTGGTGGGACCCTAGAAAAAGCGGAAAAAGTGTGGCCGGACCGGGCGGTTGCCCGCGCGGTCGGAGCAGAGGGCGAAGGTGGTGGGACCGCTTGCTTGCGCTGACATGATCGTTGGACGGCGAGGATGCAATCGGAGTGCCACGCATCACCCCCGAACGTCAGAATCGGAATGCCAGGCCCGCGTTCGCCGTCAGCAGCAGGCGGTTCCTCTCGGAGAAGATCTTGTGGAGCGTGATCCGACCCACGAGCGACAGGCGGGAGATCACGCGCAGGTCCCCGTCGATGCCCACGTGCAGCCCGAAGACCGTCTCCTCGGGGTCCTCGAAACCCTCGAACTCGGGGGCGACCCGCTCCGGGTCGATCTTGTAGCCGCCGATCCCCCCGAAGATCCCGGACGTGTAGTCGCCCTCCCAGAACTGATACGAGACCCCGACGTTGACGTAATCGATCCGGGCCTTCAGGTCGGGCAGCTCGACCTCCTCGCCGTCGATGTCCGCGAGGAGACCGGCGTTCGACCCTTTTGTCTTGATGGACCCGATCGTGCCGCGCAGGAGGGCGCGTTCCTCGAGCTGGAAATCGACCCACGCGCTGGCGTCGCTCGGGTCGAAGCCGCTCACCCGGACGCGATGGTTGACGTCGTTGGTCAGACCGATCGACGCCCCGACGCTCCAGTCCTGCGCCCGTAGGGGCGCCGAAAAAACCGCGGCGGAGAAGAGAACGATCGCGAGTTTCCGGACGATCGACACGTGCACCTCCCGAGCCCTCTTCGACTCTACACGATGTACGGAGCCCGGGCCGCGCCGGTCCAGCCTTAGAATTCGCGGGCCGACAACGGGAGGAAGCTCGATCAATCTCGCGACGGCGCTCAAGCGAATCGGTCGGGCCGCCACGGATTCGCTGCTGCCTTCCCGCTGCCTCGCCTGTGACGCGGGGGAGGTCCGCGAGCTCTTTCGCGGCGGCGTCTGCGACTCCTGCTGGCGGGAACTTCCGTTCGCCGCAGGAGTGCGGTGCGGCCTCTGCGACGAACCGCTCGCCGGGGTCGGCGCCGCGCAGTGCGGGCGCTGCCTGATCCATCCTCCGGCCTTCCGGTCGATGCGCGCGGCCGCGCCGTACCGGTCAACGGCGAGGTCCATCCTCCTCGCGTTCAAGTTCCGCGGCGCCGACTACCTCGGTCCGAGAATCGCAGAAGTGATGGTCGACCGGCTGCGCCCGGGTGCTCGGCAGCTCGATCCGGGAGAAGTCGTCGCGGTGCCCGCCACGACGCGTTCGGCGCGGCGCCGCGGCTACCATCCCGCGGACGTCCTCGCGGAGGCGGTCGCCCGGCGCCTGCGGCTGCCGTATGCGCCCGACCGTCTCCGGAAGGTCCGCGAGACGGCGCGGCAGAGCGGGCTCGCGCTGGAGCGGCGGCGCGCGAACGTCAGCGGCGCGTTTCGCGTCCGCGGCCGACCGCAGGTCTCCGTACTGCTCGTCGACGACGTGGCGACCTCCGGCTGGACGGCGCGCGAGTGCGCCGCGGCTCTCGCCGGCGCGGGGGCGCAGACGGTGGACGTGTGGTGCTTCGCGCGCGCTTCCCGGGACGATGTGGATCCCGATGGGCTCGTCCCCCGGTCCTCCCCGATCGCGGCCGTGCGATGAAGCTCGTCAACCGCCTCGTCGTCGCCGCGCTGCCGCTCGTGCCCCGGCCGATCGTCCGGCGCGTCGCGTTCCGCTACGTCGCGGGCGAAACGCTCGAGCAGGCCCTGGAGACGGTGCGGAGGTTGAACGCCGAGGGATGCATGGCGACCCTCGACGTTCTCGGAGAGGACGTCGCCCGGAAGGAAGAGTCGGAGAGCTCGGTCGCGGAATACGTGCGCGCTCTCGATCGGATCGCGGCGCTCGGTCTCGACTGCAACGTTTCGGTGAAGCTGACGGCGATCGGGCTGAAGCTCGACGCCGCGCACTGCCGGCGGGAGTTCTCGAGGATCGTGGAGGCGGCGCGACGCCACGGCAACTTCGTGCGGATCGACATGGAGGATTCCTCCGTCACGGAGGAGACGATCCGGATATTCACGGAGGCCCGCGCGCAGTACGAGCGCGTCGGCCTGGTGCTGCAGGCGTACCTGCGGCGAAGCCTCGACGATGCGCGCCGCGCCGCGGCCGCGAGAGCGAACGTCCGGGTCTGCAAGGGAATCTACTCCGAGCCACCCGAGATCGCGTTCACGGACCCCGAGGAGATCCGCGACAGCTTCTCGTCGATCGTCACGCTGCTCCTGGAAGGGGGCTCCTATGTGGGGATCGCCACGCACGACCCGGTTCTGGTCGAGCGGGCGGAGGCGTCGGTCCGCCGGCTCGGGCTCTCCCGCGACGGGTACGAGTTCCAGATGCTTCTCGGGGTCGCGCCCGAGCTGCGCCGCCGCCTCGTTGCGGCGGGACACCGACTCCGGGTCTACGTCCCGTACGGGAGAGCCTGGGAGGCGTACTCCATCCGGCGCCTGAAGGAGAATCCCGCGATGGCGGGCCACGTCTTCCGGGGGATCTTCCTCAGGCGCTGAGGCTTAGCGAAGGCCCGACCCGACGGTCGGGGAATAGCTATTGACTTCGCGGAATTCTATACTTCGACGTGGACCCACGGGGTCCGTGTATGCGAAGGAGCGTGACGGCCTTTCTCGCGTCGGTTCTGTCGCTCGCGGCAGCGGGCGGCACCGTGGCTGCTCTGCCCCCGCCACCCGCCCCTCCGATCTCCGGCGTCGTGCGCCATCTCGAGCAGCCGATCTCGGGCGCGCTCGTCATTTTCTACAACCTGGGGGACACGACCCTGACGCGCTCCCGGTCCGCCGCCGACGGCACGTTCGTCGTCGCGTCGGTCCCGATCGGCGTTTACGACCTGATCGCGTACAAGAGGGGGTTTCTGCCCTCGCTCGTCCGGCTGTGGCACCAGGCCCTCCCGGAGCGCGTGAGTTCCGTCGAGATCAAGCTCGCCTCCGCGGGCCGACAGCCCGGGACTCCCTCGACCTCTTCCACGCTCTGGGAGCTTCGTGACCGGCTGCCGGCCGACGTGCTCCGCGAGATCGCACTGGAAGAGGTCGCGGAGGCGCCGCCCGCGTCTCTCGACCGCCTGCGCCTCGATCGGCTGATCGCCGGGGAGCTGCGCACCGTGACCGACGTCGGCGGCGGCGATTCCTCGCTTTCCCGCGCCGCGGTCGGCGTTCGCGGCGGGCTTCCCAACGGCTGGCGATACGACCTGCACGGCGACTACGCCGCGATCACGGATCCGGAGGAGTCGTCCGACGACACGAGCGGAAACGCGGCGGGCTTTGCGCTCGATGTCTCGACGTCGCCCTTCGACAAAGTGCGTCTGTCGAGCCGGCGGCACTCGATCCACTTCGGAGAGGACTCGCCGGCGAGCCTCCAGAGCCACGGCGTGAGCTGGAGCCGCGGCGGACGCGAGGGACGCGTCGAATCCGTGGGCGCCCGTTACATCGAGGAGACGAACCTCTATCGCGCGACCGCGCTCGGCACTTCCTTCTTCCCGATCGCCTCGCGCACGTGGGAGGTCAACGCCCGCTACGCAAGACCCGTGGAGGACACGCCGGGCGTGTCCGTGGCGATGACCTACCGGCACCGTGAAGCAACCGTGGGACCCTCGGGCGTCGGCGCGGATGGCGCGTTCTTCCTGACCGCGCCGGACGCCGACCTCTCGGCTTCCACCGCGTTGAAGCTGTTCGCGAACACCGAGGTCGAGGGCGGAGTCGTGGCGCGCTACCTCGCCGGCGGATACGGAATCGCCCCGCGCGCCACGGTGCGCTATGACCTCGGAAACGGCGCCGTCGTCTTCGTCCGCGGCCTGTATCGCGTGACCGAATCCGGGATCGGCAACGGGACGGTCCTGCCGCGCGTGTCGTCCATCGACGAGAGCGCGGAGCCCGCCTCGCGCGAAGCGTACGCCGCGGGGATCGAGCGGCGCACGGAGAACTCGTCGTTCAAGTTCGAGGTGTCCACGCAGCAGATCGACGAGGTCGTGCGGGCATTCTTCGAAGGCGACCTCCTGACCGATTTCGACAGCGTCTACTTCTTCGACGGAAACAGCGTCCGGCAGATCCAGGCGACCGCCCGGCACCGGCTCTCCGACACGCTCGCCGGGAGCGTGGCGGTCCGCTACGGCGACGTGCGCGGGGCGGTGGCGTCGGACTCCGCCACGAGCTTTGGCGTGACCGATAGCGAGGGCCGCTACTGGTCGGCCCGGGCCGCGGTCGAGATTCTCCCGACCCGTACGGGTGTCGCGATCCTGGTGCGCGGCGTCCGGCAGTCCCTGGAGTCGATCGCGGCGAGCCACACGAACGACTCGGACAAGCTCGCGATCTCGATCGCGCAGGACCTGTCCGTCGTCGGCCTGACGCCGTTCGGTTCGGACTGGAAGCTCCTGCTCGCACTCGAGTCGGCGCGCTCGACGGCCGCGACCGAGCGCGAGGAACCCGCTTCGACCAGCCGCATTCTCGGCGGCCTCGCGCTCGCGTTCTAAGCGGCCCCCTTTTCCGTCCCCGACCCCCCTCCAGTTGAGTGAAGCCGTGGGACATCCAAAATACTTTTGGATTGTGTTCAAATGGTTGAATGCCGGCGCTTCCTCTCGTAGGGACATCAGCCGTAAGTGACGCATGGGAAGAACTTATCTCTACGTCCAAAATCTCCGACGGTGGCATTCGCATTGCTGAATCGCCGCTCGTGCCCCGCGCCCTGAAAATCTCCCTGCTGGTGGCCGCGATGGCGATCACCCTGGCCACGGCGGGCCTCGCCTTCCTCTCGTTCTCGAGGAAGGTCGCCACTTTCCGCACCGCCGGCTTCACGTCGGATCGCGCCGGCGACGCCCTCGTCGTCCGGACGGTCGAACCCCGCAGCGCCGCGCAAACGGCGGGCCTGAAACCGGGAGACCGGATCGTGCTTGCCGACGGGCGCACGGCGGGGTCCCTCGAGTGGCCCGAGAAGGACCTCGCGCGCCGGCCGTTCCCGCACAACCTCGTCGTGATCTCGGGGAGCGGGATCAACGCGGTCGCGCTCGGAGAGCCCGCCGCAAAGCCCGATTACACGTACCTCTTCCTGGCGTTCGTCGGAGTTCTGTATCTCCTCATCGGTCTCTTCACCGCGGTTCGCGAGCGCGCTCCCGCGGCCCGGGTCTTCTGGGCTCTCTGCCTCTGCTCGTTCGGGATCTACGTGATCACTCCGGCGGGGCCGCGAGACGCGGTCTGGACCCTGTCGTGGCTGGTGGAGGATCTTTTCCGGGCTTTCCTGCCCGCGCTCCTGCTCCACCTGTTCCTGATCTTCCCCACGCCGACGCGCTCGCGCCGGCTGGTTCCGCTGCTCTACCTGCCGGCACTCGTCTACGTCGCGGCGCAGCCGCTCGTGCTCTCCATGACGGGGGCGACCGCGGTCCGGGCGGTCGAGACGATGACGCGCCTCTGGTTCGTCTACTTCGCTCTCTACGCCGCGATCGTGATCGCCCGCCTCGCGCGCCTCGTCTCGACCCGCGGGGTGCCGGCCGCAGAAAAGCAGGCGCGGTGGATCGCCCTCGGAGTCACCGTCGGCCTCGCCCCGTTCGTGCTCCTCTCCGCGCTGCCGCGCGCGCTGGGGTTCGCGTCTCCGCTCCTCTCGACCGTCGCCGTCGTCCCGCTCGTCTTCATCCCGCTCGCGTTCGCGTGGGCGATTCTGAAGTGGCGGCTGTGGGACGTGGAGATCTTCGTTCGCGAAGCGGTCGCGGCGACGGGGGCGGTCCTCATCGGGGGGATGACGTTCGTTCTTCTGAACGCGCTCCTCGACCGCACGCTCGTCGGAATGGCCGAGGCGGGAAAGAACGTGATCGCGTTCGCGTCCGGCCTCGTGCTCGCGTCGCTGCTCGTACCGGTGAAACGGCGCCTCACCGACGCCCTCGAGA
>DATIBN010000220.1:0-2264 GCA_035457525.1 Thermoanaerobaculia bacterium | reverse complement strand
CGCCGAAGAGCCCGAAGTGACCGCGAAGCACCGCAGTCCGGAGGAACGCGAATGAAAAGAATCTCGATCGCTTCGACGCTCCTGGTCGTGATCGCGGCCGCCGGCTGCAGCCTGATCCACCCCCGCGCGAAAGAGGAGCCGGGCGAGCCCTTCTACCGGAAGTACCTGGTCGCCGGGAACCCGCTCGACGAACGCATCCTCGAGCAGGAGCGTCTCGTGGAGGCGCAACCGGATTCCGCCGACCTCCGCAACGACTTCGGCAACCTCCTCGCCGAGCGCCGATTCGTCGAGGACGCACAGCGGCAGTACGAGAAGGCCCTCGATCTCGACGAGACGCACTACCTGGCGGCCTACAACCTCGGACTCCTGTGGGAGGCGGCCGGCAAGCCGAACCGGGCGGTCAGCGCGTACCGCAAGTCGATCAAGAGGAAGCCCGGTTTCCCGGCGTCGCATTTCCACCTCGGCCGGCTCTACGAGCAGCGCGGTTGGGACGGGCTCGCGGTCAAGGAGTACGCGAAGGCGCTGCGCATCGATCCGCAGATGCGCGACCCGCGCGTCAACCCGCTCGTCGTGGACACGCGCCTGCTCGACCGCGTCTCGCTCGAGAACTACCCGCGCGACATCGCGGTGGCCGCGATGGCGCAGGACCGGGCGTGGGCCGACACCGGGCGTCACCGCCCCGTGCCGACCGATCGGCCTCTCGCGTCGTCCGACGTCGAGGACCTCCCCGCGCCGGAACCGGTCGACGCCACCGTGACCGCGCCGTCCGACACATCGCCGCCGCCCGGGCGGCTGCCGCTTTCCCCCGGCCAGACGCGCCCGCAGCAGGGCCTGCCGCCCGGCGCCCCGCCGCTTCCGCCGCCGCCCCAGCCGACGCCGGGAGCGTGACCGGGGGTCAGGTCTTCACTGATACGGAGGGCGTTCGAACAAACCAACTGCCCTTGCCATCTTCGCGAAGCGAAGTGGCAAGTGGAGACCTGACCCCCCGTCACTCGAAGCTCACCTTCTCGACCAGCACCGTCGGCGCCCCCACCGGGTACGGCATCGGAAAGAACTGGCGGTCGGTGCCGACCGCCGCGATCCGCGCGAGCAGCTCGGACACCCGCCCCGAGACGCGCGCTCCCGCGACCGGCTCCGTCGCGCGGCCGGCCAGGACCGCGACTCCGGTGAACTCGATTTCGTAGCGGTCGCGCGCGAGGTCCGCCGACACGGGTGCGGTCACCGCTCGCGCGAACACGCCGCGCGCCACCCGGCCGAGGAGCTCGAGCGGTCCGACGCCGCGGGTCGTCTCGAAGAATAGACGCCGGGGGCCGGGCCGCGGAGGGATCCGATACGAAGGACGCACCCCGTGTCCCGTGGGGTGCTCGCCCATCCTCGTGGCGGACCGGAGGTCGTGGAGCCGCCGGGCGAACGCGCCCTCTTCGACGACGACGATCCGGCGCGTCGAAGTGCCTTCGCCGTCGAACGGTGCGTCCGCCGAGGCGTCGTCGACGATCGTCACCGCGCGCGACGCGAGCTCGCTTCTCTTGACCCAGTACGGAAGAGGGTGCGTCGTGAAGAGCGGCGCGATCGCGGCGAGCACGGCCGCGGCGACGGATGGATCGAGCAACAGCGAGCCGCGCGGGAAGGTCAGGCCCCGCGTGGCCAGAGGAAACGTCGCGCCGTCCGCGAGGCGGGCGGCGAGCGAATCGAGATCGGGTTCCGAGTCCCATCGGAAGACCGCCCGCGATTCGCAGCCGCGCGAGCCCCGTCGCCCGACCGCCCGGGCGACGCCGTCCAGTCGCGGCGACTCCATTCGCACGGACAGGCCAGCGGCGTTTCGGATGTCCTCGATCGCGCGTCCCCGGCGCAGCGCGAGCGACGCGAGCGTCGCTTCGCCGCGCGACTTCTCGCTCACGAGGAGAGCGAGCCGCTCGAACACGTTCGGAGGCGGCTCGACCGGCGCGACCGACGCCGGGCGGACGGCTCCCGGAGAGGGGAGACGCGGCATGGGCTCTTCGTGCGCCGGCAGTTCCGACTCGCGGCCGACGGCTTCGGCGAGCCTCCCCCGGTCCGAACCGGAGGCGAACCGCACGCCGCCCGACCACCACCTCGCCGCCCACCCCTCTTCGCGGCGCCAGAGCTCGCTCACCTCGTCGCGCGCGACGTCGGCCTCACGCGTCTCGGCCGTCTTGCGGTAGAGCTCCCACGAGCCCGGCGCGAGTCGCTCGAGGAGCGCCGGGAGATCTTCGCGGGAGTCGTCGTGGGGAGGGGCGTCCATCAGC
>DATIBN010000219.1:0-10015 GCA_035457525.1 Thermoanaerobaculia bacterium | reverse complement strand
TTCATCGCCGTCGTCATCGCGGTGTTCATTACGACCTTCCTCACGCCACCTCTCCTGAAGTGGCTTCGGCCGCCGGAGACGAAGGGATCTACTTCCTGAGGTCGACGAGGGTCGCGTGCAGGAGAGCGCGGCGCTCGGAGTCGAGGCGGGCAAACAGCGGCTGGAGCACCTGCGCGACGCGGTCCTCCTCCTCGGGAGGAATCGTGTAGAGGTTCGGTGAGATTGCCTCGACGACCCTCGCGACGGTGATCTTGTCGGGGGGCTCCGCCAGGGCGTAACCGCGCGCGCCGTCGCCGTCGACGATCTTCGCGTCGCGCAGGCACTCGAGGAGCCGCTCCGCGTCGACCGACGAACCCTCCTGGTCGTGGTAGAGGTCGCGGAAGCGGTGGATTCCCCCCTCGGCGAGCCGGAGGAGCATGCGGATGGCGTTCTCGGCCTGCCCGGCCGGAACGTGCCGGCGGCGTCGGTTCTTGCCCATCTTGGTCTGCAGGACGTGGGTGAGCTCGACGCCCAGGAGTATGAGGATCCAGACCAGGAAGACCGATATAAGCGCGAACATGAGGAGCGAGAGCGACCCCGTGATGAGGTTCATCCGCGAGAGCATCGCGACGTACCTTCCGAAGACGACGCGCAGGAGCTCGAGGAGGAGGGCCATCGTTGCCCCGGCCACCCCGGCCGAGCCCCAGCGCACGTACGCGTTCGGAAGGTATCGGTAGAGCAGCGTCAGCACGGCGAACTCGGCGAGGAACGGGAAGAAGGTCTCCGCGAACGGCGAAACGAGGACGGTCTCGAGCAGGGAGAACTTCCGGAGCCCCTGAATGCCCGAACCCATCGCGCCGATCAACAGGGCGAGCGAGAAGAGCGCGAAGCTGTAGATGGCGATCCGCTGGAACCACGCCCGCCGCTTGGGGGCTCCCCAGACCGCGTTGAACGTCGCTTCGACGATGAAGATCAAGCGGACCGACGCGACGATCAGGGTCACGAGTCCGATTCCCGAGATGGCCGTCGACTCGGCAACGAACTCGCGCAGGCTCTCCGTGAGCTGCACCGTGTGGTAGGGCAGGATCCGGTTGACCAGCTCGAGCACCTGGTCGTTCTTCTCCTTGAAGAAGGCGGCCAGGAAGAGAGAGAACGTGGCGAGCAGCGGCACCGCGGTCAGGAGCGTCGTGAAGGCGAGCGAGCCGGCCAGGTCGGCGCCGCGGTCGGCCGCGAAGCCGCGGAACGTCTCGACGACGATCTCCCGGATCGTGACGACGACCCGGAGGAGCGACTCGGGGACGAAGGGCACGCGGCCCTTCGTCCTCTGCACGACCATGGTGACCCGGCCGGCAGGTTCGGGTTCGGTCTTCGGGGCGTCGGACATCGGGTTGCCTGGCTCGGAGCCGTTCACGGACGGCCGGAAGCTGACCGCCTCACTTTAGCTCGATCGCTTCCCCCTCCCGGGGAAGTACGACCGACCAGCCCGGCTTCGCCCGCAGGGCGGCCGCCAGCGCTTCCCGCGCGGCCGGCTCGCCATGGACGAGGTATACGGCGCGCGGGGGGGTCGCGAGTGCGCCCGCCCAATCGACCAACCCCCGCTGATCGGCGTGCGCGGAAAGGGCGGAGATCTCCCGGATCTCGGCGCGCACGGTCACCGACTGGCCGTGGATCCGGACGTCGTGCGCTCCCTCGAGTATCCGCCGTCCGAGCGTGCCGTCGGCCTGGTAGCCCACGAACAGGAGCGTCGTCTCCGGGTCGGGGAGCCGGTGTTTCAGGTGATGGAGGATGCGCCCACCCGACAGCATGCCGGACGCGGAGATGATGACGAGCGGGCCCTTGCGGCCGTTCAGAGCCTGCGATTCGACGCGGTCGCGCACGAAGTGAACCGATGGTCCGTCGATGGGGCAGAGGCCCTTGTCCTGCAGCGTGGTCATCTCGATGTCGTGCTCCGAGAGCGCGCCGCAGTAGAGGTCCACGGCCGACACGGCCATCGGGCTGTCGAGGTAGATGGGCAGGTCCGGGGCGAGCCGCCCCTCGCGCTGCAGCGACCTCAGGTGGTACAGCACGTCCTGCGCGCGTCCGACGGCGAACGCCGGAATCAGGACCGCGCCGCGCTTCGCAACCGCCTCCGCGACCGCGCGGGCGAGCTCCTCGCGGGGAGACCCCTGCGGGTGCAGGCGGTCCCCGTACGTGGACTCGAGCACGAGGTGGTCGGCCGCCGTCGGACTCTCCGGGTCCTTCAGGATCGGCACGCCGTGCTGTCCGACGTCTCCCGAGAACACGAGGCGCTTCCCGTCCGTCTCGACCACGATGAACGCGGCCCCGAGGATGTGTCCGACCCGGCGGAACGTGAACGCGAGGCCGGGCGCGAGCTCAACGCGCTCGTGAAAGGAGACCGGCCGCAGGAGCGTGAGCGCGCGGCGCGCGTCCTCCGAGTCGAAGAAGGGAAGGGCCGGCCGGTGCCGCGAGTAACCGGTCCGGTTCGCATAACGCGCGTCCTCCTCGTGAAGGTGCGCGGCGTCGGGCCAGAGGACCTGGAGCAGCGCGGCCGTGGGGGGCGTCGTGTACACCGGCCCGCGGTAACCCGACTTCGTGATCCGCGGGACGTAGCCGGTGTGGTCGATGTGGGCGTGGGTCAGGACGACGGCGTCGAGTGCTTCCGGTTCGAACGGCGGGTCGGCCCAGTTCTTCTCCTTGAGCTCGCGCGAACCCTGGAACACGCCGCAATCGAAGAGAACGCGCTTCGAGCCGGTCTCCAGGAGGAACCGCGAGCCGGTCACCGTTCCGCAGGCTCCGAGGAATCGGAGGGTCGCCATCCGCGGGGGATTATGCCGTGATGCGCCCCCACCTCCTCGCATGCGGGGAGAGGGTTGGGGTGAGGGGGGCGAACGGGCACGACCCTCGCAGGTATAAGATCCGGCCCCTGACCGGAGGTGAACGATGGCGAAGGAAACCCCATTCGATCGCGCGCGTGATTACGTCGAGGAGAAGATCGAACAGACCAAGGAAGTCCTCGGCGACTCGTTCGAGGGCGTGGGAGACGAGGTCCGCAAGCAGGTCAAGCAGACCGCCAAGCGGATCGAGAAGGACTACGGCTACATCTGGGACGACGTGCGCGGCTACGTGAAGGAGAACCCGGGCACGGCCGTCGCCCTGTCCGCCGGGATCGGCTTCCTGCTCGGCTATCTGCTGGCGGGGGGAGACGAGGACTGATCCCCGCCCTCACGGCTTCGTCGGAAATACGATGATTCGCGTCGAGGCAATCGAGGAGGCCCTGCCCAAGGACGTGCGGAAGACCATCCGGTCGCATCCGTTGCTCGTCCTCTCCGCGGGCGCGCTCCTCGGTTACTACCTCGGCCGGAACCACGGCCGCGCGCTCCTGACCGCCCTCGTGGGCGTCGGGATCTCGGCGGGGGCTTCGCGCGCGCGGAAGATGCTGGGCGTGGAGCCGCCGCGGCAGGCCGCGCGCGCCCGCTGAAGACGGGGTCCGGTCTCCACTTGCGGCTTTGCCTCGCAAAGATGGCAAGGACTCTCCGGCCTGGTCTCCAACGCCGCGACTCGTGAATACCTGACCCCGGGGTCCCTATAATCCGATCGTGACGTACCGCAAGGCGGGCCATCCTGCGCTCTCGACGTTCGCGTCGAGCGCGGGTTGAGCCTGCAAGATCGGTCAGTTCGACCTTTCCGCGCTTCTCGCGAAGCTCCCGGCGCCGGCCGACCCCAATCTGCTGGTGGGCAGCGCCTCGGCCGATGACGCCGCCGTCTACCGCATCGGCAACGACCAGGTCCTCGTCCAGACGGTCGACTTCTTCACGCCCGTCGTCGACGACCCGTATCTCTTCGGCCAGATCGCGGCCGCGAACGCCCTCTCCGACGTCTATGCGATGCGCGCGCGGCCGATGCTCGCGCTCGCGCTCGCCGCTTTTCCCACGAACGTCCTGCCCATCGAGGTGCTCGAGCAGATCCTGCGGGGCGGCGCCGACAAGGTCGCGGAGGCGGGCGCGGTCGTCGGGGGGGGACACTCGATCGACCACGACGTGCCGTTCTACGGGCTCGCCGTGACCGGCATGGCGAAGGAGAGCCAGTTGACGCGCAACGCCGGGGCCCGGCCGGGCGACGCCCTGGTGCTGACGAAGCCGCTCGGCATCGGGGTGACCGTGTCGGCGGGGCGCGTCGACGCGATCGCGGCCGAGGGGGTCACCGGGATCTTCCGCCGGCGGGTCCTGTCCGACGACGCGCTCGAAGAGGTCTCGCGCGTCATGGCGGCGCTCAACCGGCCGGGGGTCGAGGCGATGGACGGTCTCGAGATCCACGCGGCCACGGACGTGACCGGCTATGGTCTCCTCGGGCACGCGCACGAGATGATGGAGGCGTCGGGCACGACGGCGGAGTTCTTCGTGGACGCCATCCCGATGCTCCCGGAGGCCCGGCGGGTCGCGGCCAGGGGAATCGCGCCGGAAGGCTCGCGGGCGAACGTCCGGAACCTTCGTCCCCGCACGGTCGTCGGGGAGGGGGTGAGCGACGACGACTTCCTGCTCCTCTGCGACGCGCAGACGTCGGGGGGGCTGCTCGTCGCGCTCCCGGAGGAGGTCGCCGAGCGTTACGCGGCGAAGGCCCGGGAGAAAGGCGCCGACCGGTCGGCGGTCGTGGGTCGAGTGACCGAGCGCGGCGCGGCCCCGCTCGCGGTGTCGAAGGATTCAGGCAGGAGGAAATCGTGAAGAGAAACGACGACGAGCCCGAGTGGGTCGCTGCGGCGACGGTGGGCGACGACGAAGAGGCGACCTTCATGGCCGGCTTCCTCGAGGCGCAGGACATCCCCGCGGTGGTCGAGGGGCCCACGACGAGTCCGTTTCCCGACGACCTCGGCGCCTTCGGGATGTCGCGGGTGATGGTGCCGCCGGATCGCCTCGACGAAGCGAAGCGCCTCCTCGCGCAGAGGGAACGGATGAGCGCGGAAACTTCGACGGAGGACGACGAAACCCAGGACGGATGACCCCGGCGCTCTTTCTCTCCTGGCTGCTCGTGACCGGAGGCGCGTCGTCCCCGCTTTCCGCACCCGCCGGCTCCTTCTCGCCGTCGGCGTCCGGCGGAATCCTCGTCTTCACGCGAACGACGGGGTTCCGGCACGACTCGATCCCGGACGGCATCGCGGCGGTCCGGCGCATCGCGGAGGAGAGCGGCTTGCCGGTCGATGCGACCGAGGACCCGGGAGCGTTCACGGACGGCACGCTCGCGTCCTACCTCGCGGTCGTCTTCCTCCTGACGACCGGGGACGTGCTCGACGAGGCGCAGCAGGAAGCTTTCGAACGCTGGGCCGCGGCGGGGGGCGGCTGGGTCGGCGTCCACTCGGCGAGTGACACCGAGTACGACTGGCCGTTCTACGGCCGCCTGGTCGGCGCGTACTTCGCGGGCCATCCCGCGGTCCAGCCCGCGGCCATCCGCGTCGAGGATCGCGCTCACCCGGCGACCTCCGGGCTGCCCGAGACGTGGCTGCGAACCGACGAGTGGTACGACTTCCGCGCGAACCCGCGAAGCTCGGTCCACGTGCTCGCGAATCTGGACGAGACGACGTATTCCGGCGGGGCGATGGGCTCGGACCACCCGATCGCGTGGTGCCAGGAGATGGGGACACGCGCGTTCTACACGGCCGGTGGGCATACACGCGAGAGCTACACGGAACCGCTCTTCGTGTCCCACCTCGCGGGGGGAATCCGATGGGCGGCGGGATTGGAGCCGGGCTATTGCGGATCGACCGCTCGAGCGGTCCCGAAGCCTGTCACCCGCGTTCCGAAACCGACGCCCAGGCTCGTCGATCCCAGAGGCTAGACCGGTCCCTCTTTGGCTCGGATGAGCTCCAGGATCTTCTTGTCGATCTTCCCGTCCTGTCGGATGCGCGTGTCGTAGTTCTCCCAGCCCATGTAGTCGGCGAGCGCCTTCGTCGACGCCTCGTCCCAGGTGCCGTCGGTGCGCCCCTTGTGGAATCCCTTCTTCGCGAGGAGCTTCTGCAGGTACACAGCGTCGGCGCCGGCAATCGCAATCACGTCCTTCGGATCGCTGCGCTCGAAGTGGACCAGCTGCAGCTCGTACAGCCGGTAGATCTCGGCGATCGGGTCCTTCGCGTCGTAGACCGAGATGTCGATGTACCGGTCGCTCTTCGCGTCGTACGACGCCCCCGGCCGCACGACGACGAGCGCCGCGGACTGGCGGCCGCGCTTGTCTCCTCCCGCCTCCGCGCCCGCTTTGATGGACGCGAGCAGGCGGTCGGCGAGCGATCCCTTCGTGGCGAGGAACGCTTTTTCCATGGCGTCCACGGTCGCTTCGGACACGAGGATGTTCCCCTGGATGGCATAGTCGGGGCCGGTGCGCCCTCCCGCCCAGTCGAAGCACTTCTTGCCCGTGAAGGTCGCGGATCGGCCCTTCGCGTCCACGATCCCGACCTGCCGGTCCTGGAGCGCCTCGTCGTCGCGGCCGATGATCGTCAGGACCTCCTGCGGCGTCGCGCCGAGCTCCAGGAGCTCGAGGCCTTTCGTGCCGAAGTCCGAGTTCGAGAAGGACTGCGTAGCGACCGCGCCCACTCCCGCTTTCGCGTAGGGCACCGCGACCCGGACGTTGGGGAACTTCGACTGGACCGCGACGCCGAGGTCGCCGTTGGAGGGATCGCGGGCCACGATCGAGAAGGTCGAGACGAGTGGTGAGTCGGGCGGCGGCGCGGCCAGCACGAGCCCGACGAGCGCGGCAAGGACGATCATGGAGGCCTCCCCTGAATTCGGGGGGATTCTATGTGCTAATTTCGCGCGGATGTCCGCGCCCGCAGAGTCTCCCGCGACGACGAAGCGCACTCCGCTCTACGACCTCCACCGCGAGCTCGGCGCGAAGTTGATCGACTTCGGCGGGTGGGAGATGCCCGTCCAGTACGCCGGGATCATCGAGGAGCATCGCGCGGTCCGTGAACGGGTCGGGCTCTTCGACGTCTCGCACATGGGCGAGCTCGAGGTCTCGGGTCCCGACGCGCTCGCGAGCCTCCAGTGGCTCACGTGCAACGACGTCTCGCGGCTCGCGGACGGCCGCTGCCACTACTCCGCGTTCCTGACGGAGCGCGGGACGTTCGTCGACGACCTGCTCGTGTATCGGAAGGCGGCCGACGAGTACATGCTCGTCGTGAACGCGTCCAACACGCCGAAGGATTTCGAGTGGGCGCGCACCCGGGGGCGCGGGAGCGCGCGCGTCGACGACGCCAGCGAGCGCTGGGCGCTCATCGCAGTCCAGGGACCGCGCGCGGCGAACCTCCTCTCGCGGGTCGCGATGCCCGATCCCTCCGACCTCCCGTACTACGGCTTCCGGGAGACCGCCGTCTTCGGGTCGTCCGCGCTCGTCTCGCGAACCGGCTACACGGGGGAGGATGGTTTCGAGATCTACCTTCCGCCCGACCGCGCCGAGCCGACTTTCCGGGGCCTTCTCGAGGAGGGGCGCGCCGACGGGGTGATGCCGTGCGGTCTCGGCGCGCGGGACACGCTCCGGCTGGAAGCAAAGATGGCGCTTTACGGGAACGACATCGACGACACGGTGAGCCCCTGGGAAGCGGACCTCGGGTGGATCGTGAAGATGAAGAAGGGGGACTTCCAGGGGCGCGCGGCTCTGGAGCGGCAGAAAGCGGAGGGCGTCCCGCGCAAGCTGGTCGGCTTCGAGATGATCGACCGGGGGATCGCGCGCCACGGATATCCCGTCCGCACGCCCCACGGGGATGGGGTCGTGACGTCCGGCACGCACTCGCCCACTCTCGGCAAACCGATCGGCCTCGCGCTGCTTCCGACGCCGGCGTCGGCGATCGAAACCGGGTTCGAGGTCGACATCCGCGGTCGGGCCGCGCGGGCGAAAGTGGTCCCGACCCCGTTCTACAAGCGAGACAGGACAGACAAGGAGACGTCGTGAACCCGAAAGACCTCCACTACACCCGAAGTCACGAGTGGGTCCGGATCGACGGGGACATCGGCACGATCGGGATCACCGACTACGCGCAGAAGGAGCTGGGCGAGATCGTGTACCTCGAGTTGCCGGAGGTCGGCCACGTGTTCAACGAGGACGAGGAGTTCGGAACCGTCGAGTCGGTGAAGGCGGTCTCGGAGCTCTTCACCCCGCTCTCCGGCGAAGTCGTCGAAGTCAACAAGGGCGCGATCTCCGAACCCGGGATCGTCAACGACGATCCGTTCGGCGATGGGTGGCTCATCAAGCTCAAGCTGTCGACCGACGAAGAAGTCTCGAAGCTGCTCTCGGCCGAAGACTACGAGACGTACGTGAAGCAGGAGGAGAAGGAGCGGTGAAGTTCCTTCCGACCTCGGACGCCGACCGCGAGCAGATGCTTCGCGCGATCGGCGTCGCGTCGGTCGACGATCTCTTCGATTCGATTCCCGCGGAGGTTCGAAAGCCCGCCGACCTTCCGCCGCCACTGTCGGAGATCGAGGTCCGCCGCATGATGGGCGCGCTCGCGGCGCGGAACGCGAACGCCCGCGAGACCGCGTTCTTCCTGGGCGCCGGCATCTACCACCACTGGGTCTCGGCGGTCGCCGACCAGATGCTGTACCGCGCGGAGTGGCTCACGTCGTATACGCCCTACCAGCCGGAGGTATCGCAGGGCACCCTCCAGTCGATCTTCGAGTTCCAGACCCACATGTGCCTGCTGACCGGACTCGACGTGGCGAACGCGTCCCTTTACGAGGGGGCTTCCGCGCTCGTCGAAGCGCTCCTCATGTCCGCCCGCCTCGTGCGCGGACGAAACAAGGCGGTCCTGTCGGCGGCGATCCACCCGGAATACCGCGAGACCGTACGAACGTACTTCGCGGCCCTCGGCCTGACGGCCGTGGAGGTGCCCGTCGGACCCGACGGGGCGACCGATCCCGCCGCGCTCCGAGCGGCCGTGGACGACGACACCTTCGCCGTCGCCGTCCAGTCTCCGAACTTCTACGGCGTCGTCGAAGACTGGGAGTCCGGCTCGAGCGCCGCCCATTCGAAGGGCGCCCTGTCGGTCGCGGTCGTGGCGGAGGCGGTCTCCCTGGCGCTCACCGCCGCTCCGGGGGAGCGGGGCGCGGACGTCGCCTGCGGCGAAGCGCAGTCGCTCGGCGTCCCGATGCACTTCGGGGGTCCGGTCCTGGGTTTCCTCGCGTGCCGGTCGGAGCACCAGCGCCAGATCCCCGGCCGCCTCGTGGGGGAAACGCGGGACGCCGAGGGCCGCCGCGCGTTCTGCCTGACGCTGTCGACCCGCGAGCAGCACATCCGGCGCGAGCGCGCGACGTCGAACATCTGCACGAACCAGGGATTGATGGCGCTGGCCGCGAACATCCACTGCTCGCTCCTCGGCAAGCGCGGGCTCCGCGAGGTCGCGCTCCAGTCGCACGCCAAGGCGGAGTACGTGAAGCGCGAGATCGGGAAGTTGCCGGGCTACCGGATCCCGTTCTCCGGGCCGACGTTCAACGAGTTCGTGGTCGAGGCGCCGGAGCCGGCCGCGCCGCTCCTCTCCCGCCTCGCGCGCCGCGGCATCCTCGCGGGCGTCCCGCTCTCGCGGTGGGAGCGCGAATCCGACCGCCGGTTCCTCGTCGCGGCGACCGAGATGAACACACGGGAGGAGATGGACCGGCTGGTCGCGGCCCTCGGAGAGACGGCGTGAGCGTGGAAGTCGAAGAAAACTCCGTCGTCCAGTCGCCCGACCGGCTCCATCCCGAGCCGCGCCACGAGCCGCTCATCTTCGAGCGCTCGGGCGAGGGCAAGGTCGGCTACTCGCTGCCGCCTCTGGACGTGCCGGAGACCGTCGCGATCCCGGCGAACCTCACGCGGCCGGAGATCGCGGGCGAGACGGAAGTGACCGAGGTCGAGATCGCGCGGCACTTCACGCGGCTCTCGAGGCTGAACTTCTCGATCGACGAGGCGCTCTATCCGCTCGGCTCCTGCACGATGAAGCACAACCCGCGCGTCAACGAGGAAGTCGCGCGGCTTCCCGGGTTCGCCGCGGCGCACCCGCTCGCGCCCGAGGAAGTCTCGCAGGGAG
>DATIBN010000218.1:0-4444 GCA_035457525.1 Thermoanaerobaculia bacterium | reverse complement strand
TACCGGCGGGGAGCGGGTCCCGCCTTCGTGCTCGAGGGGGACGAGTACAACGCCGCCTTCTTCGACCGGGGACCCAAGTTCCTCCACTACGAGCCGAAGCACCTCTTCGTCGGCAACATCGAGTACGACCACGCGGACCTCTTCCCCGACCTCGCGTCGGTCGTCGACGCGTTCCGGAAGGTCGTCGCCATCGTGCCCCCCGACGGCACCGTCGTCGCGAACGTGGACGACGAGCGCGTCCGCGGGGTCCTGCCCGCGGCGAAGGCGCGCGTCGTGCGCGTGTCGCTGGACGACCCGGGCGCGGACTTCTCGGCGGAGGACGTCGAGGCGCACCCGGAGGGAACGCGGTTCACGCTCGTCGAGTCGGGCCGCGAAACCGGCCGCCTGTCTTCGCCGCTGCTGGGCACCCACAACCTGCGCAACGCACTCGGCGCGATCGCGCTCGCGCGGGGGCTCGGTCTCTCGGTGGACGAGATCGCGCGCGCGCTCCCCCGCTTCGCCGGCGTCAAGCGCCGGCTCGAGGTGAAGGGGGAGAAGAACGGCGTGCTCGTGGTGGACGACTTCGCGCACCACCCGACCGCGGTCGAAGGAACGATCGCCGCGGCGCGCACGCGCTGGCCGGGAAGGCGGCTCTGGGCGCTCTTCGAGCCGCGGTCGAACACGGCGGGACGCAAGATGTTCGAGGAGGACTACGGCGCGGCGTTCTCGAGCGCCGACGCGCTCGTCATCGGGCCGGTCTTCCACGCGAACCGGCTGAAGCCGGAGGAGCGCATCGACCGGACCGCGATCCTGCGCCGTTTCACGGGCAACGGCCGGCCGGCGTCCGCTCCGGCGGGCAAGCCCGCGTACGCGCCGGAGAGCCTCGACGAGATCCCCGCGATCCTGCGCCGCGAGGTCCGGCCGGGCGACGTGCTGCTCCTGATGTCGTCCGGCGCGTTCGGCGGCCTGCCCGAGACGCTGCTCGGGGTGCTTTGAGCCGGAGGACCAGGCTCTTTCTCCTTCTCGCCGCCGCGGGGCTGCTGGGTGCCTGAATCGACCGATGTACGCATTGCGTTGCCTGAACGGGCTGCCGCGATAAGCGCGAAGTCTCTTGGAGATGATCCCGGTTCAGTGAATCCGTTCGACGACGACGGCGCTTTCGACGCGGCCGCGTTCGTCGCGAAGACTTTCTTGCCTCCTCTGCTCGAGCCGGGCGCAGAGAACCAGCGTGAAGTTGGGAAAGAGCGACATCGTCAGCCTGGGAAGAACGCCGGCCGCCCAGATCGGATCGAAAGCCGACATCGAAAACGAAACGACGTAGGCGAGCACCTGAAGAAGAACGAGCGGGAGGAGCGGGTCCGCCAATCCGTGGCGAGTGAACGCGAACAGTAGCACCACCGCGAGCAGGGGCAGCCAGGAGTGGATAACGTCGGCGGTCAGGACGTGACCCAGGACTTTCGTGAGACGGGATACGAGCTCTCCCCACCGGAACGGCTCGAAGAACGTGAAGTCGAAGGCGCGGGGTGTCTGCGGGCCGCGCCCGAGGTGGAGCAGAAGCGCGTGCATGGTCGCAGCCGCGAGAGGCGCCCATCCCTCCCGCCTCCGGCGGACCAGTAGGGCCGCTCCAACCAGAAGCACGAAGAGCGTCCCCTCCTGCTTGATCGAGACACAGACGAGCGAGGCAACGGCGAGTCGCGCGAGGACCGCGCGCGAGCGGCCGGACGGCGCATCCAGAAACGCGGTCGAAACGAGCACCAGAGAGAACGCGAAGGGAATCTCCGCCGTGCCGCTGTTGACCGACTGGTAGAGCGGAAAACAAACCGCCGTGAGCGCCGCCGCCGCCGCTCCGGAGAGCACGGATACGCGACGGGCCAGGAACCCGTAAAGCGCCGCGAGAGTCGCGAGCTCACAGAGCGGGAAGAAGAGAGCCAGGGCCTGGTCGTGCCAGCCGGAGAAGAGCGAGAGCACCGCGAGCGACAACGAGACGAGCAGCGGGTACTCCGGGTGTCCCCAGTACAGCGCGGGATCGGAAAATAGTCTTGTCGGGACGTGCCCGGTCGTCGCGATGATTTTCGCCTTGAGCCCCCAGACCGCGAGGTAGTCCGTCGACCACATCGGCTCGGAAAGTGCCGAGACCAGAAAGAGAAGCCAGGCGGCGCCTGCGATCGCGAGGAGGACCCGGACGAGACGACGCCCCTCACCCCAACCCTCTTCCGGCACGCGGGGAGAGGGTTCCGGTTGGAGTGACCGCGGACGGCGCGCGACGAAACTTCCCACGACGATCGCCGCGTCGAGCGCGATCACCGGGACGAGCGCCCGGCCCGGGAGGATTGACACGGCGACGACGAACAGAGCCGCCTGGACGAGAAGCCCGGTCGCGAAGCTCCACGCGAACAGCTCCGGGCGCCCGAGTCCCGTCGCGAAGAGCCGCACGATCACGTAGCCGACGACGGCGGCGAGGAGAGCGCCGCCGAGGACTCCGAACACGGCCCCGACGAACGTCATCGACGGAGGAAGAGCGCGCCGTTCGGGATCCGAATCACGTCCGGGTTCAAGACGTCGCGATATTGATAGCGATAGGCGGCGACGAACGTTCCCTCGCTCTCGCGGTCCGGCGGGATGACTCGGCGCGGCGCGAGCTGGTACGCCGCCTCGTATGTGTACACGTCCGGGTACTGCGGAACGATCACGACGATCGTGGCGTCGCGAGGCGTCCGCGCGCGAACGGCTTCCAGGAAAGCTGCGTAGGCCGGGTCGAACCAGAATCCGGAGCCTGCGCCGGGCGCAATCGTCCCCCCGGCGACCGATCGCGTGAACATCTCCCAGCGGCGAGCGATCTCCGCGGGAGACACCGTGGCGATCATCGAGACTGCCAGGATCAGCAGCAGCCCGCCCGGGGCGCTCCTGCGGACGCGCGGCGCGACACTATCCCCGGCGGGCATCCGCCGCCGCGACCCGGTTCTTGAGCACGCCGACCTTCTCGATCTCGACCTCGACCACGTCCCCCGGCGCGAGCGGTCCGACGCCCGCCGGCGTTCCCGTCAGGATCAGGTCGCCCGGCAGGAGCGTCATCATCCGCGAGACGTACGCCACGAGGAACGCCGGCGAAAACACCATCTGCGACGTGCGCGAGGACTGCTTCACGACGCCGTTGACGCGCGTCTCGATCGCGAGATCGGACGCGTCGAGATCCGGGACGATCGCCGGGCCGATCG
The DNA here is from genome assembly GCA_035457525.1 of Thermoanaerobaculia bacterium. Classification (GTDB taxonomy): domain Bacteria; phylum Acidobacteriota; class Thermoanaerobaculia; order UBA5066; family Gp7-AA6; genus Gp7-AA6. The sequence goes on along the minus strand of DATIBN010000218.1, from coordinate 1,250 downwards.
GACAGAACGTGTCGAACGACTTCGCGCGCGCGAACTGGCCGTCCTTCTTCTGCAGGTCGCGCGCCGTCACGTCGTTGGCGCAGCACACGCCGGCGAGCGCGTCGAGCCAGCGCCCCTCCGGCCAGCTCTTGATCCGCCGTCCGATGACGAGCGCGAGCTCCCCCTCGTAGTCGACGCGCGAAGACTCCGGCGGCAGCACGATCTCGCCGCCGTCGATCACGAGCGTGGACGGGGCTTTCAGGAAGAGCAGCGGCTCCTGGTCCGGAACGACGTTGCCCAGCTCCGCCGCGTGGTCCCGGTAGTTGCGGCCGACCGCGACGATCTTCGAGGGCGGCGGCGGCGCTTCCGCGGAGCCGAACGCAATCGTCTTCAGAGCTTCATTCCTTCCATGCTTCTTCGGTCAGCTCCGCGCGGAACACCTCGCGCGCGTCGCCGGCGAGTGTGACGTCCGTGAACACGTCGCGCTCGAGCCGGCCGCCGACGGCCAGGTCCACGCCGCCCCTCGTCCCGCACGTGACCGGCAGCTCGACGTGGCCGCGCAGCGCCGCGACGAGCGCCGACGCGACGACCCCGGAGCCGCAGGACAGCGTCTCCGCCTCGACCCCGCGCTCCCACGTGCGCACCTCGATCCGATCCGGGGCCGCGATCCGGACGAAGTTGACGTTCGCCCCCTCGGGAAGGAGCGGGTGGCGCCGCAGCGGCGGCCCCACGCGTTCGATTGCGAGCGCGTCCAGGTCGCCGCGCAGGAAGACGACGAGGTGCGGAACGCCGACGTGGATCGGAATGCCCGTCGGGGGAAGCCCCGCGATCGCGGAGCGCTCCGAGTCCTCGAGGTCGAGCGTGATCGGCTCGCTCGGGGCGAGGACGTCGGGGAGCGCGAGCGTCACGCGCTCATCCTCGACGCGGGCGGCAATGTGGCCCCAGCCCGTCTCGAGAACGAGCTCGGGGTCCGAGACGAGACGCCGCGTGACCGCGTAGCGCGCGGCGCACCGGGTCCCGTTCGCACAGAAGGACGCGAGTCCGCCGTCCGCATTGAAGTAGTCGAGGTGGACGCGGCCGTCTCCGCCGCCCGAGAGGAAGAGCGCGCCGTCGGCGCCGACGGAGAGGCCGCGGCGGCAGACGAGCGCGAGCCGGCGGCCGTCCGCGTCCGTGAGCTTGCGGCCGTCGGCCTCGAAGACGAGGAAGTCGTTTCCCCCGCCGGCCATCTTGACGAAGCGTTCCGGGAGCGCCATTTTCCGATCGAGAGTCTA
>DATIBN010000217.1:0-2943 GCA_035457525.1 Thermoanaerobaculia bacterium | reverse complement strand
GCTCCCGCCGGCGACCTCCGCGTCCTCGACCGGAACGTCCACGACGCCGATCGGTGGCGCAAGCTCCGATTCGGCGACGGACGTGAGACGCTCGAACTCCGCGGCGGCGCGATCCCGGTCCGCGGGGGCGATGCCGGTCGGAAACGCCGGCGCCGGGGCGATGCGGAAAACGAAGTCGGTGGCCGCGTCGTGCGGGAACGACCCGAGCATCTCGAGCTTCCCCTCGACCAGGGCCTTTCGCGCTCCCCGCGCATAGTTGAGGCGCGCGGGCCCTTCGACCTCGTGCGGGTGGAGTACCAGGAGAGCGCCGCCGAACTCCCGGATTCGCGTCCACGCCTGTTCGGGGATCGGGCTCTCCTCGAGCAGGGTCTTCAGCTCGTCGTAGTGCTTCGGCGCGAAACCGGAATAACCGTTGATCAACTTCTTCCAGTGCGCGGTCGAGCGGAAGACGTGCTCGGCGTCCCAGTCGAAGCCGAGGGGCCACTCGATGACGGCGCCGGCGACGGGCGCGCCCGCGAGCCACCGGTAAACGGCGGCGGGGCGGGGATCGACCGCGGGAAAGTCGATCGGCGCCGCGCGGTACTCGATCGCCGTCAGGAGGAGCGCCGCGGCGACCAGGCCGCCGCGCTCCGCCGGCCGCGAGAACCGGCGCCGGAGCATCGAGAGCCCCCACACCGCGAGGACCGCGAGCGCGAGGTGGAGGAGCACCATCCCGCGTGCGGGCACGCGGATCGCGCGGAAGAGGAAGCCGAAGGACTGGAAGAGGAACGTGTAGTACGGCGTGTACCCGCCGAGGGCGACGAGCAGGCCCGTGACCCCGATCGTCACGAACAGACCGGCGCGCGGGTCGAGGCGGCGGGCGCGGAGGAACTCCCGCAGGTTCGCGTGCTCGGACCGCCGGGGGAACACGATCGCGAGACGGGCGAGGACGAACGCCGTCAGGAACACGAGCGCGCGCCCCGGATCGTCGAGACGGACGGGGCCCAGGCGAAGGCCCTTCACGACGAGACCGGCGATCCCGGCGGCGAAAGCGACGAGCGCCAGGGCGTCGAGCACTTTCGCCGTTCGCCGGCGCCACGGCGCGATCTCGCGCGCGGTGGAGGACCCGTTTTCGCGCGCCTCCCGCCGCCGCCGGAGCCGCACCACGGCGTACACGGCGAGCGCCACCGGCACGAGGCCCGGGAACATCTCCGCTTCGGGGCGCGCGAACCGCTGCGTGAGGGGCGCCCAGAGCTTGTTCTGCGATCCGGCGACGAGGAGCGCCGAGGGGCGCGCCGAGTAGAACCGCATCTCCCCGATCGAGCGGCGCATCCCGTAGAGCTTTGCCGCTCTCGCGTACGGGAGGTAGAACGGGAGGACCAGGACACCGGCGACCGCGACCACGGCGAGGCTCCCGCGGATCCGCGGCGCGAGCGCGCGAGTGTCGCCGGTCAGCCACTCCCACGCGAGCACGACCGCGACGAGGATCCCGGAGAAGATCGCGTAGTGGACGTTCGTCAGCGCGTTCCAGGCGAAGAAGACGCCGAAGAGCACGAGGTCCCGGCGCCGGCCGCCGTCCAGCCACCGGAGCAGGAACAGCAGCAGGAGCGCCAGGAACGCGCCCCACTGGTACTGGATGTGCGGGATCTGCGCGAGTCTCCAGGGTACGAACGCGTACACGAAGCCGGCGAGAAGCGAGGCGGTCGGATCGCCCGTCACGTATCGCGCGAGTGCCCACGCTCCGAGGGCCGACAGGAACATGCCGAGGAGGAAGAGGTAGTTGTAGACGAAGAGCGTCGACGCGCCGGCCGCGAAGAACGGGAAACCGAACACGGCGGCGCCGAAGAGGTTCTCCGAAAACGCCAGCGCGTACCGGGCGGGATGGAAGATGTTCGCGTCGAAGAGGCGCAGCGGATCGCGGAAGAACTGGTGGAAGTCCCAGTGGAAGATCCAGGCGTTCAGCTTCGCGTCCCAGAGATCGCCGAGCCCCCGGCCGATCCGGATGGCCTGCGGCCACGTCGCGAGCGTGGTCGCGAGCAGGAAGAGGAGCGCGGCGAGGCCGGTCTCGCGGCCCGAAGGCGGGACGCGCGCGCCGTCCTCCTCGGGCCTCCGTTCCCCCGCGACCGGACCGCGCGTCAGCGCCGGCTCTGAACGCCGCGGGCCAGAAACAGGGCCTGCTGCAGCCGCTGCATCCGCCGCTGGCGCTTTTTCGCCGCCTCCACGTCGTTGGCGGCAGGCGGATTCCCGCGGACTTCCCGGAGGAACTTGTCCGCCTCCTGCGAGAAGACGACGAAGTCTCCGACCGCGAACTGTTTGAAGGTGAGCTCGCTCGGGATGATGAAGCCGTCGGCGATGTCGCGGACCATCGAGTAGGCGGAGCCGCCCGTGAAGACGCTCACGCCAATAAGCTATCAGCTCCCGTCGGCCGGCTCACTTTCGGTTCCCCAACTGATAGCATTCGCCGCTCCGCATGGCATTCGAAGGCGTGGATTACCTCGGGTTCGACGCGCTCCTGACAGAGGAGCAGCGGCTCGTCCGCGACACTGTCGGAAGCTGGGTGAACGACCGGGTCCTCCCGATCATCGAGGACGCCGCGTGGGAGGGTCGGTTCCCGAAGGAGCTCGTGCCCGAGATGGCCGGGATGCATCTCTTCGGTTCGACGCTGTCGGAGTATGGCCTGCCCGGCCTCGACAACGTCTCCTACGGCCTGATCATGCAGGAGCTCGAGCGCGGCGACTCGGGCCTCCGCTCCTTCGTCTCGGTCCAGTCCGCGCTCGTCATGTACCCCATCCACGCGTTCGGCTCCGCCGAGCAGAAGGATCGGTGGCTGCCGAAGCTCGCCGCCGCCGAGGCGATCGGCTGCTTCGGGCTCACGGAGCCCGACTTCGGATCGAACCCCGGCGGAATGCGCACGACCGCCCGCAAGGACGGCGACTCCTGGATCCTGAACGGCGCCAAGGCCTG
>DATIBN010000216.1:0-57638 GCA_035457525.1 Thermoanaerobaculia bacterium | reverse complement strand
CGGCAGCCTCACCGTGAACTCGCTGCCGTGTCCCGGACCTGCGCTCGCTCCTTCGACCGTGCCTCCCTGCATCTCGACGAGTCGCCGCACCAGCGTGAGCCCCAGCCCGAGACCTCCGGGACGGCCTTCCACGGGCGGTGGCCCCTGGACGAACAGGTCGAAGACCGTTCTCAGGACCTCGGGATCCATTCCGGCGCCGTTGTCGCGGACGCGGATGACGACCGAGCCGTCTTCTTCCGACAGCGTCAACGTGATGCGCCCTCCCCGGGGCGTGAAGTTGGCCGCGTTGTGAAGGAGGTTGGAGACGATCTGCGCGAGCCGCGTCGGATCGACGTCGACCCACAGCGGCTGCTCCGGGATCTCCAGGACGAGCTCCTGGCGCCGCTCTCCGATCAGGTGGCGCCACGTGTCGATTGCCGGCGCGATGGCATCGCCCGCCGCGACCCGGCGCACTTCGAGTCGGACGGTGCCGCGCGTGATCCTCGAGACGTCGAGGAGGTCGTCCACGAGCTTCGTCAGATGCTCGGACTGTCGCCGGATGATCTGTCTCGCATGGTCGGCGAGTGCGGGATCTCCGCGGCCGAGCAGCTCCACGGCGTGCAGGATCGGCGCGAGCGGGTTTCGCAGCTCATGGGCGAGCATCGCGAGGAACTCGTCCTTGCGCCGATCCGCCTCGGACATCGACTCCGCTCGGCGGCGGAGCTCCTCCTCGAGCCGCTTCTGCCGGCTGACGTTGATGCCGACTCCGACCATGCGCGCGGGCCGGCCGGCGGCGTCCTCGACGATCTGGCCGCGCGCGTCGGTCCACCTCTCGACGCCGTCGGCTCCCAGGATGCGGAACTCCGACTCGTACGGTTCCCGGGTCTCGACGGACTTCGTGATCGCGGCCTCCACGCGCTCGCGGTCCTCCGGGTGGATCATGGAACGGAACGCCTCGTACGTTCCCTGGAAACCGCCGCGGGGCAGGCCATGGAGCGGCTCGAGCTCTCCGGACCACTTGACTTCCCCGGTGCGGATGTCCCAGTCCCACACGCCCATGTGCGCCGCGGACAGCGCGAGGAGGAGCCGGCGCTCGCTCATCTGCGCCGACTCCTGCGCCTCCCGACGCTGCGCCGCGATCGCGCCGAGCAGGAGCCCGCTCATCGCGACGACGCCCATGAACAACTGGACCTGGACGAGGCCGCGCTCGGGGCCGGAACCGGCGAACGGCCCCAGGCCCATGTGGGTGGCCCAGACCGCAACGCCGTAGATCATTGCGGTCACCGTGGCGGTCGCCGGAGGGCCGAATCGGACCGCGGCCCAGAGGAGGAAGGGAAAGACGAGGAACTTCAGGTCGGGTCCGGGAGGCGTCTGAACGAACACGAACATGCTCGCGGCGAACAGGCCCGCGAGCAGCAGCGGCCCTTCGTAGGACGCGCCCCGCCGAAAGACGAGACCGCGGCTGGACAACCAGACGAGAAGAAAAGGCGAGAACACGAGGTCGCCCAGGGCGTCGCCCAGCCACCACACCGTCCACAGCGACTGCAGACTCTCGGCCGGCTGCACGCCGCCCGCGACCAGGCACGCGACCCCGATCGAGGCGGCCAGGGCGGCGCTCGCCGTGGCCGCCGCGAGCAATGCCAGTGCGTCCCGCAGGCGCGACAGCTTCGCTTCGAAACCCAGCCAGTGAAGGATCGTGACGGCCGCCATGGCCTCGAGCGTGTTGCCGACGGCGATTCCGGCGGCCACCCAGAGCGGCTCCTCCGCCATCGCGTTCGCCAGGAACGCTCCGAGGAGGACGCCGGGTGCGGCGCGTCGCCCGAACCAGAAAACGGCGGCGAGCGCGAGACCGGCCGGCGGCCACACGGCGCTGACCTGCCGGGCCTGGAATGCGAGCGAGAAGCCGAGCTTCGCGGCGAGGACGTAGAGCACCGCGACGCCCACCGGTATGAGGAGGTCGAAGCCGCGAATCTCCCGCAGGAATCGGCGCGAAGGGGGCACGGCGGCGGTTAGTCTAATCTCCCGCCGTGCGGCGTCGCGGTGACGTGAGGACGGTAAATACCCGATGAGCTCCCCGTTTCCCGACCACTTCTCCGGCGTTGCGGCCGCGTACGCGGAACACCGGCCCCGCTATCCCGACCGGCTCTTCGAGTGGCTCGCCGAGGTTTCCCCGGAGCACGAGCTGGCGTGGGACTGTGCGACCGGAAGCGGCCAGGCGGCCGTCGCTCTGGCGGCCCGTTTCGATCGCGTGCTCGGAACCGACGCCAGCGCCGCGCAGATCGCGGCGGCGCAGATGCACCCGCGGGTCGAGTATCGCGTGGCTCCGGCGGAGGCGAGCGGACTCCCCGACGCGTCGGCCGATCTCGTCACCGTCGCGCAGGCGCTCCACTGGTTCGTTCGCCCTCCGTTCTACGCGGAGGCGCGGAGGGTGCTCCGGCCCGGCGGTCTCGTCGCCGCGTGGACCTACGGTGCATCCGTGTTCGACGATCCTCGCGCCGACGCCGCGCACCGCCGCTTCTACTCCGACATGGTCGGACCGTTCTGGCCGGCGGAGCGCGCACTCGTCGAAAGCGGCTACCGGACCATCGAGTTCCCCTTCGAGGAGATCGACGCCCCCGGGTTCGAGATGGAAGCCGAGTGGCCCCTGTCGTCGTTCCTGGGCTACGTCGGCACCTGGTCGGCGGTCACGCGTTTCCGTCGGGAGCGCGGCTACGACCCGGTCGCCGAGCTCGGCGATGAGCTGCGGCGGCTCTGGGGGAATCCGGAAACGCCGCGCCGGATCCGGTGGCCGCTCGCGATGCGCGTCGGGCGCCGGGAGTCGCCGGCATGACCCCACTTCTGAAAGAGAGCCGGCTCCGCCAGAACGTCTGGCAATGGACGTTCGGCGAGGAGCGGATCGAGACGAGTTACGGCTCCAACTGCACGGCGGTCATCGGCCGCGAGTTGGTGCTCGTCGTGGATCCGTTCATCGCGCCGGCGCTCGCGCGTGTCGTCGAGGTGGAGATCGCGAAAGCGACGTCTCTTCCGGTCTCGCATGTCATCTTGACCCATCACCACACCGATCACGCGCTCGGCGCCGGCTGGTTCGCCCGTCAGGGCGCGGTGGTCGCGGCCCACGCCGCGTGCCGGGCCGCGATGGCGGCGGAGCATCCGGGTCTCGTCGCGGCGCGCCGGCAGGTTCCCGCGCTCGCCGACCTCTTCCGGGACGCCGAGCCGTACGCACCGTCGCTCGTCGTCGGTGACGACGGGGTCGAGATCGATCTCGGCGGCTCACAGGCACGCGTCTTCCATCCGGGTCCGGGACACACCCGGGGCGATCTCGTCGTGTCGTTCGCGAAGGAGTCGGTGACCCTGTGCGGTGATCTCGTCTCGGTCGGATACCACGTGAACTACGAAGACGCGGTGGTCGAGAACCTGGAGCACGGCCTTCGCGTTCTCGCCGATCTCGCGACCGACACGTACGTTCCCGGCCACGGCGCTCCGGGCGGCGCGGAGATCCTCGACGAACAGCGCCGATACCACGCCGCGATCGCCGCGGCAGCGAGCGTCGAGGAGGTCCAGAGGCGCTTTCCCGGCTACGGGCTTTCGGAGGTGTTGTCCCAATCGCTGACCGTATGGCAGAAGAGCCGGAAGTGAGAAGGCGGCTCGTCTTCGCGCGGGTCGCGCTTTCGCTTCTGCTGGCGGGCGCGGCGCCTCTCGTCGCCCACCCGGGCGTCGGGATCGTGATGGACCAGCGAGGCAACGTCTTCTACACGGATCTCGCGCGGGTCTGGAAGGTCGGGTCCGACGGGCGCAAAACAGTCGCCGTTGCGAACGTCCACACGCACGAGCTCTGGCTGGACCGCGAGGGGAATCTCTTCGGCGAGCACCTCTGGTACGAGGGGGACGCCACGAAGCAGTGGGGACATCGCGTGTGGCGCCGAGCTCCCGACGGGACCGTGACGGACGTGCTCCCCGCGCGGAGGGGGTTTCGCTCCGACTACAGCTTCGTGCGCGACGCCGGAGGCGCCTCGTACTGGGTCGAGCGCGAAAGCAAACCGCCGCGGTTTCGAAAGCGAAGCGCGGACGGCGTCGTGTCGACGCTGGCCGAGTGCGCTTCGTGTCGCGACGCGCGATGGTTGACGGCCGCGGCCGACGGCACGGTGTACTTCGTGGACGGGACGGACCTCTACGAGATTTCGCCGGCCGGAGCGATCCGGCTGCGCGCCGCGCGTTTGGGCCGTCGGACGGCGACGCATCCCCAGGCCGGCGACCGGCACATCATCATGGGCCTCTGGACCGACCGCGCGCACGGGGTCTATGCCGCGATCTACGGGGCCGGCGAAGTCAAACGCATCGCGCCGGACGGGCGCGTCCGCGTGGTCGCGCGCTCCCGATTCCCGTGGTCGCCGAGCGGAGGGATGATCGCGCCGAACGGTGACCTCTGGATCCTGGAGTACTCCGTCACCAACTCTGCCCGGGCTCGGCGCGTCGAAGGGCGACCGGAGTAACCGGTGGATTCCGGGAAGGAGCTCGCCCCCACGCCCGCCGCGATGCGTGTCGGCTACTGGTTCGCTCTCATGCTGTCGGTCGCCCTCCTCGGGGCCTTCCTCCTGACTGCGGCGGGTCTCCTCCCGTACCGGATCGCGGGCGAGACGGTTTCGCGCGAAGCGTGGTGGCGCATCTCCCCGATCCTCGTGCTCGTCTCCGCGTTCGCCGCGGCGATCGCCTTCGGCATCCGCCGGCGGCGGGCGTGGGTGAGACATCTCGTCCTCATCCTCTGGGCGACGCTCGCCCTGGCGGCGGTCGCGAGCTTCGCCCGCGGCGACATTTCGAGGGCCGTGGTCGTCCGCGCGCTCATCGAGCCCGCCGTCCTCATCGTGCTCTGCGGCTGGTACTTCTACGCGAAGCCCAACGTCGTCGCGTACTTTCGCGGTCTTTGATAGAAACCCTTGCGCCCGGGGGAGCATCTATTTCGTCGGGGAGAGAAAAATGAACCAGAAGGCGACGTTTGCGGCGGGGTGTTTCTGGGGGGTCGAGGCGGCGTTCCGGCAGGTGCCGGGGGTCGTGGACGCGGCCGTAGGCTACACGGGCGGCAACCTCGACAACCCGACCTACGAGGACGTCTGCACGGATCGCACGGGGCACGCCGAGGCGGTTCAGGTCGAGTTCGATCCGGCGAAGGTCTCCTACGACCGGCTGCTCGACGTCTTCTGGGAGAACCACGACCCGACGACAAAGAACCGGCAGGGGCCGGACGTCGGCACGCAGTACCGGTCGGCGATCTTCGTCCACGACGCCGAGCAGGAAAAGGCGGCGAAGGAGTCCCTCGACCGGCAGGAGAAGAGCGGCCGCTTCCGCCGTCCCATCGTCACCGAGATCGTTCCGGAGAAGACGTTCTGGCGCGCCGAGGACTATCACCAGCGTTACCTCGAGAAGCGCGGCCTCGCGCACTGCAAGATCTGACGCCGGCGATGTGGCAAGTGGAGACCTGACCCCATGGAGCTCGGGCGGCACTACCTCGAAGACGCGATCGCGGAGCTCAGGAAGTACAAGTCGTTCGCGGACCGGGCCGTCGCGCAGGTCGGCGACGAAGAGTTCTTCCGCCAGCTGGATCCGGAATCGAACTCGATCGCCCTGGTAATGAAGCACATCGCGGGCAACCAGCGATCCCGGTGGACCGACTTCCTCACGACCGATGGAGAGAAGCCCGATCGGGACCGCGACTCCGAGTTCGAGAAGTCGGGCGCCGACACGCGCGAGAGCATCATGGCTCGGTGGGAGGCGGGATGGCGGGCTCTCTTCGAGGCGCTCCTCCCGTTGACGGGCGAAGACCTCACGAAGACCGTCGCGATCCGCGGCGAGCCGCACACGGTCGTCCAGGCGATCAACCGGCAGATGACGCACTACGCGTCCCACGTCGGGCAGATCGTCTTTCTCGCGAAGCACCTCGCCGGCGAGCGCTGGAAGACGCTCTCGATCCCGCGCGGCCGGTCGCGCGACTACGACGTCTCGAAGGGCGGGGCGCCCTACAAAACGTAGTTCGGGAGGACATCTCATGATCGTGGTTCGCAACGTGTTCCGGTTGAAGTTCGGGAAAGCCCGGGACGCCCTGGCGCTGTGGAAGGAGGGGCGGCAGATCGCCGAGAAGACCGGCACGGGCGGCGGGATGAGGGCGATGACCGATCTCGTCGGGCCCTTCTACACACTCGTGATGGAAGAGCAGTTCGAGTCGCTCGCCGAGATGGAAAAACAGTTCGAGTCCGAGATGGGCGCCGAAGAGTGGAAGGCCTGGTACCAGAAGTTCGTCCCGCTCGTGGACAGCGGATATCGCGAAGTCTTCACCGTCGTCGAGTAGCGCCGAACGGCAGATGCACGAGGCGCGGAGATGACCCCGGCGGGATCGGTGCGCTCCGTCTGGCGCTACCCCGTGAAGTCCATGCTCGGCGAGGAGCTCGAGGCCTGCGAGGTCACCGAGCGGGGATTCCGGGGGGACCGGGCATTCGCTCTCGTCGACACGGAGGACGGCAAGGTTGCGAGCACGAAGAATCCGCGCAAGTGGGCGCGCCTCTTCGAGTGCCGGGCGAGGTTCTCCGACGACGGGGGCGACGTGCGGATCACGCTGCCGGACGGCGCGACCGTCTCCGCCCGCGATCCCGGGGCCGCGGAGCTCCTCTCGGATCTCCTCGGGCGGAAGACGACGCTCCGCACGTCGGCCGCGGGTCCGCCGGTCATCGAGGAGCTCTGGCTGGACGGCGCTCCGGACGGCCGCGCGGTCACGGACGAGACGATCGCCCGGGGATCACCGGCCGGGACGTTCTTCGACTACGCCGTCGTCCACCTCGTGACGACCGGCACGCTCGCCCGGTTCGCGGAGCTCTATCCCCAGGGCCGCTTCGACGTCCGGCGCTTCCGGCCGAACCTCGTCGTCTCGACCGCCGACGGGCCGGCGGAGTTCGTCGAGAACGGCTGGATCGGGAAAACGGTCGCGATCGGCGAGTCCGTTCGGCTCGCGGTCACCGATCCGTGCCCGCGCTGCGTGATGAGTACCCTCGCGCAGGAGGATCTGCCGGCGGACCCGGGAATCCTGCGGACGGCGGCGCGGCACAACTCGCTCGTCGGCGGCGAGGGGCGCGGCCCCGAGGGCGTCTACGCGGCGTCGGTCGGTGTGTATGCGAGGGTGCTGTCCGGGGGGACCGTGCGGCGGGGTGACCCCGTTCGGGTTCTCTAGATAAGTCAATCTCGGTCAGTGGCTTGCCTTCGAATGTGGCAAGTGGAGACCTGACCCCGTCGCCGGTTGATTTACGCCTTTATTACGCCTAGAGTCGGGGGATGCCGGCCTCGAAACCGCCCCGGTTCGACACCCCTCACCCCGACCCTCTCCCCGCCCGCGGGGAGGAGAAATACGAGAACACCGACGTCCGCATCGTCGCGGCGGGGGCGCGCAAGGAGAAGCTCCGGCAGCGCGAGTGGCGGCCGCCCGCGTCGCGACAGCACCCGCGCCCGTACGCCGAGCTGCGCGCGGCCTCCGCGTTCTCGTTCCTGGACGGATCCTCGCTGCCGGAGGACCTCGTCGAAGAAGCCGCCCGGCGGGGGCTGCCCGCGGTCGCGCTCGTCGACACCAACGGCGTCTACGGAGCTCCGCGGTTCTACAAAGCCGCGCAGCAGGCGGGGATCAAGCCGCTGGTGGGGGCGGAAGTGGCGCTCGAAGAGCGCCATCCCGAACGCAGTGAGGGATCTCTCCCTGACGAGGAAGAGATTCCTCGCTCCGCTCGGAATGACAAACGAAAAGAGAGCCGTCTCACTCTCCTCGTCGAGAACCGCACCGGCTACAAGAATCTCTGCCGGCTCATCACCTCCGGCGCGCTCGGGCGACCGAAAGGGGAGGGGCGGGTCTCGCTCGACGAGGTCACGGCGCACTCGGAGGGGCTGCACTGCGTCACGGGCGGCGAGGAGAGCCCGGTCGGGCGCGCGATCGCGAGCGGCGGTCCCGATTCCGCCCGCGACCTTCTCGAGAAGCTCGGGGCGATCTTCCCCGGCCGCGTGCACGTGGAGGTGCAGCGTCATCGTCTCCGCGAGGAGGAGCACGGCAACCGCGCGCTCGTCGAGCTCGCGGGGAGGCTCCGGCTGCCGCTCGTCGCGACCAACGGGGTCCGCTACGCGCGCCCGCGCGACAAGGAGCTCCACGACGTGATGACGGCGATCCGCCACAAGAGCGACCTGGACCGCGCCGGCGCCCGCCTCGCCGCGCAGCGCGAACGACACTTCAAGGACGCCCTCGAGATGTCGCAGCTCTTCACGGATCTGCCGCGGGCGCTGGACGGCGCGTGGGAGCTCTCGCAGCGCCTCGACTTCACGCTCGCCGACCTCGGTTACCGGTTTCCCGACTATCCGCTACCGCCGGGCGAGACGCCGTCCTCGTACCTGCGCCAGGTCGCGTGGAACGGCGCCCGCTCGCGCTTCCGCCCGCTCACCGCGCGGGCGCAGGCGCAGATCGCGAGAGAGCTGGATCTCATCGAGAAGCTCGACCTCGCCGGCTATTTCCTGATCGTGTGGGACATCGTCCAGTTCTGCCTGAGGGAGAAGATCCTCGTCCAGGGGCGCGGCTCGGCCGCGAACAGCGCCGTCTGTTACGCGCTCTCGATCACCGCGGTCGATCCGGTGAAGATGGAGCTTCTCTTCGAGCGCTTCCTCTCGGAGGAGCGGGGGGAGTGGCCCGACATCGACCTCGACCTTCCCTCGGGCGACCAGCGCGAGAAGGTGATCCAGCACGTCTACGAGAAGTACGGAGCGCGCGGCGCGGGTATGACCGCGAACGTGATCACGTACCGCGACAGGATGTCGGCGCGCGAAGTGGGGAAGGCGCTCGGCTACTCGCCCGACCAGGTGGACCGGCTCTCGAAGCAGCTCGGGAGCTGGAACTTCGGAGAGATCCGCGAGCCGATCGAGGAGCTCGCGAAGGAAATCGCGGCCGCCGGACTCGATCCCCGCGAGACCCGGTCGCGGCACTTCATGCGCCTGTGGCTCGAGATCCAGAACCGGCCGCGTCACCTCGGCCAGCATTCCGGCGGGATGGTCATCGCCGCGGGCCGGCTCGACGAGGTCGTGCCGCTCGAGCCCGCGTCCATGCCGGGGCGCGTCGTCGTGCAGTGGGACAAGGACGACTGCGCGGACATGGGGATGGTGAAGGTGGACCTCCTCGGGCTCGGGATGCTCGCGGCGCTCGAGGAAGCGATTCCGATGATCCGGACGAACGAGAACGTCGAGGTGGACCTCGCACACCTGCCGCCGGACGACCCCGCCGTCTACAGGATGCTGAACGCGGCGGACACGGTCGGCCTCTTCCAGGTCGAGAGTCGCGCGCAGATGGCGTCACTGCCGCGACACGGCCCGAAGACGTTCTACGACATCGTCGTGCAGGTCGCGATCATCCGGCCGGGGCCGATCGTCGGCGGCATGGTGCACCCGTTCTTCGACCGGCGCCGGGGGCTGGCGCCCGTCGAGTATCCGCACCCGTGCCTCGAGCCGATCCTGAAGCGCACGCTCGGGGTGCCGCTCTTCCAGGAGCAGCTCCTGAAGATCGCGATGGTCGCGGCGGGCTTCACGGGCGGCGAGGCGGAGGAGCTGCGGCGCGCGATGGGATTCAAGCGCTCGCAGGAGCGGATGGTCGCGATCGAGGAGAAGCTGCGGCGCGGGATGACGGAGCGCGGCATCGACGGCGCGGCGCAGGAGCAGATCGTCAAGTCCATCACGTCGTTTGCGCTCTACGGATTCCCGGAGTCGCATGCGGCGTCGTTCGCGCTGATCGCGTACGCGAGCGCGTATCTCAAGGCGCACCACCCCGCCGCGTTCTACGCGGCGATCCTGAACTCGTGGCCGATGGGCTTCTACCACCCGGCCACGCTCGTCAAGGACGCGCAGCGGCACGGTACGGAAATGCGGCCGATCGACGTGGCGCGGTCCGGCTGGAAGTGCCGCTGGGAGGACGTGGGGGGACGGGAGACCGCAAGGTCCCCCGCTTCGGAGGGCGCGGTGCGGCTGGGCCTGCGCTTCGTCCAGGGGCTGCGCGAGGCGACCGGCCGGAGGATCGAGGAGGAGCAGGCGGCCGCGCCCTTCGAGAGCGCCGACGACCTCGCGCGGCGGTGCGCGCTTCGCGAGGACGAGCTCGTGCGTCTCGCCTACGCCGGCGCGCTCGCGTCGTTCGGGCGGACCCGGCGCGGCGCGCTCTGGCAGGTCGCGAAGGTCGCGCGCCCGTCGGGATCGCTCTTCGCCGGCACGGCGACCGACGACCCGTCGCCGCTGGCCGACATGAGCCCGCGCGAGGAGACCGCGGCGGATTACAAGGCGACCCAGATGACGACGGGACCGCACTTAGTCGAGCACCTGCGCGAAGAGTTCCGGCGCAAGGGAGTGCTCTCCGCCGCCGAGCTCTGGAAGCGGCCGCACGGCGCGCGGGTTCGCGCCGGAGGGGCGGTCATCGTCCGGCAGCGCCCCGGCACCGCGAAGGGATTCGTCTTCCTGACGCTCGAAGACGAGACCGGGATGTGCCAGGCCATCGTCCGGCCGGACCTCTTCCGCGAGTACCGGACCGTGATCGTCGGATCCGGGACGCTCGTCGTCGAAGGGAAGCTCCAGAAACTCGACGGGACCCTGTCGGTCAAGGGGGAGAGGTTCTGGGGGGTCCGGGCATTCCTGGGCGCGGAACCGGGCGGCCCCGCGGGCCCGGGCGAGGACATTCCGAGTCACGACTTCCGCTGAACGGACCGCGAAAACAGCAAAAATTCCCTGTCCCGATTAGGATTCGGCATGGCCGCGCCGCGACACCCGGATCGTTCGGTCACGCGAGCCACCTTGAGCGAGAAGGTGGACCGCATCGCGCTGCGGCTTTCCAAGTACCCCTGGCTCGTCGCGACGACGTGTGCCGTCGTCTCGGTTCTGGTCGGTGTGGCCGATTACTTCGCGGGCGTCGCCACGTCCATGGCGGTGTTCTACATGGTGCCCGTGATGGTGGTCGCGTTCGTGTTCGGACGCGGTCCGGGGCTCCTGATGGCGTGTCTGGTCGCGGCGGTCAACGTCGTCGCGGACTGGCTTCAATTCAGCCGCGACCTGGGAGTCCCTCCGGCGATGGCGTTGTGGAACTCGACTTCGCGTCTGGCGATCAGCGCTCTTCTCGTCGTGCTCGTCACCGCTTTACGCCAGCAGTGGCACCTGGAAAAGCTCGTGGCGCGGATCGACGCCACGACCGGGGTGGCCAATACCCGCGGGCTGTTC
Source organism: Thermoanaerobaculia bacterium (assembly GCA_035457525.1). Classification (GTDB taxonomy): domain Bacteria; phylum Acidobacteriota; class Thermoanaerobaculia; order UBA5066; family Gp7-AA6; genus Gp7-AA6. Next base: position 46,409 of record DATIBN010000216.1, on the reverse strand, counting down.
GAACGGCTTCGGGAGAGCCTCGCATCCGCGCGGCGCAACAGCTTTCCACTTTCCGTGTGTCTCTTCGACCTCGACGACTTCAAGACGGTGAACGACGTCCACGGCCACGCGGCGGGCGATCGCGTGCTTCGGGAGGTGGCTCAGGCGGCGGGAGGAGCGTTGCGTCCGGGCGACACGGTCGCCCGGTGCGGCGGGGACGAGTTCGTCCTCATCCTGCCGGGCGCAGACGAGAGTGATGCCCGCGCCGCGGTCGCGCGGCTCGTCGAGACTCTGGAAGCGGCCGCTTCGAAGAGGGGCGGCCCGGTCACGTTGAGCGCCGGGGTCGTGACCGCTGAGACCGCCGACATCGATCCGGAAGTGCTGTTGAAGCGAGCCGACGAGTTGATGTACGAGGCCAAGCGCGCAGGCAAGAATCGCATCGTGGCAGGGAGGGTCGGCCCGGAAGACCGGATTTCGCGGGAGCGGTTCGGATAGCCGGCCGACAACCGAGGGATCGCACTCCCTCGGACGTCCGTCAGAAGCCGTGCCCGATGGAGATGTACGGCTCCTGGTACGTCCTCGCCGAGCGGCCCCAGATCCACTTGTTATAGCCGACCTCGACGTTCCAGTTTCGCGCGCGGCCGATGGGAAGCGGCACGATCAGGCCGCCGCCGATCCGCCCCATGCTCGCGTCGTTGAAGCTGAAGGTGGGATTTCCTCCGAAGCGGTCGTCGGGCTCCCGCACCGAATCGTTGTGGAGGCTCCACACCCAGAGGACGTGGCCTTTGACGGCGATCCCTCCCAGCCGCGGAATCGGGTAGCCCGCTTCGAGAGACGCCGGGATCTGATCGGCGGGCGCGCCCGTGCGCCAGGTGTAGCCGGTCATCAGATTGACCCATCCGGCGCCCCCCAGGAACGAGCGGCTCACGTAATAGGAGAGGGTGTAGTCGTACTTGAGGAGCCCGCGCCACTCGTCGTTCAGCCCCCGGATGTTGCCCTGCTGGTCGTAGACGTAGCGGTTGTACGGTCCCTCGCGGTCGTAGAACACCGGCGTTCGAATCGACGCGCCAATCGCCATCGGGAGCCGGCCACCATGGACCTGGTACTTCAGTCCGAACCAGGCATCCGAGAACCCTTCGTTGCGCTCCAGGTCTCCCGGCGGGCCTTCCCGACCGTCGAGATAGGTCAACAGGAACTGGCCGGACAGATTCGGAAAGAGACCGATGTCCCCGTCCAGGTACGTGTAGCGGAAGTCGTGCTGGCTGGAGTTGTTGAATCGCTCTCCGAACGCGTTGAACGAGCTCGCCGCGTGCTTCCTCGAGTATCCGAGGTTCAGGCTCCACTGACCGGGCTGCGGCACCCAGGCTCCGCCGGCGAAAAGCGGCATGGCCGCTGCGGCGATCACCAGACAGAGAAGCAGCGTCCGCAGCATCGAAGTTCTCATGGTCTGCCCCCGCTTCGTTCTAACAAAGAAGAGCTCGTTTCGACAAGGACGGAACTTCGATTTTCATCGAACGTACATACGAGCGGCGTGAGACTCACCGCGGGCGCAGCCCTGCTCTTCCTCGTGCCGGGCATCCTCGCCGCGGCGACTCCGGATCTTCCGCCCATCACCGTCCATCGTGCGTCCGGTCCCATCGTGGTGAATGGCGACCTCTCGGATCCCGGCTGGAAGGACGCGGCGGCGATCGGAGAATTCTGGGAGACGCAACCCGGCGACAACGTGCCTCCCCGGGTCGCCACGACGGCCTTCATTGCGTACGATGAGAAGTACCTCTACATCGGGATCGACGCCCGTGACCCGGAGCCGTCGAAGATCCGCGCGCCGTACGTGAACCGGGACGATGTCCTCGGAACGGACGACAACATCGCGATTTTCCTGGACACGAGGAACGATCGAAAATCCGCGGTCGAGCTGCGGGTCAATCCCCGGGGCATCCAGGGAGACGCGAGCTGGAACGACGCGACCTTCACGGAAGACTTCTCCCCCGACTACTTCTACGACACGGCCGCCCGCATCACGGCGACCGGCTGGACGGCGGAATACCGGATTCCGTTCTCGTCGCTCCGGTATCCCCGGCAGGATCCCCAGACCTGGGGGATCCAGATCTGGCGCAACTACCCGCGCGACAACCGGTACTTCATCCACTCGAACCCGGTCCCGCGCGGATCGAACTGCTCCCTCTGTCACATGCGCTCGATCACGGGGCTCTCGGGCCTGCCGCAGGGGGGCCACCTCGTGGTCGCGCCGTACGCGACCGCGACCCAGTCCGCGCGGCCGGAAAGCGACCCCGGATCCTCGCTCGAGAACGACTCCGTCGAAGGGGACGGAGGGCTGGACGTCAAATGGACGCCGGGGTCCAGCCACGCGATCGACGCGACGTTGAACCCCGACTTTTCCCAGGTCGAATCGGACGTCGCGCAGATCGCGGTCAACCAGCGCTTCGCGCTGTTCTTTCCGGAGAAGCGGCCGTTCTTCCTGGAGGGAGTGGACCTGCTCGAGACCCCGATCCGGGCGGTCCACACGCGCACGATCACGTCACCGCGCTGGGGGCTGCGCAGCACGGGGAAGCTCGGCGAGTCGGCGTACACGGTTCTCGTCACGGAGGATCGCGGCGGAGGCCTCGTGGTGCTCCCGGGACCCGACTTTTCGTCCTTCGCGCCGCAGGACTTCCGCTCGATCGCCGCGATCGGAAGGCTGCGCCACGACTTCGGAAGCTCCTTCGCCGGACTCCTGGTCACGGACCGCGAGGTTCGAGGCGGCGGGCACAACCGGGTCTTCGGTCCCGACTTCGAGTGGCGTCCGAGCGCGAGCAACCGATTCCGGGGGCAGTTCCTCTGGAGCGAGACGAGGACGCCGGACCGCCCCGACCTCGCCGACGAGTGGGACGGACGTTCCCTCTCGGGCGGAGCCGTCGACGCCCGATGGGACTACACGGCGCGCGCCCCGGAAGGGTTTCTCCACTATCGCGAGCTCGGCAACGGGTTCCGGGCGGACGACGGGTTCGTTCCGCAGGTCGGACTGCGGCTCGGAGAGGCCTACGCCGCCTGGAAGTTCTTTCCGGAAGGACTGCTGACCTTCGTCCGGCCGCAGGTCTTCTCTTCGTACACCGAGAAGCGGGACGGGCTCCTCATCGATCGGAACATCTCGCCGGGCGTCATCTTCCAGGGCAAACGGAACCTCGTCGGCGACATCGAGTTGAACCTCTCCGCGAGCCGCATCGGGGGAGAGGTCTTCGAGAGGACGAATCTCTTCTTCCTCTTCCAGGTGGATCCGTCACGCCGGATCTCCCGGGTGGAGGTCGACGGAAACGTGGGAGAGGAGTTCGACTTCGAGAACGGGCGGGTGGGGGACGGAGTCCGCCTGGCCACGGCGATCACCGTCAAGCCGACGGACCATCTCGCGGTCGAGCTCCTCGGCAACCATCAGACTCTCGACGTCGAAGGCGACGATGGTCGCGAGGGCCGTCTCTTCACCGCCCGGATCGGCAGGGTGAAGGCGACCTACACGTTCAGCGCGCGCGCGCTGCTGCGGTTGATCGGCCAGTGGGTCGAGACGGAGCGGGATCCCTCGCTGTACCGGTTCGCCGTGTCCCGGCGAGACGGCTCGTTCAACGGGTCGGCGCTCTTCGCCTACAAGCTCAACTGGCAGACGGTCCTCTTTCTGGGATACGGAGACGACCGCGAGCTCCTCGCGAACGGCACCTATGCGCGATCGGGCCGACAGCTCTTCCTCAAGGTTTCCTACGCGTTTCAGAGCTAGAGCGGCTCAGCGAGACGAAGCGGGGTCAGGTTGAAACCTGACCCCACGAAGATCTTGAAGCCTGACCCCTCTTCGCTTCTATTGCCCAACTGCACTCATTCGTCCCTTTCCCGTGAGCCGCTCCGGGGAAGCCCGATTCCCGCGACCCTCTCGACGACCGCGACGAACTCGTTCGCGCGGCGATCGCCCGGAAGCTCGGCCGCGACGCGGCGGGCCCGGGTGAGGACGTCCGACACGTTGCCATCCTTCGCCCAGTAGTTGCCTTTCAGCAGCTCGGCGAATTCCGCGACGAGGGACGCGAGCTTCAAGCCGCGCGGTGCCGAGTTCCAGCTGTCGGCAAAGTCCGACAGACGCAGGTCGTGCTCGAGCTCGACGACCCGGCCCGTCTCCTTCGAGCGGTAGCGCAGGCGCAGAGTGGCCGCCGTGCCCCGCCGCGGCGCGTCGTCCTTCAGCTTGATCTCGTAGAGGGCGGTCACGGAGTGCCCGGCCCCGATCTCGCCGGCGTCCACCGTGTCGTCGCGGAATCGCTCGTCGGCGACGTCGCGGTTCTCGTAGCCGAGGAGGCGCCAGCGCGACACCACGGAGGGCTCGAACTCCACCTGGGCTTTCGCGTCCGTTGCGATGGTCTGGAGCGTGCCGGACAGCTCCTCGACGAAGATGCGGCGCGCCTCCTCGATCGTGTCGACGTACGCGTAGCGGCCGTCGCCCTTGTTCGCGAGCTGCTCCATGAGGACGTCGTTGTAGTTGCCCATGCCGAAGCCGACCGTGGTCAGCTCGATGTCGTTCTCCTTCGCCTGCCGCTCGATGACGCGAAGGATGGAGTCCGGACCGGTGCGGCCCACGTTCGCGACGCCGTCCGAGCAGAGAATGACGCGGTTGATCCCGTCGCTCCGGCGGAACTGCGCGGCGACTTCGTAGCCGACGCGGAGACCTTCTTCGGCGTTCGTCGCGCCGCCGGGATACAGGCGCCCGATCGCCTCGCGGATGGATTCCTTGTCGGACGTGGGCCTCAGGACGGTCTGGGCCGTGCTGCCGTAGGTCACGAGTCCGACCCGATCCGAGGAATCCAGCTGGTCGAGGAGGAGACCGAGCGCCCTCTTCACGAGCTCGAGGCGATTCTCGTACTGCATGGATCCCGAGACGTCGACCACGAAAGTCAGCACCGCGGGCTTGCGGTCCTTTGCGTCGACGGCGCGCCCCCGCACGTTGAAGCGCACGACGCGGTAGAGATCCCCCTTCATGAAGGGGGTGGGCGCGGCTTCCGCCCGGATCGCGAAGTCGCCCCGCGCCGGCGGCCCGTCGCCGTAGAAAAAGGCGTTGACGAACTCCTCGACGCGGATCGCCTCGCGGGGCGGCAGGTTGCCATCGTTGATGTACCGGCGCGCCACCGTGTACGAGCCGGTGTCGACGTCCAGGCCGAAGGTCGAAAGCTTGTCGTCGTCCGTGTCGACGAAGGGATTGGTCCCGTACTCCTTGAAGAAAACGTCGCCGTACGGCGCGTCGTTGGGCTCGCGGGTGCCGCCGGTCGAGGGAGGCATGACCGTCGGTCGGCCGGGCGCGGACGCGAGGACTCCCCCCGCGACGTTTGCCGGCACGCCTCCTTCGACGAGAACGGGGGCCTCCGCGCTCACCGTGACGGCCGACTGGATGGCCGACGTCTTCATCTTCGTCTCGACCTCGTTCTTCTTCCCGGCCACGGCCCGCGCTTCTTCGACCTTCTTGTCGAAGCCGGAGAGCTCGCTCTCGACGCGGTATGGCCCCTCTTTCGGCACCTCGACCTGAGCGCGCCCCCGGGCGTCCGTGGTCGTGAGCTTGTCCACCCCGTCGCCCTGGACGCGGACGGTCACTCCCGGCAGGGCCGACCCCGACTCGTCCCGCGCGCGGACCTCGATCGTCGCGGGACCTCCGGCTTTCGCCGCCGGGGCAGGCTTGCGAACGGGGATCGACCCGGGAGGAACGACCGTCTCGGTGCGCACCTCGGAACCGGACGGGCCGCCCTCGGTGACGCGGGTCCTTTTCTCTGCCGGGACGACGGCGGGCGGCTTCGCCACGACTTTCGACGGCTCGGAGTCGACGGTGACGCGGTACCCGATGAGTGCCGCGACTCCTGCCAGCAGCACGGCCGCCGCAGCCTTCATCCAATAGCCGGTTCTTACGGGCGGGCGCGACGCGACGGCGAGAGGCTTCGGCAGCTCTGTCGGGATCTCCGACTTCAACTTCTCGAGCAGGCCATCGGGGGGCGCGGGCGCCGGCGTTCGCGAGAGCATGTCTTCGACGTCCACGTCGATCTTCTTCGGATTCATGGCCGAACCTCCTGGAGAGTCACCTTCAACGAAGCGAGCGCGCGGCGCAGACGCTTGCGAACCGCGACGGTCGTGATCCCTTCCTCGCGGGCGATCGCGGAAACGGACTCGCCGGCCCAGAAACGGGCGGTCACCGCGAAGCGCAGCTCCTCGGGAAGGGCCAGGACGGCCCGGCGCAGCGAAAGCGAGGTCTCGGATCTCTGGATCGAGTCTTCGGCGCTCGCCGCCGGATCCTCCGGCAGTCCGTCGCTCGACTCGAGAGACACGGCGCGAAGGGGGCGGCGGGCGCGGTTCAGGAACGCGTTGTAGGCGATGCGGTAGAGCCACGTGGAGAAGCGGGACCGGCCGTCGAAGGCCGGCAGAGCCTGCCAGGCTTTCCGGAAGGTCTCCTGCGTCAGGTCCGACGCGAGATCTCGGTCCCCGCCGCAGAGGCGCACGAGGGAGGCGAAGACGATTCCGTAGCTCCCCTCGACGAGGGCTTCGGCCGCCTCGCGATCACCGGCCCGCATGCGATCGAGGAGCCCGCGCTCCTCCCCGTCGACGGCCATCTCTTTCGGGTGAGACACCGGAGTCGAGGTTCCGGTTGCCGGCATCGTGCCCATGCCGATTGGACACGAAGGACCCCGAAAAGGAAACCGGGCGGAGCGCCGCGAGAGATCCGGAGAACCGGATCAGTCGTGCTTCTGGTGCCCCTTGCCCTTCGCCTTCGCGTGTCCCTTCCCGCGCGCCTTCTTGTGGCCGAGCGCGGGGGCGCGCGCCGCCCCTTCGCCAGTCACCACGCGCTGGGTGGACCAGTGCGCCGGAACGTACTGCCATCCTCCCGACACGCGGGTATATCTCGCCGGGATCCACGTCGCACGGGCGGCCGGCGCCACGACCCAGCGGCCCGGGATCCATGCCCACCCGGAGCCACTCCAGTCCCAGTACCCCCTGGCCCAGACGTAACCCGCTCCCGGTCGGGCGACGACGGTTTCGACACGCAACGGGGGAGGGGCGATCTCGACGATCGCCGGTCGGATCTCGTCGGGCAGAGGCGGTGGCGGCGGAGGGGGCGGAAGCTGGGCGTGAGCGCTCGCCGCGATCGCCCCCGCGAAAAGAGCGGCCGCGAGACTTCTCGAGATGAGCTTCGACATCGAAACACCTCCGATCGCACGCGGGCGCCTTCGACCTTCGTCGGAGCAGACTCCATGCCAGAAGCGAACTTTTGTGCGTCTGCACGTTGACACTCCGCCCGCGCCCCTGTAGGTTCTCAGGAGCCTTCTTTCTCTCATGTCCGATAGAGCTCGAGCGGCGTCAGTGGTTCTGATTGCGAGCCCCATCGCGGGTGTGCGCAGCCAGTGGGCCCAGGGGCTCCAGGACCGTTTTCCGCTCTACGAAGTCGCGGAGCGCTCGTCGCTCGAGCGGAGCATGGCGAACTTGAAACCGGCCGTCGTCCTGCTCGACCTCGCTCTGCCGGGACTGGGCGGCGTCGAGGGCGTTCCCGCCATCCAGAGGCTGTCTCCCCTGACGTCGGTCATGCTCCTGACGAGCACCCCCAACGATCGGGAGGGCCTGGCCGCTCTGAAAGGCGGCGCGCGCGGATACTGCAGCTCGGAGACGGACCCCGCCCTCCTGCGCAAGGCGGTGACGGTCGTCCTGAAAGGCGAGATCTGGGTCGCGCGGAACGTCTACGCCCCGCTGCTCGAGGAGTTGACCTCCCTGACGGAGCGTCGGCACAAGGAATTCCCGCCGAATCTCGATACCCGGCTGGACCGGCTCACCCCGAGAGAGCGCGAGATCGCGCAGTTGATCGGCGGCGGAGCGAGTAACAAGGAAATCGCGGCCCGGCTCAACATCACGGAGGCCACGGTGAAGGCCCATTTGACGGCAATCTTCCGGAAGCTCGGACTTTCCGATCGGCTCGGACTCGCCCTCTTCGTCACCGAATACAACCGGGTGACCCGGTGAAGCGGAAGCGGGCGCGCGCGGCCCCGTCGAAACGCGCGAAGGGCAGCCTCGACTGGGTGAAAAAGCGACCCCTTCCGGTCGTCAACATCCTGATCGCGGACTCGGACAAGAAGGCGCGGAACGCCGCCGCGCGCGTCATCCATTCGCTGCGGGGCATGCGGATCGTCGGGGAAGCCCAGACCGGTCTGGAGGCAGTTTCGGCGACGGCGCGCCTGAAGCCGCGCGTCGTGCTGCTCGACCTCAATCTGTCGTCGGAATTCGGAGCCTCGCTCGTCTCGGTCCTCCGCCGCAAGAGCGCGCGGACACGCGTAATTCTTCTCGTCGGGCGGGCACCCGAGTCGAGGATCATGGAGGCTCTGTCCCACGGCGCCGTCGGCTGCGTGAACAAGAAGGACCTGGACCGCTTTCTCCCGGAGGCGCTTGTCGCCGTCAGCTCCGGAGAGGCGTGGATGTCGCGCCGGCTGATTCCCAAGATCATGGATCGGCTCGCGGCTTTCACCGCGCGGGCCGAGCAGCAGTAAGAGGAATCCACATCACTTCTTGACGCGACACCTGGTCCGCGGCATCGGTCGTCTCGACGCGACGACCCTCGTCGTCGGCTCGATGATCGGCTCCGGCATCTTCATCGTCTCGGCGAAGAGCGCGCGCGTCCTGGGTTCCGGAGGCTGGGTGGTGGCCGCCTGGGCGATCGCCGGGCTCCTGACGATGATCGCGGCGCTCTGCTGCTCGGAGCTCGCAGCGATGATCCCGAAGGCGGGAGGACAGTACGTGTTCTTCCGCGAGGCGTACGGGCCGCTTTTCGGGTTCCTCTTCGGCTGGACGATGTTCCTCGTCGTCCAGACCGGGACCATCGCCGCGGTCGCCGTCGCTTTCGCGAAGTTCCTCGGCGTGCTCTGGCCCGCCGTCTCCGAGACGAAGACGGTCGTCGGGCCGTTCTCGGTCTCGATCGCGCAGGGGGTCGGCGTGGCGGTGATCGTCCTGCTCACCGCGTCGAACGCCACGGGTCTGCGCACGGGAACCACGACGCAGAACGTCTTCACCTTCGCCAAGCTCGCGGCTCTGCTCGCTCTGACGGCCTTCGGGCTGCTCCTCGGCCGGCCCGACGCCGCACTCCGCGTGGAAGGCTTCTGGACGCCCGTGTCGCCGGACGGATCTCTGCTCACGGGCGTCGCGCTCCTGATCGCTCTCGGCCTCGCGATGGTCGGGCCCCTCTTCTCCCAGTCGGCGTGGAACAACGTGACCTTCGCGGGGGAGGAGGTGGAGCACCCGGGCCGCACCCTTCCGCAGGCGCTCCTCGCCGGCTGCCTTCTCGTGACGACGCTCTACGTGCTCGCGAACGTCGCCTACATGAACGTCCTGCCGCTCTCCGACATCCAGAACGCGCCGGCCGACCGCGTCGCGACGGCGGTGGCGACGTCCCTCTTCGGGCCCGCCGCCGCCAACGTGATGGCGGTGGCGATCATGGTTTCGACCTTCGGGTGCGTGAACGGACTCATTCTCTCGGGAGCGCGGGTCTCGTTCGCGATGGCGCGCGACGGGCTGTTCTTCCGAAGCCTCGAGCGGCTGAACGGCGCATCCGTCCCCGCGAATGCCCTCTGGGCGCAGGCGCTCTGGGCGTCGGTGCTCACCCTGTCCGGCAGCTACAGTGATCTGCTCGAGTACGTGATCAGCGCCGACATCCTCTTCTACGTCCTGCTCGTGGTCGCGGTGATCGTGCTGCGCCGGCGGAGGCCCGAGCTTCCGAGGCCGTTCCGAGCGCCGCTCTATCCGTTCCTTCCACTGATCTACGCGGCGGCGGGAGCGGTCCTGATCGCCGTCCTCCTCGCCGGCAACCCGCGGACGACCTGGCCCGGGTACGGCCTCGTGCTGACCGGGGTCCCCGTCTATTTTGCGTGGCGGCGGCGCCGCGCGACGTGAGGTCGGCGACCTGAACGTCCAGATCCGCGACGTCTCCGAGGGCTCGGTCCTCGTCGAGTTCCCGGACGTTCCCGAATCGGACGCGAACGGCGCGGCGATCGCGATCGCGTCACGGCTCTCGGCGAAGCGGACCCGCGGGCTCCTCGACGCGATTCCGGGCGCGCGGACGCTCTTCGTCGTGTTCGACCCGCGCGCGATCGACCGGGCCGCGCTCGGCCGCCGCGTCCGGCGCGCCGCCGAAGAGCCCGCCGCCGCAGCGGAGGAGTCGCGGCTCTTCCGGATTCCCGTGGTGTACGGAGGGGATTCGGGACCGGATCTCGAGTCGCTGGCCCGCGACCGGGCGCTCTCGGCCGAGGAAGTCGCGCGCCGACACGAGAGCGCCGAGTACCGGGTCGCCTTTCTCGGGTTCTCGCCCGGATTCGCGTACCTGACGGGGCTGCCCCCGGAGCTCGCCGCTCCCCGCCGCGACAGCCCGCGTCCGCGCGTCCCGGCGGGCAGCGTCGCGATCGGCGGCGAGTACTCCGCCGTCTATCCAGCCGAGTCGCCGGGCGGGTGGCGCCTGATCGGGCGCTCTCCCGTCCGGCTCTTCGACGCCGCGGCCTCGCCGCCGGCGCTCCTGCGCCCCGGCGACCGCGTCCGATTCGAGCGGATCGACGAAGAGGAGCTCGGCCGCCGGCTCGCTTCGAGCGCGCACGCTCCTCCTCCGCAGGGCTCCGGTGGGACGCCCGTCCTGGCGGTGATCGGTGCGGGGCTCTTCTCGTCGGTTCAGGGTGGGACCCTTTACGGGCTCGGCGCGTGCGGGGTCCCCTCCGGCGGGGCGATGGACATGGAGGCGCTTCGGCGGGGCAACGCGATGGTCGGCAACTCGCCGGAAGCCGGAGCCCTGGAGGTCACGCTGGCGGGTCCCGAGCTTCGGGCCCTCGACGACGCCCTCGCCTGCGTCACCGGCGGGGACCTGCAGGCGCGCTGGAACGGGAAACTCGTCGAGCGCGACCGGCCGTTCGAGGTCAAAGCGGGGGACCACATCGCGTTCGGTTACGCGAAGAGCGGCGCCCGCGCGTACCTCTGCGTGCAGGGCGGCCTCGTCGCGCGACGCCCGGGAGAGGCCGTGCGGCGCCTCGCGCGAGGCGACTCCGTCTCGCGGGGACGCCTCCGCGCAAAAGGGCCGGACAGGGAGCGCCCCCGACCCGGGGAGACGCCGGACGGGGCGCCGCGGACGCTGCGTGTTCTCGAGGGGCCGCAGTCCGCGTTCTTTCCGCCGGCGGCCGCGGAGGTCTTCTACTCGGCGACGTACCGCGTCACGCCGGAGAGCGATCGGCGCGGGATCCGGCTCGACGGCCCGCCGATCGAGCTGCGCCGGGCGACCGACATCCCTCCGGAGGGCACCGCGCTCGGCGGGATCCAGGTGCCGGCGAGCGGTCTTCCAATCGTCCTCGGGCCGGACCGGCCCGTCACCGGAGGCTACGCGAAGATCGCCACGGTGATCGCGCGCGACTGGCCGCTGCTGGCGCAGGCGCCCCCCGGAACGGCGATCCGCTTCCGGCAGGTCACGCTCGCGGAAGCGATGGACCAGCTTTAGCGGGACGTTGGACTAACATCACGGGTCGTGAGCGTCGACCTCAATGCGGACGTGGGTGAGGGCATGGACGACGCCGAGCTCCTGCCTTACGTGACCTCCGCGAACGTTGCGTGCGGCATGCACGCCGGGGATCCGGTCACGATGGACCAGACCGTCGAGCTCGCGCTGTCGCGGGGGGTCCGCGTCGGTGCGCACCCGGGGTACCCCGACCGCGAGAACTTCGGGCGTGTCGCGATCGAAATGGCCGCCGACGAGATCGAGAACCTCGTCGTCTACCAGGTCTCGGCCCTCGAGGGATTCGTTCGCTCGCGCGGCAGCCGCCTCACGCACGTGAAGCCGCACGGCGCGCTGTATCACAGCGGTGCGGAATTTCCCGACGTCGCCCGGGCCATCGCCGAGGGCGTCCGTCGCGTCGGGACCGAGCTCGTGCTCGTGGGAGCGTCCGGCTCGATGCTGGTCGGAGCCGGTCGGGAGGCGGGACTTCCGGTCGCGGAGGAGGCGTTCGCCGACCGCCGTTACCGCTCCGACGGAACGCTCGTGCCGCGGGGCCGCCCCGGCGCCCTGATCACGGATCCGGACGAGGCCGCCGAGCAGGCGGTCCAGCTCGCGCGGGACGGCGTCGTCGTCGCGGACGACTCGACGCGGGTCTCCGTTCGCGCCGACACGATCTGCCTGCACGGTGACACTCCGGGCGCCGCGGAAATCGCGCGAAGGATCCACGAGCGATTCCGCAGCGCCGGCATCCGCATCGCGCCGGTGGAAGCGGGCACTGCGCGGGGCGATGGCGGTGCGGCGTGAGCCGCGACGGATCGAGCGAGCGCTGATGGACCGGGACGCGGACGACTTCACGGAAGACCTGCCCGAGCCGGGGTGGAAGGAACGCCTGGCCGCCGTGAAACGCGCGGCGAAAGCGCTCGCCGCGACCCGAACCGAGATCTTCCGGGAGGAGCTCGCCGGAAAGGGATCGCTCCTCGGGATGGGGATGGCGGGGCTCGTCCTCGCGTTCGCGTTCGCGTCGCTCGCCCTTCTACTCGCGACCGCGCTCGTCGCCGCTCTTTTTGCCAGGCTGTTCGGCGGCCCGATCGCGGGCATCGCCGCCGCGCTCGTTCTCTACCTGTTGATCGCGGCGGGCGCCGGCTTCCTCGGCGTGCGGAGCCTCGGCCGTGTGCGGCCGCTCGAATTCCCCGCGACCCGCGACGAGCTTCGCAAGGACCTGGACGCGATCCGGGAAGAGGCCGCTCTGCGCGACCGCGGCCCGGCGAGCCCGGACGCGCTCGCGGCGGAGCGCGCGAGCATCCGCCCGGGGGAGACGGACGAAGACGAGGACGAAGAGGAAGCCCGCGCGGCCGACGCGGGCCTCGAAGAGCGCTTTCGCGCGGGGTCGGAATGAACGACGCGGAAAAGAAGACGCCGCGGGTCAGCCGCACGGCGCGCATCGAAGGACTCCGCCGCCGCGGGGAGTTCGAGCGCGACACGCTCGCCCGGGAGATCCAGGGCCTGCGGGGCGCGGTGGAGGCGAAGCGCGCGCGGTGGAAAACGGCGGGCTGGATCGCGGGGGCCGGCGCGGTCGCGTGGACCCTCGGCAGACAGTTCCTCGGCAGGCACTCCCTCGCCGCGAGGATCGGGCGGCTGACCTCCGTCGCACAGGTGCTCTTCGGCGTCGGCAAGGCCGTGGGAAAAGCCCGGAGGTTCTGGTAACCGACTGTTCTCTCCCGACCCCGCTCTGACCTGGAGAGCGGACATTCGCGGCGCCGACTGAGCCGCCAAGTCCTTTCCCTTCAGTCAAATCACTCTGGCACCCGCGTTGCCCTCATTCGCCTTCGCCCGCGTGGAGGACGCGGCCCGGAGGTGAGTATGAAAAGAGCGGTTCGCATCGCGATGGCGGCCGCCGCACTGGCGGCGACGGTCCTCGTCCTGATGCCGTCGACGGCAGAGGCGCAGGTTCGTTTCGAGGGCCGCTTCCGTCTCCCGCACGGCGACATCGCGGTCGGCGTCGGAGATCCGTACTACGGCTCTCCCTACGGTTATCACCGATACCCGGTGGGCTCCTACGTGCCCTACGGCTACCGTGTGATCCGCCGGCCGCGTCTGGGTTACGGCTTCTACAGCCCGGCTTTCGTGTGCCGGGCGCACGGAATCCGTCACACGCACTGGGTGCCCGTGCGGCGTTACCGCACGAGGTGGGTCGTCGTCGAACGGCCCGTAGTCGTGGAGCGATACGTCCAGCGACCGTACCGGGACGACTACGGTTACCGGGACCGGTACCTGGAGCAGGGGTATCAGGGCGACCCGTACTACGACTTCAACCGCGAGTACTGGGATCGCAGCTATCACCCGTACGACGACCCCAATTACGGCCCGGGTCACGTGCACACGGACGCGTGCCGGCACTGAACCTCGAACTCGAGTAAGCCGGGTACTCCTCCTTCCCGGCAGGCCGCTCCGATTCCCGGGGCGGCTTTTTTTTCCTCAGAGCGGAGCCGTCTGCACCACCCGCTCGGCGATGATCCGATAGCCCTCCCGGTTGGGATGGAACCGGTCCGTGGCGAGTCGGTCGGGACGTCCCTGGAACACGTCGAAGACCGGGACCACGCCGACGTTCGGGTAACCGAGCGCCGTCTCGCCGATGACCGAATTCCACGAGAGGACGAGCGACTCGCCGATGCGCGAGTCCCGACCCTCGGCGGCGAACGGCTGGTAGAGGCCGAGGACCCGGATCGGGGCCGCCGCGTTCACCCGCCGCAGCTCCTTGAAGATCGCCCTCAGGTTGGCGGCGAAACGGTTCCGCGCGTCGGTCATGGCCGACAGCGCCTCCGCCGGTGCTCCGGCGCGCGAGAGGGAGTGCGAGAGATCGTTTCCCCCCACGGAGAAGAGCACGAGGTCCGCGGACGCGACGAGCGATCGGACGTTCTCGCTCTGAAGAAGAGTGAGCACGTCTCCCGACTCGGCTCCCGCCACCGCGAGGTTGACGGTCTCGACGGGACCGCGCCGGCGGAGCGCCGAAGCGACGTCGGCCGCGTAGCCCCGTCCGGTCGGGTCGCCGGTCCCGCGCGACAGCGAGTCGCCGAGGACGAGGACGAGGCGCTTCCCGGCGGGCTTGGCCACTTCGCGCGGGACGGGCGTCGGGGGCGCCGCGCCGAGGGATCCGCCGGCGGTGCCGCGCACCGCGAGCCAGAACCCGGCCGCGAACAGCACGCCGGCGGCGAGCGCGAGCCCCGCGGGAACGTGCCACAGCCAGAAGCGTGAAAGACGCGGCATGCCCGTCGGATGATACGTTCCCCGAGTGACCCCGACCGTCGTCCTCTCCGCTGAAGGACTGACGAAGCGCTTCGGCAAGCGCGAGGTCGTCTCCGACGTCTCCTTCGAGCTCACAGCCGGAGAGGTCTTCGGCTTCCTCGGGCCGAACGGCGCCGGCAAGACGACGACGATCCGGATGCTCGTCGGCCTGGCGCGCCCGGACCGGGGGCGCGTGCGGATCGCCGGCTTCGACCTGCAGCACGACTTCGCGAAGGCGATGTCGCACGTGGGCTGTATCGTGGAGTCCACGGACCTCTACCCGTACCTGACCGGCCGGGAGAACCTGCTTCACTTCGCCCGCATGCTCGAGAACGGCGCGGAGTCGCGCATTCCGGAGCTCGCGCGACTCGTCTTCCTGGAGCGGCGCCTCGAGGACCGGGTCGCGACGTACTCGCTCGGCATGCGCCAGAGGCTCGGCCTCGCGCAGGCGCTCCTCGGAGAGCCGGACCTCCTCATCCTGGACGAACCGGCCAACGGGCTCGACCCCGCGGGCATCCGGGAAATCCGGCAGCTCATCCGGCACCTGGCCTCCGATCGGGGCCTCGCCGTGTTCGTCTCGAGTCACCTGCTCTCGGAGGTGGAGCAGATGTGCGACCGCGTCGCCATCATCCACCGCGGCCGCACGCTCGCCCTGGGGCCGGTGCGCGAGCTGCTCGAGCGGCGCGGAGCCGAGCGGCTCCTCTTCCGGGCGCGGCCGGCGAAGCGCGCGGCCGAGGTGCTCATGCCCTTCGGCCGCGACGGCGCGGCGCGCGTCGAGGGGGAGGAATCGGTTTCCTCCGATGTCGTCCGCGAGCGTGTGCCGGAGGCGCTGGCGGCGCTCGCCGCCGCGGGAGTCCTCGTCTTCGGCGTCGAGCGTCAGGCTTCGACGCTCGAAGAGATTTTCCTGGAAGTCACGGGAGGCGAGACCGTATGAAGTTCGTCCCACTCGTCGAGAACGAGACGTTGAAGCTCCTGAAGCGCCGGCGATTCCGCGTCGCGCTCCTCATCCTGATCGCGCTGAACGGCCTGATCGTGTTCGCGCAGACGCAGAGCCGCGAGCGGCGTCCGCGCCGCGACTGGCGCGTCGAGTCCCAGGAACGCGTGGCGCGCATGCAGAACTGGGAGCGCTCCGGACGTCTGCCGCAGACCCAGCTCCGATGGGTGCGGTTCGAGATCGCGCGCGTGCAGTACCACCTCGATCGCAACATGGACCCGGAAGCGATTTCCGGCCCCATCTTCGCGCGGGCGTTCGCGAATGCGTCGAGCTATCTGCTCCTGCCGCTCCTGGCCATCCTCTTCGCTGCCGACATCGTCTCGTCCGAGTTCGCTCAGGGGACCATCAAGCTCCTGCTGACCCGGCCGGTCGGGCGCGCCCGCGTTCTCTCGTCGAAATTCGCGGCGCTCGCACTCGCGATCACCCTGACGGTGCTTCTCGGCGGAATCGTCGCGTACCTCTTCGGAGGGCTCGCGTTCGGCTATCGGGGGTGGGGCGCGCCGATCCTGACCGGCTTCCGTTTGTCCGGCGAGACATTCGACGCCGGCGCCGTGCGCGCGCTTCCGCTGTGGCAGGACGCGTTTCTCGCGTTCGGGCTCGCCTGGTTCGCCGCGCTCACCGTGGGCGCCATCGCCTTCCTGACCTCGGTCGTCCTGCGGTCCACGGCCGCCGCGATGGGGACGATGCTCGCCGCGCTCATTGCCGGGACCATCCTCCCCCGCGTGGCGCCGACGTGGGAGGCGCAGCGCTATCTCTTCGTCACGAACCTCCCGCTGCCGGACTACTACTCCGGCTCACCCCCGCCGATCACCGGGATGACGCTCCCGTTCTCGGTCGTCGTCCTGACCGTGTGGGCCCTGGCGGCGACCGCCGTCGCCTACGCCGTGTTCCTGCGGCGCGACGTTCTCGCCTGAGAGCCGGGGAGCGGAAGGGTCAGGAGCTTGCGGTCGCGGGCGCGTGGCACTCCCGGAGCGCCTGGAAGAGCAGCCCCACGTTGACGGGTTTCTGGAGCACGGCGAAGACGCCGGACTGCTCGATCCGCCGCGTGTCTTCGTCCGCCGTGATGCCGGTGAGCGCGATGACGGGGAAGGGCACTCGACCCTCCTTCTTCGCGAAGAGACGCAGCCACTCCGCGCCGTCCCCGTCGGGGAGGGTGATGTCGAGGATCAGCACGTGGGGGGGCGAGCCGCGAGCCAGCTTCTCCGCGTCCGCGAGCGCCCCGGCCTCGGCGACCTCGTAACCCTCGGACTCGAGGAGGCCCCGGAGTCCGTACCGGGACGCCGCGTCGTCCTCGACGATCAGGATCCGCCGGCCCTGCCCGAGCTGGCCGTCCCGCGGTGCCGGCTGTCCGGCCGGCGACGGAGGCGGCGCCTCCGCCGAGTCCTGGAGCTGCGGGAGCGTGAACGAGACGCGGGTCCCGACACCTTCGCGGCTGTCGAAGAGGAGATCGCCCCCCATGAGCTCGACCAGCTGCTTGGAGATCGTCAGGCCGAGTCCCGACCCGCGCGGGGCCTCGCCGTTTCCGGTCCGGATCTGGCGGAACGGCTCGAACACGGTCGTGACGAGGTGCGCCGGCACGCCGCCGCCCGTGTCCTCGACCTCGAACACGATCGAGTCCTGCCAGGGCGACACGCGAAACACGACGCGCCCCTTCGGCGTGTACTTGACGGCGTTCGACAGGAGATTGATGACGACGCGGGAGACCTTCTCGCGGTCGAGAACCGCGGACTCCGGAAGGTCGGGAGCGATCTCGGTCACGAGGGGCAGGTCCTTCGCGCGCGCCTGTGGCTCGAGCATGTCCACGATCTCGTCGAGAAGCGGTTTGAGCGGGACACGCTGGGGGTGCAGGTCGCGTTCGCCCGCCTCGAGCTTGGCGAGGTCGAGGATGTTGTTGATCATCCGGAGCAACGCCTCGGCGCTCTCGCGGATCACCCGGATGTCGTGGAGCCGCCGTTCTTCGTCGGCGGGCGTCGTTCCCTCGCGTTCGATCAGGTGTGACAGGAGGATGATCGTGTTGAGCGGCGTCCGCAGCTCGTGGGAAACGGTCGAGAGGAAGTCGGACTTCAACCGATCGAGCTCGGCGAGCTTCTCGTAGGCTTCGGAGCGCTCGCGCGCAGCGCGGCCCTGGCTGCGGATCGCGCGCCCGACCCGGATGAGGGACCGCGCGCGGGCGAGGAGCTCCGTCGCGTCGAGCGGCTTCGCGATGAAGTCGTCGGCTCCCGCGGCGTAGCCCTTTTCCCGATCGATCTCGCCCGCGGTCACGAGAAGCACCGGCAGGTACTCGGGGGAACGGGAGACGAGATCCGCCGTGAGGTCGTATCCGGAGTCCGGACCCAGCATCACGTCCACGATGGCGAGGTCGAACGGCCGGTCTCCGATCGCGGTCGCGAACGCCCCGTCGAGCGTCCGTGCGACCACGACCTCGTGACCCTCCGTCTCGAGATCCTGCTTGATGAGCGCCGCGACCTCCTCGTGATCGTCGACGACGAGGATTCTCCCGGGCTCCCGCGACGTCACCCTCTCGGGCGCCCCCTCGGCTCCCGAGCCACTCTCCGCTCGAGCTCGCAGATAGGAGCGGACGAGCGGCTCGAAGGTCTCCTCGTCGATCGGCTTCGCGATGAAGCCGTCGCAACCCGCCGCGAGCGCCCGTTCCCGGTCGCCGTGCATGGCGTGTGCGGTCACCGCGACGATGGGAATCGCAGCCGTCGCCGGGTCGTCCTTGATCTTCCGGGCGGCCTCCCATCCCGAGAGAATCGGCAGGGACAGGTCCATGAGCACGAGGTCGGGGCGCTCCGCGCGCGCGGCCTCGACCGCGGCGCGTCCGTCGGGAGCGGTCAACACTTCGTGCCCGGCGGCTTCGAGGAGCATCCGGATGAGCACGCGGATGTCGGGGGAGTCTTCGACGACGAGGATGCGCGATCCGGACGTCAAGCGGTCTTCTCCTCTTCCACCGCGCGAAGCACTTCCGCCACCAGCCGGGAGGGATCCGTTCCTTTGCGAATGATGCGTTGCGCCGAGCCCGCGAGCTCGACGTGTTCTTCGGCCGTGAGCTCTTTGGCGGTGACGATCATGACGGGTATCGCCCGCAGCGCCGGGTCTTCGCGCATCCGGCAGAGCACCTCGAAGCCGTCGGGCGGGCGCATCATCAGGTCGAGGAGCACCGCGCTCGGAGGATCCTTCGACATGAGCTCCAGCGCTTCGGCTCCTCCCGGCGCACCCTGAACGCGGTATCCCGCGCTCACGAGGCCCTGCGTCAGGAGCTCGCGGACGTCGGGGTCGTCGTCCACGACGAGCAGATGACCGCGCGACGCAACGACGCCGGCTCGCGACAGCGTGTCGATGAGCTGAGAGACGTCCACCGGCTTGACGAGGTAATCGAACGCTCCGAGGGAGAACCCGAGGGCGCGGTCGTCGACGACCGAGAGGACGACGACCGGTATGTTGCGCGTCTCGGGCCTCTCTTTGAGGCGGCGAAGCGCGCTCCATCCGTCCACGCCCGGCATGAGGACGTCGAGCAGGATCACGTCGGGCATCTCGGACGCGGCGATCTCGACCGCGGTCTTCCCGTCCGGCGCCTCGAGCACCTGGACGCCGAGAGGCTGAAGCTCGTAGGCGAGAAGCCGCCGGACGCCCTCGTCGTCGTCGACCACGAGAACAGACCGGCGCGGCGCGGCGGGCACCGGCCAGGCCGCGGGCGGGACGGCCGCGGGAAGGGACGCCGCCTCACGGGGGAGCGCGCGCGGGAGAACGACCGTGAATCGGGATCCCTTGCCTCGGGTGCTCTCCACGGACACCGTGCCGCCGAGGACGGCCGCGAGCTTGCGGACGATGGCGAGGCCGAGCCCCGTACCGCCCCGCCCGCGATGCTCGGCCGCTTCACCCTGCCGGAACTCGTCGAAGATCGCGGCCTGCTCGTCGTCCGGAATCCCGATGCCGGTGTCCGCGACGACGATCGCCCACCGGTCCTCCTCCCGCGGCTCGAAGCGGACCGTGATCGAGCCGCGCTCCGTGAACTTGAGCGCGTTGCCGACCAGGTTGGCGACGATCTGCAGGACGCGGGCCGGATCGCTCGTCACCGTGTCGAGACCGCTCGCGACCTCCGTCGTCAGCGTGAGTCCCTTGCCGCGGGCGGCCTCGGAATAGTCGGATTCGATCTGCCGCGCGAGGGCGGGGAGATGGACGGTCTGCCGGTCGATCTCGACCTTGCCCGACTCGATCTTGGAGATGTCGAGCACGTCGTTGATCAGCCCCAGCAGCAGCTTCGCGTTGCGCTGGACGCGCTCGAGGCTCTCCCGCTGCTGCGTATTCAGGTTCCCCTGCCCTCCCTTGAGCAGCGCAGCCGTGAAGCCCAGGATGACGGTCATCGGCGTCCGCAGCTCGTGGGATACGGATGCGAGGAAGCGGTCCTTCAGCGCCGAGGCCGTCTGGAGCTCCAGGTTCGTGCGCGCGATACGGCTGCGCTGCTCCTCGAGCAGCTCGTTCTGCTCGGCGAGGCGCCGCGTCTGTTCCGCGACGCGCTCGTTCGCGGAGGCGTTCGCGAGCGCGACCGCAAGGCTCGGCGCGATCGCGAGGAGGACGTTGCGTGCATTCGCCGTGAAGGGTTGCGCCGCCCCCAGCGCCAGGACGCCGACGACCCGGTCGAAGTAGATGAGCGGAATGTGCGCGCTCTCGCGCGGCAGGATCCGGCCGTCGAACACGTCGATGGTCGGCGTCGCCGGCGCAACCGAGACGAAGAGCGACCGCTTCTCGGTGGCGGCGCGCTTCGCTTCGGCCACACCGACGCTTCCGTCGGGCGGCGCGGTCCACCCGACGGCCTCGGCCGCGGCGTAAGAGCCGCCCGGCTGCGGCAGGTACAGCACCGCCGACGCGGCTCCGGAGACGTCGACCACGGTCTCGAGCACCCGCGACCCGAAACCCGAGAGGTCGTTCACGGTCGCCGCCGCGGCGAGAACGGCGTTGACCGACGTCTGGATGTCGCGCTCCCCGAGCGCGCGGGCGCGGTCGGCGTAGGCGTCGGCGGCGCGGTTGAACTGCCGGCCGAGCTCCCCGATCTCGTCGCCGGAAACGTCGGACAGTCGTGGGGGCTGCCGGTCGGCCGCGAGGTCACCGAGCGCGCGCGTCGCGGAGACGGCCGGCGACAGGATGCGCCGATCCACGTCGGTGAGCAGCCACAAGACTCCCGCGAGAATCAGCGCCGCGAGGACGACGAGCGCGGCGGCCGCCGAGTCCCGAGCCCCTTTCAGCCTTCCTTCGGCGAGCGACTCGCTGCGGCCGAAACGGTTCTCGAGCTCGAGGAGGATGTCGCGCAGCCCCGCGGCCGCCGGCTGCACCCTGTTGTCGCGTTCCTCGCGGGCGGCGGACGGGCTGCCCGGAGCCCACCGCGCGATCGCGCGGTCCGCCGCCTTCGAGTAGATTTCCTCGGCGGCCTCCGCTTGCTCGAGCGTTCCGCGGGAGCTCTCCGTGATGACGCGACGGCGGATCGCACTGAGCGCCGTGCGCAGCGTCGTCCGGCCGGCGT
Source organism: Thermoanaerobaculia bacterium (assembly GCA_035457525.1). Taxonomy (GTDB): domain Bacteria; phylum Acidobacteriota; class Thermoanaerobaculia; order UBA5066; family Gp7-AA6; genus Gp7-AA6. The sequence continues at coordinate 25,133 of DATIBN010000216.1, read as the reverse complement.
GATGGCGGGAAAGGTCGTAACCCTGCCCGTTCTGCGTGTACCGATCGAGGGAATCCTCCGCTTCGGCGAGTGCGCTCTTGGCGTCGCCGACGCGTTCTCTCAGATCCGTCGTCCGCTGTATGTCGAGCGTAACGTCGTGAAGCGTCAGAACCTGATTGACTGTGTAGTAGAGCCAGGCCGCGATGATCGCGAGACCGACGAACGCCGTGACCTTCAGGCGGGTCTTCAACGATGAGCGAACCCCGGGAATCGGAGCCGGAGGGGCGACGGCTGGGGTGACGCTCGGTTTTGGCATAGGATGCTTGTTCCGTTTGAGAGCGATGTTTGTAGCACAAAGGGTGCCTTGTTGAATCCTGTTTCGACCGGTCCGCGCGACGCCGCCCGAAAACAGTTTCTGCGCACGTTTCTGCACGATCTGGCGACTCCGCTGTCGGCGGTTTCGCTTCACCTCGAGGGGGCGAACCGGCGTCTCGCGCGCGGCGAGGATCCTTCGTCCTCTCTCGACGTCGCGCGGGCGGAGCTCGGGCGGGCGTTCGATCTCTTCGAGCGAGGGCGAGAGCTGCTCCTTTCGGAGTCGCGCCCCGCGGAGTCCATCGCGTTCGACGAATGGGTCGCCGATACGTTCCGGCGGATGTCGCAGGACGGCCTCGAGACGCGGGGGCAAACGGGGGGGCGCATCGCGGGGGATCGCGAGAAGCTGACCGAGGCCCTCTCGTCGCTGATCGTCAACGCGCTCGAGCGCGCGCGGCCGGAGGAGGTCGCCATTTTCTGCGAGCGCGACGGTCACCGCCTGCAGGTGCGAATCGAGAACCCCGGGTCGCTGCCGGCGGACGATCCCGAGAAGCTCTTCGCGCCGCGCTCGACGGGCGGCGGCAAGAATTGGGGAATGGGCCTGGCGCTGGCGAGGTTGTACGCCGCCGACGCGGATGGTGTCGTCCGCGTGACGCAGAGCGGGGAAAAAGTCTCCGCAACCCTGAGTTTTCCGGAGGAGAAGGCTTGAAGGTCCTGATCGTCGAAGACGACCTGGCGACCCGGAAGGGGCTCGAGGAGTCGATCAAAGACCTCGGCGGCGAGACGCGTTCGGTCGGCACCGTGAAGGAAGCCGCGCGCGCCGTCGAAGAGTTCGACCCGCGTCTCATGATCGTCGACATTCACCTGCCCGACGGCGACGGGATCGAGATCCTGCGCGCCGCGCGGGAGACCGACCCGGATCGCGAGGGGATCGTCATCACGGGTCAGGGCTCGATCGACAACGCGATCGAGGCGCTGCGCGCCGGCGCGGTCGACTATCTCCTGAAGCCGCTCCGCCCCGCACAGCTCGAGGTCGTTTTCAACCGGCTCGCGGATCGCCGCCGGCTGGAATTCGAAGTGGAGACGCTTCGCGCGGAGCTGCAGGAGACCGGGCGGCTCGGCGACCTCGTGGGCCGCGCTCCGATCATGACTCAGATCTTCGACGTGATCCGCCGCGTCGCGAAGTCGAATGCGCCCGTCCTCATCACCGGCGCCTCCGGAACGGGCAAGGAGGTCGCCGCGCGGACGATCCACCGCCTGTCGCGGCGCGCCGCGAAACCGTTCGTCGCGTTCAACTGCGGCGCGATTTCACCGACCCTGATCGAGAGCGAGCTGTTCGGCCACGAGCGCGGCTCGTTCACGGGCGCCGACAAGCGCCGCGTGGGGTACTTCGAAGAGGCGGCGGGCGGCACGCTGTTCTTGGACGAGATCACCGAGATGGGCTCGGAGCTCCAAGTGAAGCTTCTCCGGGTGCTGGAGGATCGGACGCTGCGGCGCGTCGGCGGATCGCAAGAGCTGAAGGTGGACGTGCGCCTCATCTCGGCGACGAATCGGGACCCGCACGACGCGATCAAGCACAAGAAGCTCCGCGAGGACCTCTACTACCGGCTGAACGTCTTTCCGATCGCGCTGCCGACGCTGGCCGAGAAGCGGGAAGACATCCCGCTGCTCGCCGAGCACTTCCGCAAGCTGATCGAGGAGCAGGAACGCGGGGGAGTCGCCGGATGGGATCCCCGGGCTCTCGAGCTGCTCCAGGCGTACGAGTGGCCCGGAAACGTCCGGGAGCTGCGTAACATCGTTCACCGGGCGTACGTCATGACGGAAGGAAAGACGATCCGCCCGGAGGTGGTGATGGCTCTCCTCCCGCGCGCGGCGCGTCCAGTCGCGGCTTCAAAGAAGAAGGCGGCGCCCAAACAAAAGTCGGCGGCCGCAGGACGTAAGAAGTAGGCGGATCGCTCTCGATGCCCGAATCAACTGCTTGTTGTAGACTCCGGCCCCGTCGCGATCTTGCGACTCACAGAAGTTCACTATGAGGTCATTCAAATGATGCAGATGACACCCGCAGAGTCGCAGTATGTCCTTCGGAGGCTCCTCGCCCAGGGGAGGATCCGCGAGGTCCAGGTGCGCGCGGTCCTGAACGGGCGCTCGCGCGAGATCGCGGAGCTGCGCGAGCAGCTCGCCACACTCGAGGGAATGGACGGAAGCAACCGGCGCGGCGCCCGGCGCGCGAGCGCGACGGGACGGGGCGCCCCCCGTCGGCGACGTGTCGCGATTTCTCCGAAAGTTCGGGCCCTGAGGAGGCTTCAGGGCAAGTACATGGGTTACGTCCGGCGGTTGAAGCCCGCGGAAAAGGCCCGGGTTCGGGCGGTCCGCGAGAAGCAGGGGATGCAGGCCGCGATCCGGCTCGCCGCCTCGCTCTCGAAATCTTCCTGAGATCCGTCGCTCCGGCAGATCCCGCCGGGGATAAGCTGGCGCAGGTTTCGCAACTACTGGAGGTCTTGGAAAGCTCCGACCGCTTCCCGTCTTCAACGATGGCTGATCGCCAGACCGATCCACCTTCATCCGATCGCCCGTCGCGTCCGAGCGATTCCGGAAAGACTCAGAAGCGGCTGAAGCCGGAGCAGTACGAGCTCAAGGTCCGATGGGAGACCGCCCGACAGGTGCTCGAGGTCACGCCGACCGGAGTGCGTTTCGACTTCAATGCTCCTCTGAAGGTCGGAACGCGGTATCCGGTGAGCCTGAAGGCTCCCGGGGTCGCCTTCTCGACGACGATCGAAGTGTCGCGCTGCCAGTTGACGGTCGATTCCTCCACCGGCCGTTTCTTTCGCGTTACGGGGAGGTTCTACCCGTACGTGGAGTAGGCACGAAGCGATAGCCGACGTGCCATGCCGTGACGCGGACCTCCCGGTCGTTCGCGAGCCCTTCCTTCTCGAAAGCCTTGACGAGGTCGGCCCGCTCCAGCCGATGAACCGCGGGCGTGGAGGGCCCCCGGACCTTCCGGAGTGCCGTGACGACCCAGAGCGCGCCGCCGGGTTCGAGCTTCTTGACCGCGCCGTCCAAGACGGCGCGTGATCCTCCGCGATGTTCGCGCCAGACGAGCACCGCCCCGAAGGTTTCCTTGACGGAGCGGAGGGCATCGCCCTCCGCTCGAACGGTCACTTTCGGGCCGGCCCGGGCGGCTTCCAGGAGCGTCGCGAGCTCGTCGGGCGCGTCGAGCAAGAGCAGGCGGTCGGGCCCCGCGAGCTCGAGGCGGGCGACGAGCTCGGAGGGGTTCTTCAGAGTGGCGTTCAAGGTTCGAGTTCCGGGTTCACAGACGGTTTCCTTACGCCTCGGACCCGGAAACTTCCCCGGATATTGGCACGAGCTTCGCTGTAAGGTCCCCGGGCTGCCTCCCGGTGGTTCGGACGATAAGGAGGGGACGACATCATGCTGTGGACCATTTTCATCATCCTTCTGGTTCTCTGGCTCCTGGGCCTGGTCTCGGGCTACACGCTGAACGGCTTCATCCACATTCTCCTCGTCATTGCGGTGGTGGTTCTCATCATCCGGCTGATACAGGGACGTCCCGTAGTCTGAGCTTTTCGACCCTTTGTCCCCGACGAGCCCCGTGACCGGGGCTCGTCGTCTTTAGTGGCTGTGGGGACAGGCTTCAGCCTGCACCCGCCACCGAATTTGGGGGACAGGCTTCCGCCTGCACCCGCCACCAAATTTGGCTCTATCGCATGCCGCGCCGGGACGCGCGGAGAAAGACCCAGGCGAGGTAGGCGAGGAAACCCACTCCGATGAAGAGAACGATGCCGGCGCCCGAAGGCATCGAGCGTCGGAGAACCAGAAAGAGCAGTATGAAGATGACGCTGAACGCGATGATGGAGATCGCGCCCGCGAGGAGCAGCGCCGGCCGCGACCGAGGCGCCGTCTTCGGTCCGCCCGGCAGGAATTTCATCAGCTCCAGCTGTTTCGCGGCATCCGTCGGGATTCCCGGCCGCTCCACCCACTTGAGCGCCTCGGGCTCCGTGTGGCCTTCCTTCAGGTCCGGCGGGAAGGTCTCGCCGCAATAGACACAGTGCTGCAGCCGCCATGCGGCGATCGCCCGTTGACAGCGGGGGCAGCGGGGGCCCGGAGTTGCGGAGCTCATGTACCGTTTCCGTCCTGGAGGGAATCGATTATACGGACGGGCGTCTCGTGAGAGTCTTTCGGGCGGCAACGGGAGCGGCAAGTTGAGCACTCGCAGCGCGGCAAAGATCCCCGTCGGCGTTCTCGGTGCGACCGGCACCGTGGGGCAGCGCTTCCTCGAACGCCTCCTCGACCACCCCTGGTTCGAGGTCGTCGCGGTCGCCGCCTCCGAGCGGTCGGCCGGACGCGCCTACGCGGAAGCCGCCCGGTGGCGGGGCGAAACCCCTCTCCCGGACCGTCTCGCGTCCCTGGAGGTGCGCGGCGTCCGGGACGAGCTCCCGTGTCGCGCCGTGTTCTCGGCGCTCGACGCGGACACCGCCCGCGAAGTCGAGCCGCTCTTCGCCCGACGGGGCGCGTTCGTCTTCTCGAACGCTTCGGCGCATCGCATGGACGACGACGTCCCGCTCGTCATTCCGGAGATCAACCCGGATTCGCTCTCGCTTCTCGAGCGGCAGCGACAGCACCGTAGCTGGTCCGGATCGCTCGTCACGAACGCAAACTGCTCGGCGATGTTCCTCGCCATGGCGCTCGCGCCGCTCGACCGCGCCTTCGGGGTCGAGAAGGCCTTCGTCGCGACGATGCAGGCGGTCTCCGGCGCGGGCTACCCGGGCGTCCCGTCACTCGACATACTCGGAAACGTGATTCCCGACATCCCGGGCGAGGCGGAGAAGATCGAGTCCGAGGTCGCGAAGATTCTCGGAGGCGCGCGCGACGCCGCCGGCGCGCCGGCGCCTCTCGTGATCTCGGCGATGACCTACCGCGTGGCGGTCGAAGACGGTCACACCGAGGCCGTCTCGGTCGGACTCTCGCGCAAGGCTTCCGCCGCCGAGATCGAGTCGGCGTGGGAAGATTTTCGGGGGAGCGAAGAGGTCCGCCGACTTCCGTCGGCGCCGGAGCGGCCCGTCGTGCTCGTGCGCGAGCGCCAGCGTCCCCAGCCCCGCCGGGACGTCAACGCCGGCGTGGGAATGTGCACGGTCGTCGGGGGGCTCTCGCCCTGCCGGCTGCTCGACTGGAAGTTCACGGCGCTCGGACACAACACCATCCGCGGCGCCGCGGGCGCGTCGATCCTGAACGCGGAGCTGGCGGTGTCGAGGGGGCTCCTCACCTGATCGTCCAGAAGTTCGGCGGAACTTCGCTCGAGGACGCACCCGCCCTGGAGAGGGTGTGCGGCATCGTCGGTGGTGCGCGCGACCGTTGTCCGGTCGTCGTCGTGTCCGCCATCGGAGAGACGACGGACCGGCTCGTCGAAGCGCTCGAGCGCGCCGCCGCGGGGGAAGAGCCGCGCGCCCTCTCGGCCTTGACGCGCCTCCGGAGGGATACCGAGCGACTCGTGCGGGATTTTTTCGGCGAGAGGGCGGCGGCGGTGGAAGCGGAGATCGCGCCGTATTTCGACGAGCTCTCCCGGATGGCGCGGGCCGTCGCGGTGCTGCGGTCGGTGCCCCCCGCGGGCCGGGACCACTTCCTCGCGCACGGAGAGATGGCCGCCGGCATCGTGGTCTCGCGCGCTCTCGCCGCGAGGGGACTGCCGGCGGTCGCGGTGGATTCGCGGGAGCTTCTCGTGACGGACGACCGATTCGGGCGGGCACAGCCGGACCGCGACGAGACGGAGCGCCGGGTCCGGGAACGCATTCGAGCCGTGTGCGGCCGGGGAGAGATCCCCGTCGCGGCCGGCTTCATCGGCGCGAGCCACGCGGGGGCGACGACGACTCTCGGGCGGGGCGGCTCCGACTACACGGCGGCGCTCTACGCGGCGGCGCTCGACGCCGAAGCCGTCGAGATCTGGACCGACGTCGACGGCATGATGACCGCGGACCCGCGAATTGCGACCGCGGCGCGCCCGATCGAGACGATCTCGTTCGAGGAGGCATCGGAGCTCGCCTACTTCGGCGCGCGCGTCCTTCACCCGCTGACGCTGGCGCCCGCCGTCGAGAAAGGGATCCCCGTCCGCGTGAAGAACTCCCGGCGGCCCGACTTTCCCGGAACGGAGATCCGCGCGTCGGCCGCCTCGTCGGCCGAGCCCGTGCGCTCGATCGCCTTCAAGAAGGGGATCGCGACCGTGGACGTCGTCACCAGCCGCATGCTGATGGAATCCGGCTTTCTCCGGACGCTCTTCGAGGTGTTCGCCCGCTGCGAGACGCCCGTGGACATGGTGACGACGTCGGAGATTTCGGTCTCGATGACGGTCGACGACCTCACGCGGCTGCCGGAGATCCGGCGCGACCTCGAGCGGCTCGCCGCGGTCGAGGTCGGGCGCGACCGCGCGATCGTCTGTCTCGTCGGCTCCGACATCAAGTTCACGCCGGGCATCGCGGCGCGCGTGTTCCGGACGATCGAGGACGTGAACGTCCTGATGATTTCCCAGGGCGCGTCGCGCCGGAACGTTTCGTTCGTGATCGAGGAGCGGGACGTGGACGAGGTGGTGCGGCGGCTGCACCGCGAGTTTTTCGAACGCTGAAAGCTGATAGCGTTCTCCCATGCGCTTCGGCGTCGTCGGAGCGGGCAAGATGGGCTGCGAGATCGAGTCGATGGCCGGCGCGCGCGGGCACGACGTCGTCTGGAAGCTCGACTCGAAGACCAATGCCGGCGGCGCGGGCCTGACACCCGATCTCCTCTCCCGCGCCGACGTCGTCTTCGAGTTCACGTCGCCCGCCGCCGCGCCGGCAAACCTGGAAGCTCTCGCGGGCGGCGGCGCGACCGTCGTGTGCGGCACGACCGGGTGGGACCGCGACCTCCCGCGGATCTCGGAAGCTTTTCGCCGGGGCGGAGGAGCACTCGTCTACTCGGCGAACTTCTCCGTCGGAGTGCGGCACTTCTTCGAGCTGTCGAAACGGGCGGCGGAGCTCTATTTGCCGGCCGGTTACGCCTCCTACCTCGTCGAGGAGCACCATGCCGAGAAGCGCGACGCGCCGTCGGGCACGGCGCGGAAGATCGCGGCGATCGTCGAGGAGGCCGGCGGAACGCGGCCGCCCGTCTCGAGCGTGCGGGCCGGGACGATCCCCGGGACGCACCGCCTCGTTTTCCAGTCTCCGGAGGACGAGGTGGAGCTCGTCCATCGCGCCCGCGGCCGCGCGGGTTTCGCGAAGGGCGCCGTCTGGGCGGCGGAGCGCGTCGCCGGGCGCCAGGGGGTGTTCGAGTTCGGTGAGCTCCTAAAGAATTAGAGGGGCCAGGCTTTCGCCTGGCCCCTCTTCGTCTCTTCGTTGAATGAGAGGGGGAGACCCGATGGCGTACCGCATTGACTGGAAGGGTTGCGGGACGGCGCTCGTCACGCCGTTCGACGACAAGGGGCGCATCGACTTCCGCGCTCTCGGCAAGCTCGTCGAATGGCAGATCGAGCGGGGGATCGATTTCATCGTGCCGTGCGGCACGACCGGAGAGTCGGCCACGCTCTCGGGCGAAGAGCGCAAGGGGGTGACGGCCGCCGTCGTCAAGGCCGCGGCGGGAAGGGTGCCGATCATCGCCGGTGCGGGAGGCAACCACACGGCAAAGGCCGTCTTCTGGGCGCGCGACGCGGAGGCGGTCGGCGCCGACGGGATTCTCTCGGTTTCGCCGATGTACAACCGGCCGTCCCCGGCCGGCCTCGTGCGCCACTTCGAAGCGATCGCGGAAGCGACCGACCTCCCCATCGTCATCTACAACGTGCCGACGCGGACCGGCACGGACATGGACGTCGACACGATCCTGCGCATTGCGGAGATTCCCGGGGTCGTCGGTCTCAAGGAAGCCTCGCCGAACTTCGGCAAGATCGCGAAGCTCATGGCCACGATGCCGGAGGACTTCGTCGTCTTCTCCGGCGAGGACTCGACGGCGCTCGCGCTCATCGCGCTCGGCGGCCGCGGCTTGATTTCCGTGGCCTCCAACGAGATCCCGGCGGAGATGGCGGCCCTCTGCGCGGCGGCGTTGGCCGGTCAATGGGACGAGGCGCGGCGGCTCCAGCGAAAATACCTTCCGCTCATGGAGATGAACTTCTGGGAGTCGAGCCCCGGGCCCGCGAAAGCGGCTCTGGCCGCGATGGGCCGCTGCGGCGAGACGGTCCGGCTACCACTCGTGACGGTGAAGGACGACACGCGCCGCCGGATCGAGAAGCTGCTCGGCGGACTGAAGCTGCTTCCGAAGAAAGCCGCGCCGGCACGGTAGTCGCGGTGGCAACGGAGCCTCGATCCCTCGCGCAGGAAATCGAAGCCGCGGCGGAGAAGCCGGACCGCCGGGCCCCGGCGGAGCTGCGCCGGCTCTTCGACGAGCTCAAGGCAGGGCTGAACGACGGCTCGATCCGCGCCGCCGAGAAGGAGGGCGATCGCTGGGTCGTCCGCGCCTGGGTCAAGAAGGGAATCCTGCTCGGGTTCCGCATCGGCTCGATCGTCCGGGCCGCGCCGGCCTCCGATTTCCCCTTCTTCGACAAGGACACCTTCCCGCTGAAGTCGCTGGCACCGGAGTCCGGTGTCCGGATCGTCCCGGGGGGGACCTCGGTGCGCGACGGCTGCTACATCGCCCCGGGCGTCACGATCATGCCGCCGTCGTACGTGAACGTCGGCGCGTGGGTCGGAGAAGGGACGCTCCTCGACTCGCACGTCCTCGTCGGGTCGTGTGCCCAGATCGGGCGGCGCGTGCACATTTCCGCGGGCGCGCAGATCGGTGGCGTGCTCGAGCCGGTCGGCGAGCTGCCGGTCATCGTCGAGGACGACGTCCTCGTCGGCGGCAACTGCGGCGTGTACGAGGGCGCGATCGTGCGCGAGCGCGCGGTCCTCGCCGCCGGGGTGATTCTGACGGGAGGCACGCCGGTCTACGACGTCGTGCGGGGGACGGAGATCCGGAAGTCGCCCGGGCGGCCGCTCGAGATACCGGCGGGCGCCGTGGTCGTGCCCGGGGCGCGGGCGATCCGCGACGGTCGTGGGGCGGAGTGGGGGTTGTCGCTTCAGACGCCGGTCATCGTGAAGTACCGGGACGCCCGGACGGACGCCTCGGCCACGCTGGAGGATCTCCTCCGGTAGCCGGGAAACGGAAAAGGGAAAACGGAAACGGCCTGAGTCGAAATCGTTTCCCGTTTCCCGTTTCCCGTTTTACGATCCCCCTATGCCCTGGGACAGCGAAGAGATCCGCCGCGGCCGCGAGAACGACTGGTTTCGCCAGAACGAGGAAAAGCTGATCGAGGCCGCGCGCAAGAAGCGCGAGCAGGCCGAGAGGGAGAACCGCACCGCGGAGATGGAAGCGCGCCGCAAGCTCCACTGGCGCAAGTGCCCGAAGTGCGGCAGCGACATGAACGTCGAGACGATCTCGGGAATCGAGATCGAGAAGTGCTCCTCGTGCGAGGGGATCTTCTTCGACCGGGGCGAGATCGAGCAGCTCCTCGTCAAGCAGGAGCCCGAGCGCCGCGGCTTTTTCCGGCGGCTCATGGGGTTCGGGTCGGAATAGGTCCCGGCGCCGTCCGGCGTCGCGCCATCCGCCGCCCGCGAACCTCTTCACCCGGCTCGTAAACGGCGTCGAGATACGCCGCGACGCGCGGGGCCCTCGTGCGATTCGAGACCCCGTCGAACGCGTCGCGACCGCTGCCTCCCGCGAGGATCGCGATCGGCGGCCGCTCGCTCTTCAGCCGCGCGATCACCTCCTCCTGGTGATCGGGCGATTCGTAGCACGGCACGCAGGAGAACCGGACGGGCATTCGACGGGCGAGGAGGAAATAGAGCCCGGGCTCGTTCGCGAAATCGAAGAACGTCTCCTGCGGCGAAAGCCGGGCGTCCATGTACCGGGAGAGCGCGAGGACGTCCTCCGCCTCTTTCGCGGAGACCGTCGCGCGCCCGCTCCGCGGCACCCGCACGCCCGCCTGCCTCCAGGCTTCCCGGGTTTTCTTCCCCGCGGCGATCGCTCCGAGCTCCTGCGACACCGTTGCGAGAGGGCGCAACCGCAGCAGGAGGAACGCGAGCGCGGCCGCCGTGAGCAGGACCCTCGCGGACGGAGCGTGCGAAGCGCGGTAGAGAAGCCACGCCGCGGGCAGACCGGCGAAGACTCCGTAGAGGGCGAAGTGTCCGGCATCCGCGCGGCCGAGTGCGCCGCGGACCGCCACGGCCGCAACCGCAATCGCGATCCAGGCGGCGCCGTCCGGACCCTCGAACTTCCCGCGGGCCGCCCGCAGGAGGGCCGTCGCCGCGGCGGCGGAGACGACGACCAGGAGGAAGACGCCGGACTGCGACCCGCCCGTCCCGATCTCGAGCAGCACCGTCCGCGGGTCCCCCTGCGCGAGAAGGTCCCGCGCGGAACCCGCCGGAAGCCCCCAGACGTCGCCGATCGTGCGCGGGATCTCGAGAAAGGAAACGCGGAAAAACGCGCCGAGCGAGCCGTCGCGGACCAGGAACGCCAGGAATGGCAACGAGGCGGCGAGGGCTCCTCCCGCGAAGGCAGCCGCGTTGCGAACGCCCGATCCGATTCGTCGGAAGCCCGAAGCGACGAACGGCCGCGTCGCGGCCCCGGCGAGCCCGCCCGACAGCAGCACGAGCCCGAGGTCGAAGCTGTAGAAGAGCTCGCAGGCGCCGACCGCTCCCGCGAGGAAGAAATCCCGCCGCCGGCCCGACCACGCGCCTCTGAGGAGGAAGGCGAGCGACGCGAAAGCCAGCATCTGCCGCTCGCTCACGAACGGACAGAGGCACAGCGCCGCGAGGAACGCGGCGGCTTTCCAGGCAAACGGTCGAAAGAGCGCGCCGGCCGCGGCGGCCAGGGCCGCGAACGCCGCCGCGGTCATGACGGCCCGCCGCGCCCGGAAAGTCTCGAGGGTCGCGCCGAAGATGCCGAAGAGGAACGCGTCGAACCCGCCGTCGGCCCCCCATCCGTGGATCGGATACGTGTCGAGGTAGGGGCGTCCGCCGCGGGCGTACGCGTCGGCCGCCGCGAGGATCTGTCCGTCCTCGAAGAGATCGAGCGGGCCGCCGGGCTGACGGTAGACGGCCATTCCGCAGGCGAAGAGGAAGAGCACCGCGGCCGGCGCGAGGAGGCCGGGGCGGTGGAGGAAGTCGGGCGCGAGCGCCGGCAGGGCGAGCAGTGCGAAGAGGGCGGCCGCGAGAAACGCGGGCGCGGCCCCCGGGAACGCGGCGGCGCCGGCGGACAGCGCCACCGGAACCCAGACGATCCCGCTCCAGGCGCGCGGGGACGGCGTCACGCCCGGGACCGAAGACCCGGGAGGAGCGGGAGAAAGAGCCAGGGGAGCGCGGCCGCCAGGGCCGCCGCGCCGAGGGGAACGAGCACCGAATCGAGGCCGCATCCCGAAGCCCGGCGCCCGATCTCCCAGGCCGCGGCGGCCGCCGCAATCGACGCGAAGGCGCTACGGTCCCCTTCGGGTATGCAGATCGGGACCGCGCGGCGCCGGGCGAGAAAGAGGAGCGCCGCGGCGCCCGCGGCGGCGACGAGTCCCGCGGCGAGCGCCCAGCGGGCGGATGCTCCAGAACGCCAGAGCGGAAAGGCGGCCGCAAAACCCGCCGCGGCCCATTCGAAGGACGGGCCCCTTCGCGCGCTGCGCGACTCGAGCCATCGCGGCAGCAGCGCTCCGAAGACGAGCGCGGCGAGGGGAACGGCGACGAGAAACGCCGCCGCTTCCGCGTAGGTCGCGAGCTTGACGTCGCCCGCCGAGAGCTCCGCTCCCGGCAGCCGGGGCGGGGAAGCGACGCGAAGCGCCAGACCGCGCGCCGCGGAGACGATCGGGAGCGATCCGAGCGCCCCGCCGATACCCCCGATCAATCCCGACGGTGCGCCACTCGCCACGGCTCGCGTTTCTACGAGCCGTCGGGCGCGTGTGTTTGTCGGGCCTCGGCTCCGGCGCTACTTCGGGCTCTTGGCCGGCTTCGGACTCTTGCCCATCTCGCCGACGCGCCGGAAGTAGTCGGCGAACGCCGCCATGCCGCCCTCCGCCTGTCCCCAGTCGTAGTTCTCGTTCGGCGCGTGGTAGCCGTGCTCCGGCAGCGACAGACCGAGGAAGAAGATGGGTGTCTTCAGCACCCTCTCCATGGAGAGCACGGCCCCGATCGATCCGCCTTCGCGCACGAAAACGAGATCCTTGTCGAATGCGAACCTGGTCGCCGCCCGGATCGCGTCTGCGTAGGGTCCGGTCGTCTTGCCCTGGTACGCCGGGAGCTCGTGCTCCGCGGTGACCTTGACGTCGGGGTTCTTCGACTTCACGAAGTCCGTGACCAGGCGGACGATCTTCTTCGGGTTCATGTTCGGAACGAGCCGGCAGGAGACGATCGCCGTCGCCTTGGGCGGGATGATCGTCTTCACCCCGGGGCCCTGGTACCCGCCGGCAATGCCGTGAACCTCGAACGTCGGCATCATCCACACGCGCTTCATGATCTCCATCGCGTCGTCGACCCGCAGCGAGCGGAAGAGATGGTCGCGCTTGAAATCCTTGGTGTTGAACCCCGAGTTCTTCAGGTCCTCGAGGTCTCTCCGGGACGGAGGGATCACGTCGGCGTAGAAGCCGGGGATCTTGACCTTTCCGGTCCGCCCGTCGACGCACTCGGAGACGACCTGGCAGATCTCGGTCACCGGGTTGCGAGCGGCGCCCCCGGCGGTGCCCGAGTGCTGATCCGTCTCGCCTGTCTGAAGCGTGAATCGGAAGCCCTGCAGGCCCCGAAGCCCCGCGGGCTGGGCGGGGCGCGAGCGCGACACCCACACCGTGTCGCACACGACGACGGAGTCGGTGGCGAAGTCCTTCGCGTGCTGCTTGATCGTCGACTCGAAGTTCGGGCTGCCGATCTCCTCCTCGAACTCCCACAGGAAGCGGATGTTCACGGGGGCGTCGTGTTCCCACGCGTACTTCGCGCCGTAGAGCGCGGTCATCGCCGGTCCCTTGTCGTCGGTCGTGCCGCGGGCGAAGTAGCGATCTCCCTTCTTCACGAACTGGAACGGGGGCGTTTTCCAGTCGTCGCCCTCCGCCGGCTGAACGTCGAGGTGGTTGTAGACCGTGACTGTCGGCAGGTCGACGCCCCGATCGAACCGGCCGTAAACGATGGGATGGCCTTTCGTTTCGTAGAGGCGCGCCTTCGCGCCGGCCGATTCGAAGAGCGAGACCGCGTATTCCGCGCCACGGTGGACGTCCGGCTTCCGCTCCGGCTCCACCGAGACCGTGGGGATCTCGACGATCCGGCCGAGGGCTTCCTCGTAGCTGCCGCGGCTGTCGGCCGCGTACTTCTTCAGGTCTTCTCTCGAGAACGACGGGTTCGCCATGCGGTTGACCTCCGTTGACGGCCGGGTCGCGTGCGTGTCGCCGGGCCGGCTGATTACTTTTTCTTTTTCGGGGAGCGCGAGGGCCTGGCTTTCTTCGGCGGCCGGGCTTTCGCCGCGCCCTTCTTCGCCGGGGCGCCCTTCTTGCGGACAGCGGGTTCCGGCTTCGAAGCCTTCGGCTTCTTCGATCCCGCCTTTCCGGCCGCGGCCACCGGTTTTCCGCCGGCTGCCGCCTTCTTCGCGGCCTGCTTTGCCGCGCTCGCTGCGCGGCGCGCCTGCGCCGCGGCTTCCTTTTTCTCGAGCGCGCGGGCGACGGCCTCGCGCTCCATCACGCCGATGCGCTCGGCGAGCTCCGGTTCCGTGACGATGGCCGCCTGGGGCAGCCGCTTCTGGACCATCTCGACCCGGTCCGCGGGTACGCGGAGGAGGAACATCGGCGTCTCGCGCGTTTCGCGGGCCTTGGAGATGTAGTCCGCCGTCTCGAGGGCGTGCGAAGGCGCGTGCGTGAAGTCGACGCCGATCGCCATCGGCTTCTCCCGCTTGGCGATCTCCCAGAAGCCCGGCCACTTCGGCTCCGCGACGATGATGTGCGCGCCGCTCCGGGCGAGCTTCTGCACGCGCCCGGCGCGCTCGTCGCTCTCGAAATGCAGGTAGAGGAGGCTCATAACTCGGTATTGGGAAACCGCAACCGGGGAATCGATGACCGATTCCCCTCGCCGATTTCCGCGCGGACTATAGCAGCGTCGCCCTTTTCCGCCGCGCGGTGGGGATTGTCTCGGCTCCGTTCTCCCGGTAGTGGGTCCCCCGCGAAACGTGGTTGTCCGAGGCCGCGCGGTGGATGGCGAGGGCCGTCTGGATGCCGTTGCGCAGGCCGATCAGCTCGTCGGACATCGTTCCCCGGCGGTAGAAGTTCTCGATCTCCTCCCGCAGCTCCGCGAGGATTCGCCCCGCCCGGTCGAGCCGTTTCTCGGACCGGAGGAGACCGACGTAATTCCACATGGTGTGCCGGACGACGAGCCAGTCCTGGGCGATCAGGGCCGGGTCGACCGTTTCGAACTCCGGTTCCCAGGGCCGCACCTGCACGCTCTTCATGCCGCGGTCGCTGCCGACCGCGCGGGCGGCGGCCTTGCCGCAACGCCATCCCCAGAGCAGGCCTTCGAGGAGCGACGTCGAGGCCAGTCGGTTCGCGCCGTGAACACCGCTGCACGCGACCTCGCCGGCGGCGCGCAGATGACCGAGGGTCGTGGCACCGTCCCGGTCGACCGAGACTCCGCCGCAGGCGTAGTGCGCTGCGGGGACGACGGGGATCGGTCCCGCCGTCAGGTCGAAGCCGAGCTCGAGGCAACGCTTCGTGAGGCCCGGAAAGCGGTCCCGGATCCAGTCCGCCGGCTTGTGCGAGATGTCGAGGAACGCGTAGGGCTCGTCGCGCTCCAGCATCCTCTGGTGGATCGCGCGGGCGACGACGTCGCGAGGGGCGAGTTCCCCGTCGGGGTGGATCTCCTTCAGGAACGGCTGGCCGGAGGCGTCCGTGATCCTGGCCCCCTCCCCGCGCAACGCCTCCGTCAGGAGGAGCCGTCCCTTCGGGTGCACGAGCGCGGTCGGGTGGAACTGGATGAACTCGAGGTTGAGAAGCCGGGCGCCGGCGCGCCGCGCCATCGCGACGCCGTCTCCGCGCGCTCCCTGCGGGTTCGTCGTGTGGAGGTAGACCTGGCCGAGCCCGCCGGTCGCGAGAATCGACTCCCGCGCGAGCATCGGCCGGACCTCGGCCGTCGCCCGATCGAGGAGGTAGGCGCCGACGACCGTCGGGGGCTCGTAGCGATCCGTCGGATCCACCGAGTCGTGGGAGAGCGTAAGCAGGTCCACCGCGGTCGTTCCGGCGAGCAGCCTCACGTTCTTTTCGCGTCGGCAGGCGTCGAGGAGCGCCCGCTCGATGGGCACGCCCGTCTCGTCCTTGACGTGGAGGACGCGGGGAACCGAGTGGGCGCCCTCGAGGGTCCAGTGGAAGTCCTTCCCCTCCCGGTCGAACGGAACCTGCAGCTCGTCGATCAGGAGCGCGCGAACGAGGTCGGGTCCCTCGCGCGCGATCAACGCCACGGCTTCGGGGTCGCAGAGCCCGTCGCCCGCGCGCTCGATGTCGGCGGCGAGTAGCTCCGGCGAGTCTCCCGGAGGGCGGCTGACGATCCCGCCCTGCGCGTAGAAGGTGTTCGACTCGAACGGCTCCTGCGCGCGCGTCACGAGCGTCACCTGCGCCCCCTCGCGCGCCGCCGCGATCGCGGCCGCCGTGCCGGCGATGCCCGTGCCGAGCACGAGGACTTCGGTGGACTCGCTCATCCGCGTTTTTCCCTCGCCCTGCTTGCGGGGAGAGGGTCCGGGTGAGGGGCGTCCACGATGCGGATCTCCAGCGAGATGTCCGCCGCCCGCACCGAGTGGGAGAGAGCCCCGACCGAGATCGAGTCCACGCCGGCGAGCGCGTAGTCGCGCACGGTCTCGAGCCTCATGTTCCCCGACGCTTCGATCGCGGGCGAGCGCGCCGCCGAGCGCGCGATTCCGACCCAGCGCGCCACCGTCGCCGGCGGCTGGTTGTCGATCAGGATGGCGTCGGCCCCGCCCGCCATGGCCTCGCGCAGGTCCTCCTCGGATTCGACCTCGACCTCGACGGTCATTCCGGCCGGCGCGCGCCGCCGCGCCTTCTCGAGAGCCGGACGGACTCCGCCCGCGATCGCGCGGTGGTTGTCTTTCACGAGGACCATGTCGTACAGGCCCGCCCGGTGGTTCGTTCCGCCGCCGTCGCGGACCGCCGCGCGGTCGAAGGCGCGCAGCCCCGGCGCGGTCTTGCGGGTGTCGAGGATCCGGCAACCGGTCCCGGACACCGCGTCCACGTACCGGCGGGTCGCCGTGGCGATCCCGCACATCCGCTGGAGGAGGTTCAGCGCCACGCGCTCGCCGGTCAGGATCGCGCGCGCCCGGCCGGAGAGCCGCGCGAGGGTCGTCGCGGGCGGGACCGTGGCGCCGGACCCGACGCGATCTTCCCACTCGAGATCGGGGTCGAGGAGCTCGAACACGCGCCGCGAGATCGGGAGCCCCGACACGACGCACTCGGACTTCGCGACGATCTCGGCGGCGGCGACCGCGTCTTCCGGCACGATCGAGTCCGTGGTCACGTCCCCGGGGCCGACGTCCTCCGCCAGGAAACGGCGGAGCGCATCGTCGAGCTCCGAGGCGGAGAGGCCGTCCACAAGAGAGGAGGATACCGAAAAGGGAGAGATCCCTCGCGCCTGCGGCGCTCGGGATGACAGAAGAACTACGAGAGCTCGAGCATCCGCAGCAGCGGCTTCTCGGCCGCCTTGCGAAGCTCTTCGGGCATGACGATCTCGGGCCTCTCGTCGCGCAGGCAGAGGTACAGCTTCTCGAGCGTGTTCAGCTTCATGAAGGGGCACTCGTTGCATTTGCAGCCGTTGTCGGGCGGGACCGCGATGTACTCGCGGTCCGGCGCGATCTTCTGCATCTGGTGGATGATCCCCTCCTCCGTCGCGATCAGGAACGTCTTGCCCGGGGCGGTCGTCGCGAACTGGAGGATCGACCGCGTCGAACCGACGTGGTCCGCGTACTTCAGGATCGCCTCGGGACACTCGGGGTGCGCCGCGATGAGCGCGCCGGGATGCTGCGCCTTCAACCTCAGCATCTCCCGCTCCGAGAACTGCTCGTGGACGATGCACGTGCCCGGCCAGAGCGTCATCGGGCGTCCCGTCTTCTTCGCGAGGAACGCGCCGAGGTGCCGGTCCGGCGCGAAGAGGATTTCCTTTTCCGGCGGAATCGTGCGCACGATCTTCTCGGCGTTCGACGAGGTGACGATGATGTCCGAGAGCGCCTTCACCGCCGCCGAGCAGTTGATGTACGTCAGCGAGACGGCGCCCGGGTGGGCCTCCCGCCACGCGCGGAACATCTCCGGCGGACAGGAGTTCTCGAGCGAGCAGCCGGCTTCGTAGTCGGGGAGCACGACCTTCCGCGTCGGGTTCAGGATTTTCGCCGTCTCGGCCATGAACCGCACGCCGGCGAACGCGATGATCCGGGCGTCGCTCGCCTGAGCTTTCCGGGAGAGATCGAGCGAGTCGCCCACGAAGTCGGCGAGGTCCTGGATCTCCTCCTCCTGGTAGTAGTGCGAGAGCAGGACGGCGTTCTTCTCGCGCTTCAGGTTGCGGATCTCATCCTCGAGGTCGAGGCGCGGGTCGATCGACGCGATGTCCGGCGGCGCGGGCCGGTGCGGAAAACCGGGTTCGGTCGGCAGTGGCGTCGAAGCGGACATGGCGCGAACGATAACAACAGAACCGCTCTGGTATATTGCCGGAGGGTATGGCAACCGAAGTCCAGTCAGACAAATACAGGGGACTCGACCCGTCCGCTCTGGTCGCCGCCTACCGCAACATCTACCTCTCGCGGAAGGTCGACGACAAGGAAATCCAGCTCAAGCGCCAGAACAAGATCTACTTCCAGATCAACAGCGCCGGACACGAAGCGGTCACGACCGCGGCCGGCATGCTCGTCAAGCCGGCCTACGACTGGTTCGCCTGCTATTACCGGGACCGCGCGTTCTGCCTCCAGATCGGCGTGACGCCGTACGAGATGTTCCTTCAGTCCGCCGGAGCGAAGGACGATCCCTCCTCCGCCGGCCGCCAGATGCCGGCGCACTGGGGCTCGCGCCGGCTGAACCTGATCTCCAAGTCCTCGTGCACGGGGACCCAGTTCCTCCACGCGGTCGGCGCGGCCGAGGGGGGCTGGCGGATCTCGCGGGTCCCGGAGCTCGCGGCGAAGGGCGGTTTTCACGACGACGAGATCGTCTACGTGTCGAGCGGCGAGGGCCAGACGTCCGAGGGGGAGTTCTGGGAGTCGCTGTCCTCGGCCTGCAACCTGAAAGTGCCGGTGCTCTACCTCGTCGAGGACAACGGGTACGCGATCTCGGTCCCCGTCGAGGTCAACACTCCCGGGGGATCGATCTCGAAGCTCCTGACGGGCTTCCCGGGGCTGCACGTCGCGGAGGTCGACGGCTGCGACTTCCTCGAGTCGTACGAGGCGCTCCGGGACGCCGTCGCGTACTGCCGCGAGCGGCGCGGGCCGGCGCTCGTCCACGCTCACGTCATCCGCCCCTACAGCCACTCGCTCTCGGACGACGAGGCCCTCTATCGGACGAGGGAGGAGCGCGATCGCGAGCTCGCCCGCGATCCGGTGACGACGTTCGCGCGATTCCTCCTGGACGAAGGGATCCTCTCGGAGGCCGCGCTCGCCGGCCTGAAGGAAGAGGTGGAGGCCGAGGTCAACGAGGCGGCGGACCGCGCGCTCGCGGCGCCGCTCCCGGAGCCCGAATCGGCGTACGACTTCGTCTACTCGCCCGACGTGGACCCGACGTCCGACGCGTTCTCGACCCCCCCGTCGTTCGCAGAGGGTACCCCGGCGACCACCATGGTCGATCTCCTGAACGCCTGCATGCGCGACGAGATGAAGCGCGACCCGCGCATCGTCCTGTTCGGAGAGGACGTCGCCGACGCGTCGCGGGAGGAAGTTCTCGCGGAGTGCAAGGGCAAGGGGGGCGTCTTCAAGGTCACGCACAACCTCCAGCGCCTCTACGGAAAGGACCGCGTCTTCAACTCGCCGCTCGCCGAGGCGAACATCGTCGGCCGGGCGATCGGCATGGCGCTGCGCGGCCTCAAACCCATCGTCGAGGTCCAGTTCTACGACTACATCTGGCCCGCTTACATGCAGATCCGCAGCGAGCTCGCCACGATGCGCTGGCGCTCCGGAAACACCTGGACGTGCCCCGTCGTCGTGCGGGTTCCGGTCGGCGGATACATCGGCGGCGGTGCGATGTACCACTCGCAGTCGGGCGCAGTCCTCATGACCCACATCCCCGGGCTGCGCGTCGTCCTCCCGTCGAACGCGCTCGACGCGAACGGCCTCTTGCGAACGGCGATCCGGTGCGACGACCCCGTGATCTTCCTGGAGCACAAGCACCTCTACCGGCAGACGCACAACAAGGCCGCTTACCCCGGGCCAGACTTCATGATCCCGTTCGGCAAGGCGGCGCGCGTGCAGGAGGGGAGCGACGTCACGATCGTGACGTACGGGGCGACCGTCTACCGCTCCTGGCAGGCCGCGAAGTCGTTCACGGAGGAGACCGGGAAGACCGTCGAGATCCTGGATCTGCGGACGCTCTCCCCCTATGACTGGGAAGGCATCGCCGAATCGGTGCGCAAGACGGGGCGCGCGGTGGTCGTGTACGAGGACCCCGTGTCCTGGGGCTACGGCGCCGAGATCGCGGCGAAGATCTCTTCGGAGCTCTTTTCCTGGCTGGACGCCCCGGTCGAGCGGGTCGCGGCGACGGACACGTTCGTGGCGTACCAGCCGCGAGTCGAGGACTTCATCCTGCCGCAGGCGTCGCACGTGCGGAAGGCACTCGACAAGGTGACCGGCTTCTAACCGAATCCCCCTCACCGCCCCTCTCCCCGCGAGCGGCACCAGTGACCTCTTCCTCGGACAAGTTCCTCATTTCGGCGACAATTTTCGACTACGACTACGCATGTAACTCCTTTGTTCCCAGCACATACCACATGGTACGCGGTCTGCTCTTCCTTTCCGGTGTCACGAGTCACGTGACAGAAGGAAGTGGGAGCCATGAGAAGGGAGTTGCAGTTGCAGTTGGTGGTCGAGCCGGTTCACGCGAACCATCGGGCGCTCCGCCGGTGCCACGGATGCGGCAACTACGAGCGGCCCTTCGTCGAGATGGACGGAGTCATCCGTTGCGAGCGGTGCGCGAAGAAGACCGAGAGCCCGGAGGACGCCAAGAGGGAGGACATGGGCGCGATCGACACCTACGGGTTGATCACGTGAGCTGATAGCTTGCGCTCTCAGTGAGGGCCGATCACAAGGCAGTTCTCCTCGCCCGCCGCGTCTTCTCTCCCGGTTTCTTCTCCGCCACCTTCCGCGCCCCCGCGCTTTCCCGGGACGTTCATCCGGGACAGTTCGTGATGCTCGAGATCGCCGGACGGCTCCGGCCGTACCTGCGCCGGGCGTACTCCGTCGCGGACGTCGGGACGGACGCGGGAGAGGTGGAGTTCCTCGTCAAGACGATCGGGCCGGGGACGGCCGCGCTCGAAGACCTCGCAGAAGGGTCGCGGGCGTCGCTCCTCGGGCCGCTCGGAAACGGGTTTTCACTCGCGGGCCTCCCGGCCGGCTCGCGGGTGGCGATCGTCGCCGGTGGGATCGGCGCGGCGCCGTTTCCGCTCCTCCTCCGCGCGCTCGACGGCGCCGGTTTTTCGGCCGACCTCTTTCTCGGAGGCAGGAACGCGGCCGAGCTCGACTTCCGGGAGCGCTTCGAAGCGATCGTCCCGGGCGAGACCTTCCTCGCGACCGACGACGGGTCGCTCGGCGAAAAGGGGTTCGTCACGGATCTCTTCGCGCGCCGGGCCGAGGCGGAGTCCGGGCGCTACGCCCGTCTCTACGCATGCGGCCCCATGCCGATGTTCGCGGCGCTCGCGCGCATCGTCGAGCGGACCGGCATCGCGGCCGAGTTCTCCACGGAGGCCGCGATGGGGTGCGGCTTCGGTGCGTGCCTCGGCTGCGTCATTCCGGGGACCGAGAAACCGTTCGTGATCTCCTGCCTCGAGGGTCCGATCCTCCCTCCCCGCCGGATCGACTGGAGAAAGGTCCGGTGAGCGCCCTTCTCGAAACCCGGCTCGGGCCGCTGACGCTGAAGAATCCGATCCTGACGGCGTCGGGGACGTTCGGGTACGGCCTCGAGTTCACGGAGTTCGTGGACCTCGCAAAGCTCGGCGGCCTCTGCACGAAGGGTCTTTCGCTCGAGCCGCACGCCGGCAACGCGCCGCCGCGCATCTGCGAGACGCCCGCCGGGATGCTGAACGCGATCGGCCTGCAGAACGTGGGCGTGAAGGCGTTTCTCGACGAGAAGCTTCCTCGCCTCCGGGAGCTCGGCGCGACCGTCATCGCCAACGTCTGGGGAGACACGGAAGAGGACTACGTCGCCGTGGTCGGCGCTCTCGAGGGAGCGGAAGGCGTCGCGGCAATCGAGCTCAACATCTCCTGCCCCAACGTGGAAAAGGGAGGGATGCTCTTCGGCAACTCGCCGTCCGCCACGGCGTCGCTCGTCGCGCGGGTGCGGGGGGCGACGCGCCGGACGCTCGTCGTCAAGCTGTCACCCAATGCGCCGGACCTCGTCGAGTCGGCGCGCGCCGCGCGCGACGCGGGCGCCGACGTCCTCTCCCTCGTCAACACCTTCGTGGGTATGGCGATCGATCCCGTGACGGCGCGGCCGCGGCTCTCGTTCGGCACGGGGGGACTCTCCGGGCCCGCCATCAAGCCGCTCGCGCTGCGGATGGTGTTCCAGGTCGCGCGCGCCCTGCCCGGAGTGCCCCTCATGGGGATCGGGGGGATCTCGGACCTCTCCGACGTGCTCGAGTTCCTCGCGGCCGGCGCGGGCGCCGTGCAGATCGGCACGGCGAACTTCCGGGACCCCGGGGTCTCGGGGCGGCTCGTCGACGAGCTGGAGGAGCACTGCCGCGACCGCGGCGTCACGGCCGCGGACCTCGTCGGCCGCGCCCAGCGCGCGCCGGCCGGAGGAGAGGCGGGCGCCGAAGGATGAGAGAAGACCGGCTCTGCGTCGCGCTCGACTACTCGACCCGCGAGGAGATCGTCGCGGCCGCGCGCCGGTTTGCGCCGAGAGCCGGCTGGCTGAAGGTGGGGCTGGAGGCGTTCGTCTCGGTCGGTCCGCGGATCGTCGCCGAGGTGGCGGAGTCCGGCGCCCGCGTCTTCCTGGACCTGAAGCTCCACGACATTCCGACGACCGTCGCACGCGCCGTCGCCGCGGCGTCCGGTTCCGGCGCCGCGATGCTGAACGTTCACGCCCTCGGCGGCCGGGAGATGCTCACCGCGGCCCGCGGCGCCGCGGGCGGCTCGATGAAGCTCGTCGCGGTCACGCTCCTGACGTCGCTCGATCCCCGCGCGCTCGCGGACCTGCCGATCTCGGGCCACCCCGAGGGGATCGCGCGCCGCCTCGCCGTGCTGTCGAAAGAGTGCGGCCTGGACGGCGTCGTCTGCTCGCCCCGCGACCTTCCGGTCATTCGGAGCGCGTGCGGCGCCGATTTCTTCACGGTCGTCCCCGGGATCCGGCCGGAGGGCGCCGAAGCGCTCGATCAGAAGCGCATCGCCACTCCCGCCGCGGCGATCGCGGCCGGAGCGGACCTGCTCGTCGTGGGGCGGCCCGTCACCGCCGCGCCCGATCCGGACGCGGCCCTGGAGTCGCTCATGACGCAAATACAATCCGCGGCGTGAGCGAGGCGAGCCGCAACGATCGGCCGAACGAGTGGCGCGGGTCCCACCCCGTCTGGATCGTGGGTCACCGGGGAGCGCCCCTCCGCGCCCGCGAGAACACCATCGACAGCTTCGACTGGGCGGAGAGCATCGGCGCCGACGCCGTCGAGTTCGACGTGCGGCAGACCCGCGACGGCGAGGCGGTCGTCTTCCACGACGAGGAGGTCTCCCTCGGAACGCAGCGGGTTCCGGTGCGCAGCTTCACGACCCGCGAGATCGAGCGGCTCTCCCTGCCGTGGGAGCAGGGCCACTATTCGATCCCGAGGCTGCAGGACGTCTTCCATCGTTACGGCCGCGCACTGCGCTACGTCGTCGAGGTCAAGGCCTCTCCCGGCTTCGACCGCGGCGTCATGGCGCGACGGATCGCAGGGCTGGCCGCCGAGTACGGGTTGTTCGATCGGATCCTCGTCGCGTCCTTCGACGCGGAGTCGGTCAAGCGCATGCGCGAGGTCGAGCCGAGGATCGCGACGAGCTACGTCTTCGATCATCCGGTGGCGCTTCCGGAGCCGGGGCGCCTGACGCCGCTCTTTCCACCGGTGGACGCCATCGCGCCGGCGCGCGATCTGGCGACCCCCGCGCTTCTCGCGCAGGCCGCGGCCGCCGGCCTCTCCGTGCACCCCTGGACCGTCAACGAGCCCGCCGAGATCCAGCGCTTCCTGTCTTCGGGTGTCGCCTCGATCACGACGGACGACCCGGAGGCCGCGCTTCTCCTGCGAAACGGGATGGACACGGCCACGCATTAGAAAGGACACGTGATGCAGACGCTCGGGCTCCTGGCCATCGGGATCGTCGCGGGTGTCGCCGCGGGGATGTTCGGGATCGGCGGCGGCCTGATCATCGTGCCGGCCCTCGTTCTCCTCTACAAGATGAGCCAGCACGCGGCCGTCGGGACCTCGCTCGGGGCGATCCTCATGCCGGTCGGCGCGCTCGCGGCCTGGGTCTACTGGAAGAACGGGAACCTGAACGTGAAGTACTCGCTCCTGATCGCCGCCGGGCTCCTCGTCGGCGGCTTCCTCGGCGCCAAGCTCGTCGAGCCCGTCTCCGACCTGACGATGCGGCGAATGTTCGGCGGGTTCCTGCTGCTCGTCTCCATCAAGATGATCGTGGGCAAGTAGGCGTAGTCAGCACCCTCACCCCCGGCCCCCTCTCCCGCAAGCGGGAGAGGGTGCAACCTACGGCGATCGAGGCAGGTCTCCCCACATCCGGTGGGAAATCCGCCACGTGCCCTTCGAATCCCTCGAGAACACGTTCAGGTAGTTGCCGCGGTTCGTCCGATCGACCTTCTTTCCATTCTCCTCGTACGAGAAGTCCAGCCGGAAGCTGCCCCGCGCGAAAGCCATCGCGCCGCTCCCTCCGACTTCGTCCGTCGTCACCGTGAAGGCGGTGACCGTCGTCGCGGGCCCGTCGGCCGGCCACCAGAACCGGTTGATCGCATCGATGCCGCGGATCGGCTCGCCTCCCTGGGGGATGAGAACGGCGTCGCCCCAGAACGCCGCCCGGACCGCGTCCGCGTCGTTGGCGCGCCATCCCGCCGCGTAGGCCTCGTTGACCGCCCGGACCTTCGCTTCGTCCCTCGGAGCGAGGCGGCCGACCGGCGCGGCGGAGGCCACCGCCGCCGCCAGCACGATCGCCGCTGCTCCGCGCCGCATGCCGGTTTGTTACGGACGAATGGCGATGTGGGTTCCGCCGAACACCTCGAGCGCCGCGCCGGTGATGGCCGCGGCGTCGTCGGACGCGAGGAAGAGCACCGTGCGGGCCACGTCGCGCGGCCACAGCTTCTCGGCGAGCGGCTCGGCGCGGTCCGCCGCTCCCGTCTCGTCCTGCTTGTTCTCGACGGTCCCGGGGCACACCGCGTTCACCGCGATGTTGAACTCGCGGAACTCGCGCGCGAGGCTCTGGGTCATCCCGATCAGCCCGAACTTCGCGGCGCTGTGGGCCGCCAGGTTCGCCTCGCCGCGCATTCCGTGAATGGACGAGACGTTGACGATGCGGCCGCGCCGGCGCTGCATCATCCCCGGGATCACGGCGCGGCAGAAGTTCGCGGCCCCCGTCAGGTTCGTCGAAATGACGAGGTCCCACTCTTCGGCGGAAAGCTC
>DATIBN010000215.1:0-5221 GCA_035457525.1 Thermoanaerobaculia bacterium | reverse complement strand
AACCCGCTGGTGCCCGGCGCGCCGGACGCCTCGAAGGCATCCGGCCACTGGCCGAACCGGAGGAGACGGTTTTGACGGTCGGCGCGATCGACGGATCGCATGGCGCCGTCGATTCGAGCCGCCGGGAAGCGTGATTAACTTCAGCCCGACCGTTCCATCCACAGGGGAGTTCTTCAGGTGATCAATGTCGATCACCTGATCCGCACTCGAAAGGAGTGGCACCCCATGAGGAATCGAATCGCCCTGGTCGCCGTCGCGCTGCTGGCCACCGCGACCCTCTGCCTCGCCCAGATGGAAGCGAAGTCCAAAGCGAAGGCTGCTGCAGGCGGCTCCGACCAGATGTTGATCGACAATTCCCGAGCGACCTGGGAGGCGTACAAGACCAGAAACGTCGCGGCAATCAAGGCGCACACGGCCCCGGAGTACGCGTCCAACACCGTGACCGGACCTTCCAATCTCCAGCAGGACATCGACACCATCGCGAAGCTCACCATCGAGGCCTACTCCATCGACGAGCCCAAAGTCACGTGGGTGACGAAAGACGTGGGCATTCTCCGGTACAGCTGCGACCTCAAAGGTTCCTACGATGGAAAGGCGTTCGTGCCCGTCCACGCCACCGAAGTCTGGGTCAATCGCGGAGGCAAGTGGCAGATCATCTCCTACACGGAGACGCCTCGGAGCTGAACCATCCCGGGGTCTGGTGAGTTGACGAAGGCGTTTTCGAGGAGCGTATGGCCATGTCCGCAAAGCCTCGGAACATCGGCGAATACCTTCGGCCCCTGAGCAGCGAGAAGCGGGCGGCGCTCGAGAAACTTCGGAAGGACATCCAGGCTGCCGCGCCGGGAGCGGAGGAGGTCATCAGCTACGGGATCCCGGCGTTCCGAGTGGATGGAAAAATGCTCGTGGGCTTCGGGGCGGCCGCGAGGCACTGCGCCTTCTACCCCGGCTCTCACCCCATCGAGGCCCACCGGAGGGAGCTCGCGGCCTACGACACGAGCAAGGGGACGATCCGCTTTCCGCCGAACCGTCCGTTGCCGGCGACACTCGTCCGGAAGCTGGTGAAGACGCGGATCGCGGAGCACGCTGCGAAATCGGCCCGGAGGCGACCGCCGTCGTAGGATGAGTCCGTCGTGGAAATCGGGATCCTCGCGTGGCTGGTCTTCGGAATCGTCAGCGCCTTCGTTGCCCGGAAGAAGGGAAGAAGCGGCTGCGGCTGGTTCTTTCTGGGCGTCCTGCTCGGGCCGTTTGGGCTTCTCCTCGCCTTCTCCGTGAGCTCCCGGAAGGCGCCGGCGGTCGTCCCCGCGCAGGCACGGCCGCTGAAGAAGTGTCCGTCCTGCGGAGAGCAGCTCATTCCGCAGGAAGCCGCCCGGTGTGTGAATTGCGAAGCAAAGGCTTCGAGACCCCGCACGACGTCGCCGGGCCTTTCGGCGGAGTTCTGGACCTGCCCCCGGTGCGGCGCGTCGAACTCGAAGAAGCTCTACGCGTGCAGCAACTGCGGTGACTCGCAGGAGTGAGCGCCGAAAGCTAGCGGTACCGGTCCCGCAGGATGCCGACGTGGTGGGTCGTGTGGCCGGCGGCGATCCATGCCAGAGCGCGCACGGAGAAGACGTAGCCGCTCGCGATCCCGGTCCTCGTCCAGGCCCCGGCCGGCAGGTTGCCGAAGAAGGAGAGCGTGGCGCGCCGGACCGCGCGGAACTCCTCGACGTGTCGGGCCCACGGGACATCGTCGGCTCCGGCGGCGGCGGCGCTGACAATCTGGTCGAAGCTCGGAAGCGGGCTGTCGAAGCCGCGCGCGAACCAGAAGGCGCGCGCCCCGAAGAGGCGCTCGCAGTCGTTCACGTGGTTCAGCACCTGCCGCATCGTCCATTTGTCCGGACCGTACCGGTGAAGCGACCTTTCCTCCGAGACGCCGGAAAGAGATTCCGGCACCTCCTCCAGCTGCGAAGCCAGCACGGCCAGGACGTCGTCGCCCGGGACCTGGTCGATGTAGCGGAAGTAGTAGGGCTCGGCTTCGGTTCGCTCGGGTCGTCCGATCATGGGCGCAATCCTAATTCGGCGATTCGAGGAAACATCCCGGCGGTTCCGGTGTCCAAACCGGCATGCGTGCGATCCCGGGAATCCTCGTCGTGCTGGCTCTGACGGGCGGCGTCCTCCCGGCGCAGTCCGCAGACCCGCCGCCGGTCTACGAGCTCCACCTTGTCGCCATCTTCGAGACCCCGGAGACGGAGTTCGTCTTCGTCATCGGTCACAGCGGCTTCAAAACGGTGGCGGGCCTGAAGGACTTCCTGGCGTCGCGCCCCCGCGGCACGACGCTCAAGTGGAGCCCCGGCTGCGTGCGAATCGGAGGAGAGCCTCTCCTCTCCTCGGACGCGGACCTGGAGGACTTCAAGGCGTTCTGCGCCGAGCACGGAATCGACTTCATCCTCGTCCCGTCGGGTTAGTACGATAGGCGGCACGAGGAGGAAACGCGCATGCGCAAGCGGAGCCGAGCTCTGCCGCGGATCGGTCTCGCCGTTGCCGCCGCTGCCCTGATCCTGATGATCCTGCCGGAGCGCGGGCTCGCGGAGGAAGTCATCCGGATCACCAGCTACAAGGCGAAGTTCGGCCGGAACGCGGAGGTTTCGAAGGTCACGGACGAGGAGATCACGGGCGTCTACGCCGGGATGAAGGGCCTGAAGTGGGTCAAGTTCTACATCGATCCGGTGAGCGGGGAACGCGGCTCCGTGGCCGTCTGGGCGGACCGCAAGGACCTCGACGCCTACATGAAGTCCGAGGAGCGGCAGGACATCCTCGCCAAGCTGCGGCCCCTGATCGAGGAGGACGTGGTGAGCCGGGTCTACGTCGTCCACCAGGTCGGGAAGAAATAGCGGTCGTCCCATGGACCGGGACGACGCGCTTCGCGTTCTGCTTTCGAAGCTCCTCGACTGGGAGGACGCGCACGTCTCCTTCGACCACGCGGTCGGCGGGATCCCGCCGGCTTCCCGGGGCGCGCGGCCGGAGGGAGCGCCGCACTCACCCTGGCAACTGCTCGAGCACATGCGCATCTGCCAGTGGGACATCCTGGAGTTCTGCCGCAATCCGGAATACGTCGAGATGAGGTTCCAGGACTACTGGCCGGCGGACGTTTCGCCGCCGACCGACGCCGCGTGGGATCACAGCCTCGCCGCGTTCCGACGCGACCGGGACGCGTTGAAGGCGCTGGCCGCCGATTCGGAGGCCGACCTCTTCGCCCCGATCCCTCACGGCTCCGGACAGACCTACCTGCGCGAGCTCGTGCTGGTCGCAGATCACAACTCGTACCACGTCGGCCAGCTCGTTCTCCTCCGCAAGCTCCTCGGCGACTGGCCGCAGTCGGAGTGACGGAGACCCGTCGGCTCTCGCTCGAGCGGATCGCGCGGGCCGCGACCGTGATCGACCCGGTCTTCCTCGACTCGCCGCAGTTCCTCGCGGAGGCGCTCGGCAGGGATCTCGACTGCAGGATCGTCGTGAAGGTCGAGACGATGAATCCGATCCGGTCGTTCAAGGCCCGCGGGACCGAGTTCCTCATGGCGTCTCTCGAGGGACGACCGCGACTCGTCTGTGCGACCGCCGGAAACTTCGGGCAGGGGATGGCGTGGTCGGCGCGAAAGCGCGGGCTGCCGATCACGGTCTTCACGTCGACGGCCGCCAATCCTCTGAAGGTCGAGCGCATGCGCGCGCTCGGCGCGGAGGTGCGGCAGGTCGGAGCGGGCTTCGACGAGGCGCACGCGACGGCGAAGGAGTTCGCGGCGGCGACCGGCGCGCGGATGGTCGAGGACGGCCGCGACGTGGAAATCGCGGAGGGCGCCGGGACGATCGGGATCGAGCTCGTGCGGTGGCCCGAGTCGCTCGACACGGTCGTCGTCCCGCTCGGCGACGGCGCGCTGCTGGCCGGGGTCGCGCGCTGGGTGAAGGCGCACAGTTCCGGGACGGGGATGGTCGGCGTGTGCGCGAGCGGCGCACCCGCGATGGAACGTTCATGGCATGCGGGGGCGGTCCGCGAGCTGCCCGCGCAGACGATCGCCGACGGGATCGCGGTGACGAGCCCGTTCCCGGAGGCGCTCTCCGACATCACCGGAGTGGTCGACGACATCCTTCTCGTGGACGATCGCGCGATCGTTTCGGCCATCCGGCGCGCCCACTCCGACCTCGGCGTCGTCCTCGAGCCGGCGGGGGCCGCAGGGCTGGCGGCCGTCATGGCCCATCGCGATCGATTCCGCGGCCAGCTCGTCGCCACGGTTCTGTCCGGGGGTAATGCCACGGCCGAGCAGCTGCGGCAGTGGTTGTGATCATTGTAGGAGGGGTCTTGTGACCACGCCGCGCTTTTCCACCGTTTCGCTCGCCACCGGCGTTCGTCTCCATTACGGCGAACAGGGGGAGCCCGCGGGAGAGCCGATCATCCTGCTCCACGGAACCTCGGACTCGTGGTTCTCCTTCAGTCGCGTCCTCGAGCTGATGAATCGCAGGCACCGCGTCTTCGCTCTGGACCAGCGTGGTCATGGCGAGTCCGACCGGCCCCCTGGCGGATACGGCATGCCCGACCTCGCGGGAGATGTGCTCGCATTCATGGACGCCAAAGGGCTCCGAAAGGCGACGATCGTCGGCCATTCGATGGGCAGCTTCGTCGCGCAGCACGCCGCCGCGAGGGCTCCGGATCGTGTGGCCGGTCTCGTGCTCGTCGGGTCGGCGGCAAGTTGCCGCAACGACGTCATGTTCGAGCTCCAGCGCGCGGTCAACGCTCTGAGCGACCCGGTTCCGGAGAAGTTCGCGCGGGATTTCCAGGTCAGCACCGTCTTCCATCCCGTGCCGGAAGCGTTCATGGAACGGGCGATCCAGGAAAGTTTGCGACTGCCGGCGTACGTCTGGCACGCGGCTGTGGCGGGGATGGTCGCGTCCGACGCGACAGCTCCGCTCGGTGAAATCCAGGCGCGGACGCTCGCCCTCTCGGGCGACCGGGACTCGATCTTTTCGCGCTCGGAGCAGGAAGCGATCGAGTCCGGCGTGCGGGGCGCGGTGCTGAAGCTCTATCCCGAGACGGGTCATGCGTTGCACTGGGAACGACCCGAGGAGTTCGTGCGAGATCTGGAGGAATTCTTGAATCGCGACGGCCGGCACCCGGAGTGAGTGACTACTCTCTGAGAAAGGCGGCGCTGGAGGACCGGCCCGCGCTCGAAGAGCTCATCGCGGAGTCGGCGCGCGGACT
>DATIBN010000214.1:0-7074 GCA_035457525.1 Thermoanaerobaculia bacterium | reverse complement strand
CAAGCGGGGAGAGGGAGTACGCCGGACATTCCCGCAAGCGGGGAGAGGGAGTACGCCGAATTCCCTCTCCCCCGGTGACGGGGGGGAGGGTCAGGGTGAGGGGGCTCTCTACCCGTACAGCCCCGCCACGGACTCGCCGTAGCCGTTGTACGGCAGCGTCTTTCGCACCTCGTCGGTGCCGAGGACGACCTCTTCCCCCTGGTTCGGGCTCGACGGGTCGACGTTGGACTCGAACGAGTAATTCGCCGGCGAGAGCTCGTTCCAGAACGTACCCGGCTTCTCCTGCGTGAGCTGGAACGCGACGATCGACTTGATCCCCTTCAGCCCGTACTTCCACGGCACGATCAACCGCAGCGGCGCGCCGTGCTGGTTCGGCAGCGGGTGCCCGTAGATGCCGGTCGCCAGGAACGCGAGCTCGTTCGAGGCCTCCGCGACCGACAGGGCCTCGTAGTACGGGAAGACGCGCCGCGTCTGGTACCAGCCCGGCATCTCGGCCGGCCGCGCGGCCGTGACCATCCGCACGTACCGCGCCTTCGCGAGCGGCGCCACGAAGTCGAGGAACCGCTGGAACGGGAAACCGGTCCACGGGACCGCCATCGACCACGCCTCGACGCAACGGAACCGGTAGAGCCGCTCCTCGATACCCATCTTTCGAATCAGCTCGTCGACGTCGAGGCGCAGCGGCTTCGTCACCGCGCCTCCAACGTGGATCTCCCACGGCCGCGAGCGGAAATCTTTCGCGATCTTCCAGATCTGTCCGCGCTCCTGGCCGAACTCGTCGAAGATGTTCGACCGCGAGGCGACGTTCTCCGCCGTCACCGGCCGGTCGAGCGCGTACTTCTCGTTGCGTTTGGCGGGGTAGAGATCCCCTGTGGGGATGCGCGGCGCATTTTTGCGGGGCGCGGGCAGCGACGTGCCGATCGCGGCCAGTCCCAGCTTCTGGAGGAAGGCGCGGCGATCCTCGAAGACTTTTTCCGGCGTCGCATCGCGTTCCGGGATCGACCACGGGGGAGAGACGCGGATCAGCATGGCGTGCAGCTCCCTGCCCGGGCGCACGCCGTCTCGGCGTCGGCGATCTGTCGAAGGAGCAACGTCGCGGCCCGCCGCACCTCCGGCGAGAAACGCTCGAGGACGCGGCGATGGAGAGCGCGTCCGGCCGCGTGGATGCGCTCGTAGAGCCGCTCTCCCGCCGCGGTCGCGTCGACCTGGAGCGCCCGGGAGTCGTCGGGATGGACTCGGCGGCGGACGTAGCGCTTTTCCCCGAGCGACTGCACGGCGCGGCTCGCGGTCGCCTTGTCGAGCGAGAGCCGCGTTGCGATCTCGTTGATCGTGAGCGGTCCGTCCCGCGCAACCGCCTCGAGCGCGTAACACTCCGTCAGGTTGATTCCGTAGGAGCACGTCTGCCGCGGGTCCTGGAGCTGGTAGGCGCGGGCGAGGTCCTCGAGCGCTTCGGAGAAGTCGTCCGCGTCCCGGGCCACGTCCCTCCGGCGCCTCTCATTTAGTTGCATCGCGCAACTATATCGCGAAGGCGGGAAACAGCCAACGCCGCGGGACGGCCGCCCCTCAAAGAGGGATCAGCCCGGAATCGAGCGGACGGCCTCTAGACGTCCGCCCCTCACCCCAACCCTGTCCCCGCAAGCGGGGAGAGGGAGAACTGCGGAACATCCCCTCTCCCCCGGTGACGGGGGAGAGGGTCAGGGTGAGGGGGTCGAGGTCAGGGAGCGCCGGCGTTCAGTACTCGATCCCCCTCCTCAAGGTTCTCGCTGCCGGAGCCGGCGCGTCCGGGTTCAACTGCACGGAGTGCGGCCGCATCATCTCCTGGTCCTCGTGATCGATGATGTGGCAGTGCCAGACGTAGCCGTGCATCGTCGCGCCGTTCGGATCGAACGGATAGTGCCGGTTCGCCGCCGCCGCCGTGACGGGCAGCTCGGTCGGCGCCCATCGCACGATGAACCGCGTCACCATGCCGGGTGGAACCAGGAAGGTGTCCTTCCAGCCCGACTCCTTCGCCGCGGGCGGCCGGACCGGCCCGCGGAGATAGGGCGACACGTCCGGGTTGCCGCCGTCCTTGCCGCCGGACAGCTCGTTGTTCGCGGCCCGGTAGTCGAGCGGCGGGCCGAACTCGGGCTGGTACGAACCCGAGGGGAACGCCGCCTCGTAGACCTCGTTGTATCGGCGGAGGTCGAAAGCCTGGCGGTTGACGAGCTGGAACTGCACGAGGTGCAGGTGAATCGGGTGGGCGTCGGCGGTCAGGTTGACGATCTCCCAGACCTCGGTCGAGCCCTCTTCGGGCAGCTCGGAGTAGTACGTGGTCTGGCCGTTCACCGTGATCGGCGTGAAGTCCGCATAGGGGCGTACGAATTCGCCCGTGTAGGCGGTGTTGTTGACGAGGACCTCCAGTGGGCCGCCTTCGTACTCGGTCAGCTCTCCGTTGACCGGATTGATTGCGACCGACGGCATCTTCATCGATTCGTTCAAGGTGAGTAGACGGGTCTTGTCCACGGTCACGCCCGCCGCAACCGCGCCGGCCGCCGGATTCGCGAGTCGCACGATCTTCTGAGCGCCCGTCCGGAGCGGCGTCCCGCCCGCCGGGTCGTAGCTCGTGTCGGCGGCCGGCCCCGGTCCCACGCGGAACTGCAGGATGCGTCCGACCGTGTTTCCCTTGGCCGCTTCTCCGTTGGGATACGGCGTCTTCGCCGTGTTGCGCAGCGTCACGTTTTCGCCGGCGAGCCCGGCGAAGTCGATGATGACGTCGTAGCGCTCGCCCGGCATGATCACGAGCTTCGTGACGCGAGCGGGCGAATCGAGATAACCGCCGTCGCTTCCGATCACCCAGATGGGCACCGGCAGGAACACCTCGTAGGTCCGCGCGTTCGATCCGTTCAGGAACAGGAAGCGGTAGCGCTTCGGCTGGACCTCGAGATACGGCCACGCCTTGCCGTTGACGACGATCGTGTCGCCCACGAACTCCGGGACCCAGTAGGGGTGGTCGGGGTTGGGCGTGAAGACGCCGTTCGCGTCGTTGCCCGGGAAGTAGAGCTGCCCGTTCGTGTCGAACATGCGGTCCTGGAGCACGAGAGGAACGATCTCCGCGGGACCCGGCAGATTCGCCGGGAGTTGCAGGTTCGGGTCGACGATCAGGTAGCCGCCCGCCAGGCCCGCGTACACGTTCAACCGCGTCGCGCCGAGGGTGTGGTCGTGGAACCAGATCGGCGCGGCCTCCTGGACGTTGGGATACCGGTAGATCGCCTCGTTCCCGGCGGCGCCGGCGAACGAGTAGTACGCGTGGCCCTGATGGAGGCCGTCGCTCGTGAACCAGGAGTCGGGTCCTCCGTCGAGCTCCGGCGGCACCTCGCCGCCGTGCAGGTGAGTGACGGCCGGGATCGGTCCCGAGTAGTTCTGCGCGCAGATGCTTCCCGGCTCGGGCGGCTCGTCGGACGTCTCGCACATCTCGTGGAACGGGTCCGCCCAGTGCAGCGTCTGATCGACCGAGTTCTTGTATGCGAGCACGCCCGTCGTCGCCGTCGAGCCGAGCTCGTTGACGTACGTGATGGGCGTCGGCGTGCCGCGCACGTTGACGATCACGGGGCCCGTGTACGTGTCACGCATCATCTTCGGGCACGCGCTTCCCTCGACGTATCCCCAGACGCGGGTCTGCGGCTGCGCGCCGGGCGCGAAAGTGCCGGGCGGCAGGACCTTCGCGTCGAACTCGCACATGCGGATCGTGAGCGGCGCGTTGCCGAACACCGTCGCGATCGAACCGCCCGCGACGGACAGAGTCGGCAGCGGCTGGGCGAACTGCGGAATGGCGCTGCCGGGAAAGGGCGTCTGCGTCTGACCGAGGGCGGCGGGAACGAGCAGTGACAACGCCGCCATCGAGGCGAGGGCGCGGAAGGGTCTCATGGTCGTGGGGTCCTTTCGGGCCCGACGCTATCGGGCGGCCCCTCGACCCTCTGTGATGCCAATGCACTACATGGGGGTCAGGTCTCCACTTGCCACATGGAGGGTCAGGTCTCCACTTGCCACATGGCTCGTCAACGAACTTCGAAGACCACCACGCTGCCGAACTCCTCGGTCTCCCAGTGCTGGTGCGCATGGATGAGCTTGCCGTCGCGCGACCAGCTCGGCTGGACGAAGGAGCCCGGACCCTCGGTGAGCTTCTGAGCGCTGCCGCCCCCGGCGTCGACCGCGTAGAGCTGCCCGATGTTCGCCGGGCCGGCCCGGTTGGAGGAAAACACGACCTTCGCGCCGTCGGGCGACCACGCCGGCCACCCGTCGTAGGCCGCGTTGTTGGTCAGGTTCACCGGTTTGGAGCCGTCGACGTCGATGACGAAGACCTCGGAGTTGCGCGGTACCGTCGTCAGGTCCCAGAGCCGCCCCTGGTCGTTGGTCACGCGGCGAAAGACGATCCTCTTTCCGTCCGGAGAGAACGACGGATACGTGCTGACGGTCTGGAAGCGCGTCACCTGCCGGACGTCGGACCCGTCGGCCGCCATCGTGAAGATCTCGTGGAACTGCGTGGACCAGTCGGCCTTGAGGTCGGGAGTCGTGCGCGCCGAGTTGAACACGATGCGCGAGCCGTCCGGCGACCAGTGCGGGTGCGAGTCGTCCCCGGGCTGCTTCGTGAGCCGGCGCAC
Organism: Thermoanaerobaculia bacterium; assembly: GCA_035457525.1. GTDB lineage: Bacteria > Acidobacteriota > Thermoanaerobaculia > UBA5066 > Gp7-AA6 > Gp7-AA6. Next base: position 2,437 of record DATIBN010000214.1, on the reverse strand, counting down.
GCCCGACCCGTCCGCGTTCATGACGTAGATCTCGGAGTCGCCCGCGTCCCGCTCCGAGGCGAAGACGATGCGCTTCCCGTCGGGCGACCAGACCGGGCCGGCGTCGGCGCCCGGGCTCGTCGTCAGCCGCACGAGGTCCGTGCCGTCGGGCCTGGCCGTGTAGATCTCCCAATCGCCGCTGCGGTCGGACTGGAAGAGCAGCCGCGCGCCGTCCGGGGAGAGCATCGGGTAGGCGTCCTTGACGTTCGTGACGCGGCGCGCCGGCCCGAGCTGCAACGCGACGGCGGCAAGAAACGCGGGGGCGATCGAGGCTCGTCGCATGAGGCGCTTATACAGGAGCCCGGGCTTCATCGGGCCGCGCCGGGACGAATCGGGGGCCGGGAAGGCCCTCTCGAGAAAATCCGAAGACGCGCGCGACCCTCATTCCGACAGAACCACTCGGACCGCGTAGCGGCGATCGTCGGGCAGACGGGCGTAGTCCTCGACGTGAAGCGGGAGCGAACCCGTGACGTTCATTTGCTGTTCATCCTATTGTCGCGACGACGGCCCTATAGTTCTCCCAGTCCACCGGATCAGCGGAGGTAAGCCGTGACCCTCGCCGCGGGAACGCGCCTCGGCCCGTACGAGATCCTGTCGCCGATCGGCGCCGGGGGGATGGGCGAGGTCTATCGGGCCCGGGACTCGCGGCTCGGTCGCGATGCCGCGATCAAGGTTCTGCCGGCCGCGCTCGCTGCGGACTCCGAGCGCCTGAGACGTTTCGAGAGGGAAGCCCGCTCCGCCTCATCTCTCAACCATCCGAACATCGTCACGGTCTACGACCTCGGATCGTCCGAAGGCGTCTCGTGGATCGCCATGGAGCGCGTCGAAGGCGAAACGCTGCGGGCACTCCTCGCCGTCGGACCGATTCCGTTGAGGAAACTGCTCCCTTACGCCACGCAGGTGGCCGAAGGCCTGGCCCAGGCCCATGCCCGAGGAATCGTGCATCGGGACCTGAAGCCCGAGAACGTGATGGTGACCCGGGAAGGGATCGTCAAGATCCTCGACTTCGGCCTCGCGAAGCTCACCGGACCGTCCCCGGAGAGCGGCGAGCTCACCCAATCGCCCACCGCCTCACTCGGAACGGAGGCGGGAGTCGTGATGGGGACGGTCGGTTACATGTCGCCCGAACAGGCGTTGGGCGGCACTCTCGACTTCCGCTCGGACCAGTTCTCGTTCGGGTCGATCCTCTACGAGATGGCGACCGGCAAGCGCGCCTTCTCCCGCGCGAGCGCACCCGAGACTCTGACGGCGATCATCCGCGACGAGCCGGAGCCGCTGGCGACCGCCGCGCCCGCGACGCCCCCTCCGCTGCGCTGGATCGCCGAGAGGTGCCTCGCCAAGGACCCGGAGGAGCGCTACGCCTCGACGAAGGACCTGGCTCGCGATCTGGCGCGACTTCGGGACAGCGCCTCGGAGGCGAGCCTTTCCGGAGCGGCGATCGCCGCGCAGGCGCCGAAACGTATCAGCCGGCGGGGCCTGATCCTCGCAGCCGCCGCCGTTCTCGCAGCCGGCGCCATCATCGGCATCGTTGCAACTCGAAAGCCGCGCGCCGGTCCTCCCACCTACCGTCCCCTGACGTTCCAGCGGGGATCCATCGGCGGGGCGCGCTTCGCGCCCGACGGACAGACGATCGTCTACGCGGCCGCCTGGCACGGGAATCCGGCGCAGCTCTACACGACGCGCGTGGACTCGACCGAGTCCACGGCCCTTCCCCTCCCGAGCGCGAACCTCGCCTCGATCTCGAGCACCGGAACGCTCGCGATCGTGCTGCCACGCGGATACCAGAAGGGAGTTATCGCCGAGGTGTCGCTCGCGGGAGGAGCTCCGCGAGAGCTCGCGGAGATCGAAACGTCGCCCATGCTCTCGGTTTCCGACGCCGACGCGGCGTGGGCTCCGGACTCGGAGCGTCTCGCGGTCGTCCGACACGGGCAGCTCGAATTCCCGATCGGAAAAGTCCTCGTGCCGGCGACCGGCGGCGCGTCCGTCCGCTATCCGAGGTTCTCCCCCGACGGAAGCTCGATCGCATTCATTCGGCACGACCCCCGCCAGGAGGCGATCGCCGTCGTGGACCTGGCCGGCAAGGTGAAGATTCTTTCGGAAGGCTGGGAGTACGCGACCTCTCTCGCCTGGCATCCGGTCACGGGCGAAATCTGGTTTTCGGCCCGCGAGCTCGGCAACAAGATCGGCGTCGTCGACCTGCACGCGGTCACGGTCTCCGGAGCCCATCGGGTCGTGTCGCGGTCGCCGCAGATCACCATCGTCGAGGATATCGGCCGCGACGGGCGCGTCCTCATGCGGAGCGACGACTGGCCGACGACGATGATGTGCCTGCCGCCGGGAGCTTCGCGGGAAGCGGATCTCACCTGGCTCGACTTTTCCGAGAGCATCGCGCTGTCCG
>DATIBN010000213.1:0-4695 GCA_035457525.1 Thermoanaerobaculia bacterium | reverse complement strand
CGCAGGCCGAGCGCCTGGAGCGTCCGCCGGTGCTTCAGGAGCGTCCGGATCTTGCTCTTCTCCTGCGTGATCTTAATGCGCGGCATCGCCGTTCACCTTGCGACGGATTCCCAGGAGCTCGTCCACGGTCTTCCCGCGCAGCGCCGCGACGTCGCTCGCCTTGCGGAGGCCCTGAAGGCCCGCGACCGTGGCCTTCACCACGTTGTGCGGATTGCCCGAACCCAGGGACTTCGTGAGCACGTCCTGGATGCCGGCCGCCTCGAGGACGGCGCGGATCGCGCCGCCGGCGATGACGCCGGTTCCGGCCGTGGCGGGCTTCAGGAACACGCGCCCGGCTCCGAAGCGGCCCGTGACCTCGTGCGGGATCGTGGTGCGGCGGAGCGGCACTTCGAACATCCGCTTCTTCGCGGCCTCGCCCGCCTTGCGGATGGCGTCGGCGACCTCGTTCGCCTTCCCGAGGCCGACCCCCACCTTCCCCTTGCCGTCCCCGACGGCGACGATGGCGTTGAAGCTGAAGCGGCGTCCGCCCTTCACGACCTTGGCGACGCGGTTCACGTGAATGACGCGCTCGATGAATTCGGAATCCGTCTGCTGCATCGAGCGGCCACGCATTCCACCTGGGTGGGCCATGAGCTCTCCTAGAAGGTCAGACCGCCCTCACGGGCGCCGTCGGCGACCGCCTTGACGCGGCCGTGATAGAGGTATCCGCCACGGTCGAAGCAGACCCGGTCGATCCCCTTCTCCTTGGCGCGGGCGGCCAGCGCTTTGCCGACCAGCTTCCCCGCGGCGACCTTGCCCTTCGTTCCCTTCACGTCCGCGACGAGGGTCGCGTCCCGCGAGGAAACGGAGAGGAGGGTGCGGCCGGAGAGATCGTCGACCAGCTGCGCGTAGATGTGGTTCAGGCTGCGATAGACCGTGAGACGCGGACGCTCCGCCGAGCCGCTCACCTTCGCGCGGATCCGCAGATGACGCCGCTTCCGTCCTTCGAGCCTGGGTGTCGCTTTGGATTTCATCGTTCCTTCCGATTCCTAGCGGTCGGCGGCCCGGACTAGGCCGTCTTCCCGCCGGCGGCCTTGCCCGCCTTGCGCCGGATGTACTCGCCCGCGTACTTGATCCCCTTCGCCTTGTACGGCTCGGGCGGGCGATACCCGCGGATGTTCGCCGCGACCTGTCCCACGAGGCTCTTGTCGAAGCCGCTCACCGTGAGCTTGGTCGGGCTCTCGACCTGGATCGTGATCCCGGCCGGCGGCTCGAACTCGATCGGGTGCGAGTAGCCGAGCTGAAGCGTCAGCTTCTGCCCGCTCAACTGCGCCCGGTACCCCGTGCCCGTGATCTCGAGCGACTTGCTGAATCCCGTCGTGACGCCCGTGACCATGTTCGCGAGCACCGCGCGGGTCGTCCCGTGGAGCGCGAGCGCCTGCTTGCCGCCCCCCACCTGGGTCACCGTGATCACCTTGGGCTCCACCGCCACGTCGACGCCGTGCGCCACCGTGAACGACATCTCCCCCTTCGGTCCCTTCACCTTCACCGAGCTTCCGTCGCGCGTGACCTGCACGCCGGACGGGATGTCGATGGGCCTCTTACCTACGCGAGACGGCATGTCGGCTCCTACCACACGCGACAGAGATACTCGCCACCGAGTCTCTCTTCACGCGCCTCCTGGTCGGTCATGATTCCCGAGGACGTCGAGACGAGCGCCGTCCCGAGGCCGCCCTGCACCTTCGGGACCTCGTGGTGCCGGATGTAGAGCCGGCGGCCGGGCTTGCTCATGCGCTCGATGCCCTGGATGACGGGACGCTCCTTCTGGTCGTACTTCAGGTAGATGCGAAGGATGCCCCGCTTCTTGTCGTCGATGGACTTGTAGTTGTTGATGTACTTCTCCCGGAGGAGGACGCGCACGACCTCGGCCTTCATCCGGGATGCCGGGACGTCGACCTTCTTGTGCTTCGCCTTGCAGGCGTTGCGGATGCTGGTCAACAGGTCCGCAATGGGATCGCTAACCGACATGTTCTCCCTTCACGCGGGGTCCAGGCCCCGTTCGGCTTACCAGCTCGCCTTCACCACGCCCGGAATCTGGCCCATGAGCGCCAGCTCCCGGAAGCAGATGCGGCAGAGCCCGAAATCCCGCAGGAACGCGCGGGGACGGCCGCACCGGTGGCAGCGGTTGTAGCGGCGCACCTTGAACTTGGGCGTCCGCTTCCACTTCTCGACGATCGACTTCTTGGCCACGCTTCCTCCGGATTCCTATCGCTGACGGAAGGGCATGTTCATGAGCCGCAAGAGCTCCTGCCCTTCTTCGTCGGTGCGCGCCGAGGTGACGACGGTGACGTCCATCCCCCGGATCTTATCCACCCGGTCATAGTTGATCTCCGGGAAGATGATCTGCTCCGTCAGCCCGAGCGTGTAGTTGCCCCGGCCGTCGAACGACCGCGTCGGAACGCCGCGGAAGTCGCGAATTCGCGGCAGCGCCACGTTCACCAGGCGGTCGTAGAACTCGTACATCCGCGCCCCGCGCAGGGTGACCATGCAGCCGATGGGCTGCCCCTCGCGGAGCTTGAAATTCGCGATCGACTTCCGCGCCTTCCGGATCGAGGCCTTCTGGCCCGTGATCGTCGTCAGCTCGGCCGCGGCCGTGTCGAGCGCCTTGATGTTCTGGAGCGCGTCGCCCACGCCCATGTTGACCACGATCTTGGTGAAGCGGGGCGCCTGCATCGAATTCGAGTAGTTGAAGCGCTTCATGAGCTCGGGGAGCACCGCGTTCGCGTAGTGCTCCTTGAGGCGGGGGACCCGGGCCGGGGCCTCGGCCTCACCGACCGCCGGTCCCGCGGCCTTGTCGGCGCCCTTCTCCTTGCCCTTCTTCTTCCCGCCGCCTTGGGCCGCGTCGCCCTTCGGCTTCGCGTCCTTCGCCTTGCCCTCGCCCTTCGCCTTGGCGTCCTTCTTGTCCTTCTCGTCGGCCATCAGATCTTCCTCGGGATCGTCTCGCCGCAGCGAGCGCAGTAGCGTTCACGCTTCCCGTCGGAAGCGAGCTTCACGGTCACGCGCACACCGGTCTGGCACTTGGGGCAGAGGTGCATCACGTTCGAGACGTGCACCGGAGCCTCCTTCTCGAGGATCCCGCCCTGGCGCCCCGTGCCGCGGGGCTTCGTGTGCCGCTTCACGAAATTCACCTTCTCGACGATCAGCCGGTCCTTGTCGCGCAGGACCTTCAGCACGCGTCCGGTCTTGCCCCGGTCGTCCCCGGCGATCACGATCACGTCGTCGTTCTTCCTGAAATTCATCTCTTCCTCAGATCACTTCCGGAGCCAGCGAGATGATCTTCATGAACTCCCGTTCGCGCAGCTCGCGCGCCACGGGGCCGAAGATGCGCGTTCCCTTGGGCTCCTTCTGGTCGTCGATGAGGACGGCCGCGTTCTGGTCGAAGCGGATGTAGCTCCCGTCCCTGCGCCGGACCTCCTTGACGGTGCGGATGAGCACCGCCTTGTGGACGTCCCCCTTCTTCACGGCGGCCCCCGGCAGCGCGTCCTGGATCGAGACGACGATCACGTCGCCCAGACGCCCGTACCGCTTCCGGGTTCCCCCGAGCACCTTCACGACGCGCGCGACGCGCGCGCCGGAGTTGTCCGAGATCGCGATGATGCTGCGTGGCTGTACCATGGCTCCCCCGTCCCTCCGTTCCTAGCGCTCCGCGCGCTGGACGAAGTCGACGAGCCGCCAGCGTTTGTCCTTGCTCAGCGGGCGCGTCTCCATGAACCGGATGACGTCCCCGATCTTGCACTCGTTCTTCTCGTCGTGAACCTTGAACTTGTTGCGACGGCGGACGTACTTGCCGTACGTCGCGTGCTTGACCAGGCGCTCGATCGACACGACGGCCGTCTTCTCCATCTTGTCGCTCACCACCGTCCCGGTCAGGACCTTCCGCTTGCCGCGCTCCGTACCGCTGGTTTCCGCCACGGCCTAGGCCTTTCCCTTCTTGCCGGCGGAGGCGCGAATGCCCTTCCGGCGCTCGGTCAACAGCGTCTGAAGCCGCGCGATGTCGCGCCGCTTCTCCCGGATCGAGAGCGGATTCTGGAGCTGCCGCATCGAGTTCCGGAACCGGAGGTTGAACATCTCCTCCGTGATCTCACGGATCTTCGTGAGGATCTCCTCCTCGTTCAGCTCGCGGATCCGCTCCGCCTTCAGCTCCCGCATCTCAGCCTCCCGCCAGATCGTGCCGCTCGACGAACTTGGTCTTGATCGGCAGCTTGCTCGCGCCCAGGCGCATGGCCTTCTTCGCGAGGTCTCCGCTGATCCCTTCCAGCTCGAAGAGGACCCGTCCGGGCTTCACGACGGCGACCCAGAACTCCGGGGCGCCCTTACCTTTTCCCATTCGCGTCTCGGCCGGCTTCACCGTCACCGGCTTGTCCGGGAAGATCCGGATCCACATCTTGCCGCCGCGCTTGATGAAGCGCGTGATGGCGACGCGCGCCGCCTCGATCTGGCGGTTCGTGATCCACGCCGCCTCGAGCGACTGCAGTCCGTATTCCCCGAACGCGACGGTCGAGCCGGAGTAGGCCTTGCCCTTCCGGCGGCCGCGCATCTGCTTCCTGTGCTTGACGCGCTTCGGTACGAGCATGTCGAGCCTCTACGCGGGGCGGCCCGGGACCGGGGCGGCTTCGGAAGCCTCCCGTTTCGCCAGGACTTCGCCCTTGAAGATCC